>CANHCJ010000209.1 GCA_947458025.1 Rhodospirillales bacterium | reverse complement strand
CCAGCCTCGCCCCCCCCAAACTGTCTCCAATCACCACCCCCACGGTCAGCCACCCCAACGCCGACCGGAACCTCGTCCTCTTCACCCCGCCCCGCCAGCCCCCCAAGCCTGTCACCAGGCGCCTCAAGGTCGTCTCCGAATTCGAACCCAACGGCGACCAGCCCACCGCCATCCGCGAACTCGTCGCCGGCCTCAACGGCAATGAGCGCGACCAGGTCCTCCTCGGCGTCACCGGCTCCGGCAAAACCTTCACCATGGCCAAGGTGATAGAGGCGGTGCAGAAGCCCACCCTCATCCTCGCCCCGAACAAGACGCTGGCCGCCCAGCTCTACGGCGAGATGAAGGCCTTCTTCCCCGATAACGCCGTCGAATACTTCGTCAGCTACTACGATTACTACCAGCCCGAAGCCTACGTCCCCCGCACCGACACCTACATCGAAAAAGACAGCCAGATCAACGAACAGATCGACCGCATGCGCCACGCCGCCACGCAGTCGCTCCTGGAACGCAACGACGTCGTCATCGTCGCCTCCGTCTCCTGCATCTACGGCATCGGCTCGGTCGAGACCTATTCCAAGATGGTCGTGAAGCTCGAACCCGGCGGCCGCATCGACCGCGACAAGCTCGCCAAGGCCCTCGTCGAGCTCCAGTACCGCCGCAACGACGCCGCCTTCCAGCGCGGCACCTTCCGCCTCCGCGGCGAGGTCGTCGATATCTTCCCCGCCCACTACGAAGACCGCGCCTGGCGCGTCACCCTCTTCGGCGACGAAATCGAATCAATCGCCGAGTTCGACCCCCTCACCGGCGAGGTCACGGCGAAGCTCGATACCATCACCATCTACGCCAACAGCCACTACGTCACCCCAAGGCCCACCCTCCAGCAGGCCGTCCAGGACATCAAGCAGGAGCTGAAGGCCCGCCTCGACTACTTCACCCAGAACGGCCGCCTGCTGGAAGCCGAGCGCCTGCAGCAGAAGACCACCTTCGACCTCGAAATGATCGAGACCACCGGCTCCTGCAAGTCGATCGAGAACTATTCCCGCTACCTCTCCGGCCGCAACGCCGGCGAACCCCCGCCCACCCTCTTCGAATACCTGCCCGAGAACGCGCTCCTCATCATCGACGAATCCCACGTCACCGTCCCCCAGATCGGCGGCATGGAACGCGGCGACTACGCCCGCAAATCCATCCTCGCCGAATTCGGCTTCCGCCTCCCCTCCTGCATCGACAACCGCCCCCTGAAATTCGCCGAATGGGACAGCTTCCGCCCCCAGACCCTCTTCGTCTCCGCCACCCCGGGCCCGTGGGAGCTGGAACGCACCGGCGGCGCCTTCGCCGAGCAGGTCATCCGCCCCACCGGCCTCATCGACCCCGTCACCGAGATCCGCCCCGTCGAACGCCAGGTGGATGACCTCCTGGCCGAAGTCCGCGCGGTCGCCCAGAACGGCGGCCGCACCCTGGTCACCGTCCTCACCAAGCGCATGGCCGAGGACCTCACCGAATACCTCAACGAGAACGGCGTCCGCGTCCGCTACCTGCATTCGGATGTCGATACGCTGGAACGCATCGAGATCATCCGCGACCTGCGCATGGGCGTCTTCGATGTCCTCGTCGGCATCAACCTGCTGCGCGAGGGCCTGGACATCCCCGAATGCCAGCTCGTCGCGATCCTTGATGCCGACAAGGAAGGCTTCCTGCGCAGCCGCACCTCGCTCATCCAAACCATCGGCCGCGCCGCCCGCAACATCGACGGCCGCGTCATCCTCTACGCCGACCGCATGACCGACAGCCTCCGCTACGCCATCGAGGAAACCGAACGTCGCCGCAACAGGCAGCGCGACTGGAACACCGCCCACGGCATCACCCCCCAGGGCATCCGCAAGCAGATCGGCAAGGTCCTGGAGTCCGTCTTCGAGCAGGACTACGTCACCGTCGCCCCCATCGCCGACAGCACCGCCACCGAGTTCGTCGGCAAGGACCTCAAGGCCACCATCGCCGAGCTGGAAAAGCGCATGCGCGCCGCCGCCGCCGATCTGGAATTCGAGGAAGCCGCCCGCCTGCGCGACGAGATCAAGCGCCTCGAGGCCCTCGACCTCGGGCTGGAACCGCCGCCGGCCGCCAGCGCCACGCTGCGCCCCCGGAAGGACACCACCCCCAGGCCGCTGGGGCCCGGGGGTGGCGGATACGATCCGAAGAAGCGCCGGGGAAGAAAGTAGCGCTACCCCTTCGGCAGCCGCACCGTGAACCGCGCGCCCACCACGCGCCCGGCCTCGTCGCGCCGGTTCTCGGCCGCGATGCTGCCGCGCAGGGCTTCCACGATCTGCCGGCTGATCGAAAGCCCCAGGCCGGAATGCTGGCCGAAGCGCTCGCCCTGCGGGCGCTCGGAGTAGAACCGGTCGAAGATGCTCTCAAGCTTGCCTTCGGGGATGCCCGGCCCCTGGTCCTCCACCACGATCTCGATCTCGCCCCCCACCGGCACGGCCGCCAGCACGATCCGCCCGCCGGGCGGGGAGAAGCTCTGCGCATTGCCGATCAGGTTGCGCAGCACCTGCACCAGCCGGTCCTCCACCGCCTGCACCACGGCGGGCACGCGCGGCTCGGCCAGCTCCAGGCGCGGCCCGCCCTCGGCGCGGGTGGCCTCGTCGATCTCCGCCAGCGCGGCCAGGATCGGCGTCACGTCCACCGCCTCGGTCGCCGCGCGGGAAAGCTCGGCGTCGATGCGCGAGGCGTCGGAGATGTCGCTGATCAGCCGGTCCAGCCGCGCCACGTCCTCGGCGATGATCGCCAGCAGGCGGCGCTGCTTCTCCGGCTCCTCGATGCGGCGCAGCGTCTCGATGGCAGAACGGATGGACGAAAGCGGGTTCTTGATCTCGTGCGCCACGTCGGCGGCGAAGCGCTCGATGGCGTCCATGCGGTTCCACAGCGCCTGCGCGGAATCGCCCAGCGTCTGGGCCAGCTCGCCGATCTCATCGCGCCGGGCGAGCAGGTTGCCCGGCACCGCCCCGGCCCGCCCGCGCCCCTCGCGCATCTGCTCCGCGGCCCCCGCCAGGCGCAGGATCGGGCGCGCGATGGTCAGCGAGAGGTACCACGAAAGCGCCACGGTCAGCGCCATGGCAAGCGCGAACAGCCACAGGATGGAAAGCCGCACCGCCAGCAGGCTGTCATCCACCTCGCGCGCCTCGCGGGTCAGCAGCACGATGCCCACGGTGGTGCGGTTGCGCACCACGGGCTCGGCCACCGAGACCAGCAGCCGGTTGTCGGAGGTGCGGCGGATATAGGGCGGCGTCTCGCTGCGGTTGGCGGTGCCGGAGAGGCGGATCTCCTCCTTCACGTCCGGCTGCCAGTCGGGCCCGGCGGCGGTGGGGGAGATGTCCAGCCGCGTGCGGCGGGCGCTGCCGGGCAGCCAATCCAGCAGGCGGTCGTAGATCGCCTCGATCGTGCCCACGATGGCGCCGCGGTTGATCGCCGGCGGCAGCGGCTCGGTGAACACGGTGCCGCCGGCACCCTGGCGGATGCGGGTATCCACCACCACCTGGCCGTCGGGCGCGTACAGCTTGGCCTGGGCGTTGGGCGTCGGCTCCGTCAGGCGGCGCAGCAGCGGGCGGGCGGCATCGGGCAGCAGCCGCGGCGGCTCGGTGCCTTCCTCGCGCACCGCGGCCTCGCTCAGCGCGCCGGCATGGATCTTCGCCTGCTGGCGCAGCGCGCCCACCTCGGCCTCCAGCAGGCCGTTCTGGTACTGGTCGAGGTAGAGCAGCGCCGCCAGCAGCAGCGCCAGCGGCATCGCGTTCACCACCAGGATGCGCCGCATCAGCGGCGACACCCAGCGGGTGCGCGCCCGGGTGGGCGCCGGCGCGGGGCGCAGCTGGGACGGCAGCGTACCGCTGTCAGGCACGGCGCGGCCCAGCCGGCGCAGCAGGGCGGCGAGCCATGCCTCAGGCTTCCTTGTACCGGTAGCCGATGCCGTAGAGCGTTTCGATGGCGTTGAATTCCTCGTCCACGTTGCGGAACTTCTTGCGAACCCGCTTGATGTGGCTGTCGATGGTCCGGTCGTCCACATAGATGTTCTCGCCATAGGCAGCATCGATCAGTTGGTCGCGGGACTTCACCATGCCGGGGCGCGTGGCCAGCGCCTTCACCAGCAGGAATTCCGTGACGGTGAGCTGGATGTCGCGGCCCTTCCACAGGCACTGGTGCTTGGTCTCGTCCAGCACCAGCTCGCCGCGCGTCATCACCCCGGTGGGGGTCGCGCCGGAGCCTTCGGCCCGGCTGGTCTCGTTGCGGCGCAGCAGGGCGCGGATGCGCTCCAGCAGCAGGCGCTGGCTGAAGGGCTTGGTGATGTAGTCGTCCGCGCCCAGGCGCAGGCCCATCACCTCGTCCACCTCCTCATCCTTGCTGGTGAGGAAGATCACCGGCAGCGTGGTGCGCTGGCGCAGGCGCTGCAGCAGCTCCATGCCGTCCATGCGCGGCATCTTCACGTCGAGCACGGCGAGGTCCACGGGCCGGGCGGTGATGCCCTGCAAGGCGCTCTCGCCGTCGGTATAGGTGCGCACGGTGAACCCCTCCTGCTCCAGGGTCATGGAGACCGAGGTCAGGATGTTCCGGTCGTCGTCCACAAGCGCGATGGTCTGTTTCATCGGTGTTGCCTCTGCCTTGGGTGGCGGGACGAAATGTGGCAGGCGATTGTGGCCCAACTAGGATGGAGGGTGAACGAATTATGGCAGAGCCCGAATCACCGGACCGCGAGGCCGCGCGCCGGGCCGACCTGTGGCAGGCGCGCTGCCTGCTGCGCGCGGCCCGCAGCGCCACGCTGGGCACCCAGGCGGGCGGCCAGCCCTTCACCGCGCTGGTCACGCCGGCCACCGCGCCCGATCTTTCGGTGCTGCTGTGGCTCTCCTCCCTCTCGGAGCACACGCGCCACCTGCTGGCCGAACCGCGCTGCGCGCTGATGGTGGTGGGGGAGGCGGAGGGGCCGAACCCGCAGACCGCGCCGCGCCTTACCGTCACGGGCCTGGCGGAGCGGATCGAGGATGCGGGGCTGAAGGCACGCTGGCTCGCGGCGCATCCCTATGCTGCGCTGTACGCGGATTTCGGCGACTTCGCCCTGTGGCGCATCCGCCCGGCCGGCGGGCTGTTCGTGGGCGGATTCGCCCGCGCCACCCGGCTGCGCCAGGCGGAGCTGCTGCCCGATCCCGCCGCGGTGGCGCGCGTGGCGGCGGCGGAGGCGGACATTGTCGCGCACTGCAACTCCGACCACGCCACGGCGATGGCGGAGCTGGGCGGCGGGGGGGCCTGGCACATGGTAGCGGCCGATGTGGATGGCTGCCTGCTGGCGCTGGGGGAACAGGTGCGGCGCATCGCATGGTCGGCACCCGTGGCGGATGCGGATGGTATTCGCGCGGAATTGATCGGCCTGCTGCGCCGGCTGCGGCTGCCACGCGGCTGACACAGTCGGGGCCTATGGACCCCTGCGATGGGGGCCTGTATCACGCCGAAAGGCGCGGTGCGGGCAGCCGTGCGTGCCGTATTCGAGCCCGGGAGCCAACGTCTTGACCACCACATCAGGCGCCGACGATTCCAAACGCAACGCCTTGTCGGGCGCCGGCGTTCTGGCCGGCCGGCCGGTTCATGCCAACCTCACCGCGCCCGCCCTGATGGCCGCCGCGATCCAGCGCAACGAGGGCTCGCTCTCCGCCGACGGCGCCCTGCTGGTGCGCACCGGCCACCACACCGGCCGCTCCGCCCAGGACAAGTTCGTGGTGGACGAGCCCGCCACCAGCGCCGAGATCTGGTGGGGCAACGTCAACAAGAAGCTCGCGCCCGAGAAGTTCGCCACCCTCAAGGCGCGCGTGCAGGCCTACCTGCAGGGCCAGGAACTGTTCGTGCAGGATCTCTATGCCGGCGCCGACCCCGCCCACCGCATCCGCGTGCGCGTTGTCACCACCCAGGCCTGGTCCGCGCTGTTCGCCCGCAACATGTTCATCCGCCCCGCCGAGGCCGAGCTGGACGGATTCGAGCCCGACTACGTCATCCTGCACGCGCCGCAGTTCCAGGCCGACCCGGCGATCGACGGCGTGCGCAGCGCCACCGCGATCGCGCTGTCCTTCGAGCAGAAGCTGATCGTGATCTGCGGCACCGAGTATGCCGGCGAGATCAAGAAGTCGATCTTCACCGTGATGAACTGGCTGCTGCCGGCCAAGGGCGTGCTGCCGATGCATTGCAGCGCGAATATCGGCGCCGAAGGGGACGTGGCGCTGTTCTTCGGCCTGTCCGGCACCGGCAAGACCACGCTCTCCTCCGACCCCGCGCGCCCGCTGATCGGCGATGACGAGCATGGCTGGTCGCCGGACGGCGTGTTCAACTTCGAGGGCGGCTGCTACGCCAAGGTGATCAACCTGTCCGAGCAGGCCGAGCCGGAGATCTGGGCCGCCAGCCACCGCTTCGGCACCGTGCTGGAGAACGTGGTGGCCGACGGCCACGGCCGCCTCAACCTCGCCGACGACAGCCTGACCGAGAACACCCGCTCCTGCTATCCGGTGGACTACATCCCCAACTGCGTGCCGGCCGGGCGCGGCGGCATTCCGAAGAACGTGGTGATGCTGGCCGCCGATGCGTTCGGCGTGCTGCCGCCGATCGCGCGCCTCACGCCGGCGCAGGCGATGTACCACTTCCTGTCCGGCTACACCGCTGTGGTGGCGGGCACGGAGAAGGGGGTGACGGAGCCGACCGCCACCTTCAGCGCCTGCTTCGGCTCGCCCTTCCTGCCGCGCCGGCCAGAGGTCTATGGCCGCATGCTGGCCGACCTCATCGCCGAGCACGGCGCCGAATGCTGGCTGGTGAACACCGGCTGGTCCGGCGGCGCCTATGGCACCGGCAGCCGCATGCCGATCCGCCACACCCGCGCCCTGCTGCGCGCCGCACTCGATGGCACGCTGACCCACGCCAAGTACCGCCGCGACCCGTTCTTCGGCCTCATGATCCCGGACCAGGTGCCGGGCGTGCCCAGCGAGGTGCTGGACCCGCGCGAGGCCTGGCCGGATAAGGCCGCCTATGACCGCACGGCGCGGGAGCTGCTGGCGCGGTTCGAAAAGAATTTCGAATCCTTTGCCACGCATGTGGGCGAGGAAGTGAAGGCGGTGGCGCTCAGGGCCGTGGCCTAGAGCGTGATCTTCTTACGCTGAAGCGTATCCTGCATGTCTAAGGTAGCTCGCGCACTCGGCGGGTGAGAATGCGCTGAGGAGGGTGCCGATGCGGTGCCAGACGGCGGCAATGGAGCGTTCGTCGGCGCGTCGCAGCAGTGTCTT
>CANHCJ010000208.1 GCA_947458025.1 Rhodospirillales bacterium | reverse complement strand
GGCGCCACCGGGCGCAGCGGGATCGGCTGGGCGATGGCGCTGGTGCCATCCTGCTCCGCCGCGGGCGGGGCGACGGGCTGGGTGGCGATCGGCTCGCCGCCGGCTTCCACCATGCCGCCGTTGGAGACGGCCACGAGGCGCGGGCGCTCGGCGGTCTTCACCGCGGATTCGATGCCGGTGGCGACAACCGAGACGCGCACCTTGCCGGAGAGGTTCTCATCGATCGCCGAGCCGAAGATGATGTTCGCCTCGTCGTCCACTTCCTCGCGGATGCGGTTGGCGGCGGCATCGACCTCGAACAGGGTCATGTCGTCGCCGCCGGTGATGTTGATGAGCAGGCCCTTGGCGCCGCGCATGCAGGTGTCTTCGAGCAGCGGGTTGCTGATGGCGAGTTCGGCGGCGCGGATGGCGCGGCCTTCGCCCTCGGCCTCGCCGGTGCCCATCATGGCCTTGCCCATCTCGGCCATGACGGTGCGGATGTCGGCGAAGTCGAGGTTCACCAGGCCCGGGGCGACCATGAGATCCGTGACGCCCTTCACGCCCATGTAGAGCACCTGGTCGGCCATCTTGAAGGCTTCCTTCCAGCCGGTGCGTTCGTTGGCCAGGCGGAAGAGGTTCTGGTTGGGGATGACGATCAGCGTGTCGACGAATTGCTGCAGCTCGGCGATGCCCTGTTCGGCCGAGCGGGCGCGGCGGTTGCCTTCGAAGGTGAAGGGCTTGGTGACGACGCCGACGGTGAGGATGTTGCGCTCACGCGCCATGCGGGCGATGACCGGCGCGGCCCCGGTGCCGGTGCCGCCGCCCATGCCGGCGGTGATGAAGACCATGTGCGCGCCGTCGAGGTGGCGGTACAGCTCCTCGGCGGCTTCCTCTGCCGCGGCGCGCCCGACTTCCGGCTTGGCGCCGGCGCCGAGGCCCTGGGTGATGTGGGGGCCGAGCTGGATGCGGCGGTCGGCGCGCGAGTGCATGAGCTGCTGCGCATCGGTGTTGGCGACCACGAACTCCACGCCCTGGAGGTTCATGGCGATCATGTTGTCCACCGCGTTGGTGCCGCCGCCGCCCACGCCGATGACGGTGATGCGCGGGGTGAAGTCCGTATGCATCTGCTGGGGGATGGTGAGGTTCAGGGTCATCAGGCAGGGCTCCCGGGGGGTTTCACTTCTACCGTGCAAAATCGATTCGCAAACGCCCGTGCCGCGTTGTTTGACAGTTGGGGCGAGTCGTTTCTTTGCCGTTTCGCCGTGTGTTGCGCCATGGTCACACCCGCTCGCGCAGGAAGGCGACGATGCGGCTGAACAGGCCGCGCGGCGCCTCGGCCTCGAGGTCCAGATCCGGCAGGCGGCGGCCTTCGCCGGCGCTCCAGGACAGGAGGCCGACGGCGGTGGCGAAGGCGGGGCCTTGCGCCGAGTCGGGCAGGCCGCGCAGCTGGGCGGGGCGGCCGAGGCGGACCTGGCGGCCGAGGATCTCGGCGGCCATCTCGCGCACGCCGGCCAGCTGGCTGGCGCCGCCGGTGAGCACCACGCGATGGCCGGCGACGCGGCCGAGGCCGGAGGCATCGAGGCGCTGGCGCACCAGCTCGAAGGTTTCCTCCAGGCGCGGGCGGATGATGTTGACGATCATGCTGCGCGGCACCTTGGCGATCTGGTGCTCGTCCTCGCCCACCAGGGGCACGGGCAGCATCTCGCGCTCGTCGTCGGGGCTCACGAGCGCGCTGCCCCAGAGGGTTTTCAGGCGCTCGGCGGCGGTGACGGTGGTGGAGAGCACGCTGGCGATGTCGCGCGTGACATGCAGGCCGCCGAGGGGAAGCTGTTCGGTGTGCAGCAGGTGGTTCTCCGCAAAGACCGCCATGCCGGTGGTGCCGCCGCCCATATCGAGAACGGTGGCGCCGAGCAGCTTCTCGTCCTCCACCAGCGTGGCGATCCCCGCCGCCATGGGGGCGGAGACGAGGTCGCCCATCTCGAGGTCGCAGCGGGCCAGCGAGGCATCCAGCGTGCGCAGCGCGGTGGTGCCGGCATCGACCACGTGCAGGCGGCCGATGAGCTGCTCGCAGTGCAGGCCGCGCGGGTCGGCCACGCCCTGGGCGTCGTCGGCCGAGAAGGCCATCGGCAGGATGTGGATGATGGAGCGGCCGGGGGACTGGGCGCGGCTGCGGCCTTCCTGCAGTACCTTGCGGATATCGGCCTCGCTGACCGAGCGGCCGCCGACCGGCCATTGCACGTTGAACAGCCGGCTTTCCGGCTGGCCGCAGGAGAGGTTGATGGTGACGCGGGAGAGGCGGACGCCGGCCTCCTCCTCGGCGCTGCCGACGGCAGCCCGGATGGCGCGCTCGGCCTCCTCGATGTCGACGATGCCGCCGCCGCGCACGCCGCGGCCCTTCTGCCAGCCGAAGCCGAGCACGCGCAGCGTGCCGTCGGACTCGGCGCGGCCGATGACGCAGACGATCTTGGTGGTGCCGATGTCCAGCACGCCGAACGGGCCGGACTGGCGCGCGCGGCGGGCGGGCTGCTCGTCGCGCTCCGTGGAGATGTCGGGCGGGGCCAGCGTGCGTCGCGACATATCGGTCATGTCCGGCGTCCCTGGGCTTGGGGTTTGGGGTCGGGGTGCGGGCGGACCACGAGGCGGTCGGGCAGGCGCAGGTCGACGACGGCGAGCGGCCGGTCGAGCAGGCTTTGGCTGGCGTGCAGCTCGGCCAGGCGCGCGAGTGCCTGGGCTTCGGCGCCCTCGGGCAGCATCACGTCGGCACCGTTGGTCATGCGCAGGTTCCAGCGGCGCTCGGCCACGCGCACGGCGGCGACGACGCGCTTCATCAGCTCGGGCTGGGCGCCGAGGAGTTCCATGAGGGCGGCGGCGTGCTTCGGCGCGCCGGGGCCGACGACGAGGGGGAGCTGGTCGGCGAAGGCGGCGACATCGGAATCGGCCACCACCTCGCCGTCGCGGTCGACCAGGAGGAACTTGCCCTCGGTCTGCCAGACGGCGAAGGGGCGGCGTTCGGTGAGGCGGACCAGGATGGTGCCGGGCAGGCGGCGCTCCACCGTGGCGTGCTCCACCCACTTGATGCTTTCCAGGCGCTGGCGTGCCTCGGCCAGCGAGTAGCTGAGGATGGGCTCGCCGGGGCGGATGCCGAGGGCGGCGTTCAGCATCACCTGCGGGGTTTTGGTGCGGCCCTCGATGACCACGTGGGTGACGCGCAGGCCGAGGGTTGCGGCGACGTCGCCGATGCGCTCGCGGACATTGGCGCCGTCGCCGACGGACTGCACGGCGTAGAGGCCGCCGAGGACCAGCGTGGCCGCGCCGCCGAGCAGGGCGGCGGTGCGCAGGCGGCGGCGCTGGTTGCGCCACAGCAGCTTCCAGCGGCCTGGCCTGTCCTGCAGGCGCGGGGGCGCGGCGGGGATGGCGCGGCGGCTTACGCGCGACATGCGGCGTTCTCCACCATCCAGGCGCAGAGCTGCGGGAAGCTCATGCCCAGGTGGGCGGCCTGCTCCGGCAGGAGCGAGGTGGGGGTGAGGCCGGGCTGGGTGTTCACCTCCAGCAGCACGAGGCGGCCGGGTTCGCCGTGCGTGTCGTCGTAGCGGAAGTCGCTGCGGGTGGCGCCGCGGCAGCCGAGCGCGCGATGGGCGGCGAGCGCCACGTGCATGGCGCGGGAGTAGATCTCGGGGTGGACCGGGGCGGGGATGACGTGGCGCGAGCCGCCCTCGGCATACTTGGCCTCGTAGTCGTAGAAGTCGCCGTTTGCGGCGGTGATTTCCGTGACGGCGAGTGCGCGTTCGCCCATCACGGCGACGGTGAGCTCGCGGCCGGGGATGAATTCCTCCACCAGGGCGGTGGGGCCGTAGGTCCAGCTGGCGGCGACCGCGGCGCGGCGGTTGCCGCCCTCGCGCATGATCTCCACGCCCACCGAGCTGCCTTCGTTGACCGGCTTGATGACGTAGGGCAGCGGCAGCGGGTCGGCGTGCTCCAGGGCGGCGATGTCCACCATCGCGTCGCGCGCCACGGGCAGGCCGGCGGCGGCGAAGACCGCCTTCGCGGCGGCCTTGTCCATGGCCAAGGCCGAGGCGCGCACGCCGGAATGGGTGTAGGGGATGCCGAGCCAATCGAGCACGCCCTGGATGGCGCCATCCTCGCCGAAGCGGCCGTGCAGGGCGTTGAAGACGGCATCGGGGCGCGGATCGAGCGCGCGGAGCACGGCGGCGAGGTCGTCCTTCACCTCGATCGGCGCGACCTCGTAGCCGGCCTCGCGCAGGGCGGCGATGACCTGGCGGCCGGTGGAGAGGGAGACCTCGCGCTCCGCGCTCATGCCGCCGTAGAGGACCGCGACGCGGGTCATGCGTTGTTCTCCTTGGCCGCGACCCCGATGCGGCGGATTTCCCAGTGCAGGTCCACGCCGCTCATGGCGCGCACGCGGGCGCGGACCTCCTCGCCCAGGCCCTCGATGTCGGCGGCGGTGGCGGTGCCGGTGTTGAGCATGAAGTTGCAGTGCTTCTCGCTGACCTGGGCGCCGCCGCGCAGCAGGCCGCGGCAGCCGGCGGCGTCGATCAGCTCCCAGGCCTTGAGGCTGGATTCCGAGGAGGTGGGGTTGTGGAAGGTGGAGCCGCCGGTGCGGGCGCGCACGGGCTGGCTGGCTTCGCGCGCGGCGCGGATCTCGGCCATGCGGGCGGCGATGGTGGCGGGCTCCCCGGGCATGGCGCGGAAGCGGGCGCGCACCACGACGCTGCCGGGGGGCAGGGCGGCGTGGCGGTAGGTGAGCTTGAGGGCCTCGGCGGGCAGGCGCAGGAGCTGGCCGTCGCGGGTGACGATCTCGGCCCAGTCGAGGCTGGCGGCGACGTCGCTGCCATAGGCGCCGGCGTTCATGGCAATCGCGCCGCCGATGCTGCCGGGGATGCCGGAGAGGAATTCGAGCCCGGCGAGGCCGGCGGCGGCGGCGTGCTCGGCCACGGTGATGTCGAGTGCGGCGGCGCCGGCGATCACGCCGTGACCGTCCGTTTCGATGCCGGTGAAGCCGCGGGCGAGCTTGACCACCACGCCGCGCACGCCGCCGTCGCGCACGATGAGGTTGGAGGCGGCGCCGATGGCCACTACCGGGATGGTGTGCGGCAGGGCGGCGAGGAAGGCGCGCAGGTCGTCCGTGTCCGCCGGGCGGATGAGCCATTCGGCCGCACCGCCGACACGGAACCAGGTGGTGGGGCCGAGTGGCGCTTTCTGCTGGGCGCGGCCGCGCAGGGTGGCGGCGGCCCCGGCAACCGGGTCGCGCGATTCCGCTTCCCTCTCGGCCACCATCATGCGGCACCTCCCAGCTTGGCCTTCTGGGCGGCCTGCAGCTTCTGCAACTCGCCGGGCAGGGTGGCGGCCCACTGGGTGATGTTCCCTGCGCCGAGGCATACGACGAAGTCGCCGGGGCGGGCGATGGCGTGCACCATCTCGGCCAGATGCTCCGGGCCCGGCAGCGGCACCACGCTGCGGTGGCCGCGGGCGCGCAGGCCTTCGACCAGCGCATCGCGGTTCGCGCCCTCGATCGGGGCTTCGCCGGCGGCGTAGGTGTCGGCCACGATGACCGTTCCGGCATCGTTCATGCAGGTGCAGAACTCGGCGAACAGCGAGGCGAGGCGGGAGTAGCGGTGCGGCTGCACCACGGCGACGACGTTGGCCGCGCCGGCCTGGCGGGCGGCCTTCAGCACGGCGGCGATTTCCACCGGGTGGTGGCCGTAGTCGTCGATGACGGTGATGCCGCCGGCCTCGCCGGTTTTGGTGAAGCGGCGCTTCACGCCCTTGAAGCCGGCGAAGGCGCTGCGCAGCGTGGCGTCGTCGATTTCCATCTCGGCGCCGATGGCGACCGCGGCGAGCGCGTTCTGCACGTTGTGCTGGCCGAGCATGGGCAGGCGGAACGGGCCCATCTTGCGGCTGCGGCCGCGGGCGCGATCGGCGATCGTGACCTCGAAGGTGGCGCCGAGCTTGTCCATCACCAGCTTGTCGGCGCGCACATCGGCCTGTGGCGAGAAGCCGTAGGTGATGATGCGGCGATCCGACAGGCGCGGGATCATCTGCTGCACCGCAGGGTGGTCGATGCAGAGCACGGCGAAGCCGTAGAAGGGCACGTTCTGCACGAACTGGTCGTAGCCGGCGAGCATCGCCTCGCCGGTTTTCCAGTGGTCGAGGTGCTCGGGGTCCATGTTGGTGACGACTGCGATGGTGGCGGGCAGGCGGAGGAAGGAGCCGTCCGACTCGTCGGCCTCCACCACCATCCATTCGCCTGCGCCCATGCGGGTGTTGGTGCCGTAGTTGTTGATGATTCCGCCGTTGATGACGGTGGGGTCGAGATGGGCGGCTTCCAGCACGGCGGCGACCAGGCTGGTGGTGGTGGTCTTGCCGTGGGTGCCGCCGATGGCGATCGCCCAGCGCAGGCGCATCAGCTCGGCCAGCATTTCCGCGCGGCGCACCACGGGGATGAGGCGGGCGCGGGCGGCCTGCACCTCCGGGTTGTCCGGCTTCACGGCGGTGGAGACGACGACGACCTGGCTGTCGCCGAGGTTGCGCGCCTCATGCCCGACGGCGACGGGGATGCCGGCCTCGCGCAGGCGGCGGACATTGGCGCCGTCGGCGATGTCGCTGCCCTGCACGGAATAGCCGAGATTGTGCAGCACCTCGGCGATGCCGGACATGCCGATGCCGCCGATGCCCACGAAGTGGATGGTGCCGATGGAGAGGGGGAGCGCCCTCATGCCCTGCTCTCCTGGGTGACGGTGGAAAGGACGAGATCGGCCAGGCGCGCGGCAGCATCGGGCCGGCCGGTGGCGGCGGCGGCGGTGGCGGCGCGGGCGAGGGTTGCGCCATCGGCGAGGAGTGCCGCAAGCCGTTCGGCCAGCATGGCAGGGGTGAGCGTGGCCTGGTCAATCACGAAGGCGCCGGCCAATGCGGCGGCGTTGGCGCGCTGGTGGTCGTCGATCGCGCCGGGCAGCGGAACGAGGATCGCGGGGCGGCCGATGGCGGCGAGTTCGGCCACGGTGGAGGCGCCGGCGCGGGCGATGACGAGGTGGGCATCGCGCAGCAGTTCGGCGACATCGGGGAAGAACGGCGCCAGCGTGGCGGCGATGCCGCTTTCGGCATGGGCGGTGCGCACGCGGTCGAGGTCCTCGGCGCGGCATTGCTGGGTGAGGGCGATGCGGGCGCGCAGCCCGGCCGGCAGCAGGGCCAGGGCGGGGGGCACGATGTCGCTGAAGATGCGCGCGCCGAGCGAGCCGCCGAGGACGAGCAGGCGGATCTCGCCGGTGGGGGGGGTGTAGGGCGCGCCGGCCAGGGCGGCGATGGCCGGGCGGACCGGGTTGCCGGTGACCTC
>CANHCJ010000207.1 GCA_947458025.1 Rhodospirillales bacterium | reverse complement strand
GAGCCCGGGCGTGGGGGGCGTGGAGACGGCACGCGAGGCGCGCAAGCGCGATGCCGCGGCGGGGGCGGCGGCGGCGAGGGGCGGCACGCCGGACCGCCCAGCCCTTGGCCAACCCCTCCAGCAGGCCGATCAGGCGCAGGACGAGCGCCAGGATCACGGCATCGAGGCCGACTCCGGGAGTCCGGGCGTCTGCCAGCACGTCCTGCCGCAAGCCGGCGAACCGGTCGGCCAATGTGGGGTGAGGTTGGGTCATGTGAGAAAAAATAACTGACTTGCCGGTGGGTGGCAAGGGAATTTTTTCAGGAAGGAAGAGTCTTATTTTTGTGAACAAAAAGAAGCAAAAAAACTTTATCTGTTTGGGCGGGGTAGACGTCGCCGCCTGCTGGATCGCGGCGGGTGCGATCCAGGGAAAAACGGCGGTGACGACAGGCAAGAGGAAAAAAGTTTTTTGCTTCTTTTTTTCAAAAAAGAAGCGCTTCCTTCCTTCAAGCCGCCTTCGCAAGATCTGCGTGTGCTTCCGCCAGCAGCGTGAACGACCGCTTGCGCAGCTCGTGGTCGTGGATGGAGCTGGTGACGATCAGTTCCTGGGCGCCGGTGCGCGCGATGAAGGCGGCCAGGCCCGCGCGGACGGTGGCGGGCGAGCCGACGACGGCGCAGGACAGGGAGTGGGAGATGGCGGCCTGGAAGCGCGGGTCCAGGCGTTCGAAGTAGCCTTCCTGCGGCGGGGGGAGCTTGCCGGGGCGGCCGGTGCGCAGGTTGACGAAGCTCTGCTGCTGGGAGGTGAAGAGGTAGCGGGCTTCCTCGTCCGTGGGGGCGACGATGACGCCGAGGCCGGGCATGGCGTAGGGCGCGGCGAGGTGTTCGGACGGGCGGAAGCGGCTTTTGTAGATGGCGGTGGCGGCATCCAGAGAGTCGGGCGCGAAGTGGGAGGCGAAGGCGTAGGGCAGGCCGAGGGCGGCGGCGAGCTGGGCGCCGTAGGTGCTGGAGCCGAGGATCCAGGTGGCGACTTCGAGGCCCTCGCCGGGGACGGCGCGGAGTTGCTGGCCGGGCTCGGCGGGGCGGAAATAGGACATCAGCTCCATGACGTCCTGCGGGAAATCATCCTCCTGCAGGAGGGAGCGGCGCGTGGCGCGGGCGGCGATCTGGTCCGTGCCGGGGGCGCGACCGAGGCCGAGGTCGATGCGGCCGGGGTAGAGGGCGGCCAGGGTGCCGAACTGCTCGGCGATCAGCAGCGGGGCGTGGTTGGGCAGCATGATGCCGCCGGCGCCGAGGCGGATGCGCCTGGTGCCGTGGGCGACATGGGCGAGGGCGACGGCGGTGGCGGCGCTGGCGATGCCGGGCATGTTGTGGTGCTCGGCCATCCAGTAGCGGTGGAAGCCGAGGGATTCGACATGGCGGGCGAGGTCGGCGGAGTTGCGCAGGGCCTGGCCGGCGTCGGCGCCTTCGGGGACGGGGGAGAGGTCGAGGACGGAGAGGGGGGTCATCTTTGGGGCTCCTCAAGCAAGGAAGTATGTTCTTTTTTGAAAAAAAGAACCAAAAAACTTTTCCGACCTTGTGCGCGTGCCAGGAGGGGAGAGCGGGTGCAAGGTCGGAAAGTCTTTTTGCTTCTTTTTCTTCAGAAAAAGAAGACTCTTTCTTAGAGCGCGGGGGCCTTCCGGTGCTGGAAGGCTTGTTCATAGTCGTAGGCCAACGCCAGGAGCCTGGCTTCGCTCCAGGGGCGGCCGACGAGGATGAGGCAGAAGGGCGCGCCGTCGGCGTGGTAGCCGGCGGGGACGACCACGCCGGGGAGGCCGCCGATGTTGATTTCCGAGACCGTCGTGGCGGCGATGTGGAGGTCGCCGGTGCGTGGGGGCAGGGGCTGGGACATCTGGGGCAGGGCCATGGCGTCCAGGCCGTTGCGGTCCATGACCTCGTGCAGGATGGCGAGGTAGCGTTCGCGGGCGCTGCGCAGGGCGGTCATGTCGGGCGGGATCGTGGGGTTGGCGCGGCAGGCCTCGAAGCCCGGGAGCTGGGTGAGGTAGGGCAGGTAGCCGGTGGGGGCGAACGGGTCTTCCGCCGCGACGTGGGCGGCGAATTCGGCGAAGGTTTTCAGGGGGGAGTCGGGGCCGAGGCGCTGGAGGTAGAGGGTGAGGTCGTAGGGCAGGGATTCCATGCCGCGGGAGTCGTAGCGGGCGCCGGCGGGGCGTTCGAGGGCGATGGCGGCGAAGCCGGTGCCGGCGAAGGGGTCGGCGATGAGGGTGGCGCCGCGGGAGGCGAGTTCCTCCTGCGCGCGGGCGTAGAGGGATTCCGTTTCGGGGTGGAGCGGGACGTCGCGCCAGCCGGCGTCGAAGAGGCCGAGGCGGGCGCCGCGGAGCGCGGTGGGATGGAGGCCGGCGGCGTAGCCTCCGGGCGGGAGCTTGCCGATGGCGGCGGTGGTTTTGGGGTCGGCCATGGTGTAGCCGGCCAGGGCATCGAGGCAGAGTGCGGCGTCGCGGACGGTGCGGGCGACGGGGCCGACGACGTCGCGCATGGACGACAGCGGGAAGACGCCGGTGTTGGGGACGAGGGCGTGGGTGGGCTTGATGCCGACCAGGGCCTGGGCGGCGGCGGGGTTCTGGATGGAGCCGCCGGTTTCCTCCGCCATGCCCAGGACGGCCATGCCGGAGGCCACCGCGGTGGCGCTGCCGGCGGAGCTGGCGCCGGGGGCGCGGTCCGGCATCACGGCGTTCAGCGTGGGGCCGGCCCAGGAATTGTTGGCGTGGGTGCCGCTGGCGCTGAGGACGGGGACGTTGGTTTTGCCCAGGAGGATGGCGCCGGCCTGGCGCATGCGGGCGACGACGGGGCTGTCGTGCGCGGGCATGAGGTCGATGCCGCCGGATTTCGAATGGAGCAGGGACCAGCCGGCGGTGGTGGGGAAGCCGACCATGTCCATCGGGTCTTTCACCACGGCGGGGACGCCGGCGAGCGGGGGGAGTTTTTCGCCCTCGGCGCGGCGGCGGTCGATTTCGCGGGCGTCGGCGAGCGCCTGGTCGTTGTGGAAGATGAGGGCGTTGAGGCGGGGGTTGTGCGCCGCGATCTGGGCGAGGTGGGCTTCGGTGAGCTGTTCGGCGGTGAAGCGGCCGGCGGCGAGGCCCTGCTGGATCTGGGCGATTGTGAGGTTGGTGACGTCGATCTCGCGCATGCCGGGGGCTCCTGTTCGGGGGGAGGGTAGGCGGATGGCGGGGCGTGGCCAAGCGGGCTGTGCTGGGGCAGGGTGGCGGGAGCAGGGAGGGCGCGGATGAGCGAGCTGGTGGGCTACGAGCTGAAGGACGGGGTGGCGTGGCTGACGCTGGATGACGGGAAGGCGAATGCGCTTTCGTTCGCGATGTCCCAGGGGATCGGGGCGGCGCTGGACCGGGCGGCCTCCGAGGCGAAGGTGGTGGTGCTGCGCGGGCGGCCGGGGTTCCTCGGCGGCGGGTTCGACCTGAAGGTGATCCGCGGCGGGGATGCGGCGGCGCGGGCGGCGATGGTGGAGTCGGGGATGGCGCTGATGTCCCGGCTGTACCTGTTGCCGCAGCCGCTGGTGATCGCCTGCACCGGGCATGCGGTGGCGGCCGGGGCGCTGACGCTGCTGACGGGGGATATCCGGATCGGGCTGAAGGGGGCGTTCCGGATCGGGCTGAACGAGACCTCGATCGGGCTTTCGCTGCCGCCGGCGGGGGTGGAGCTGGCGCGGGACCGGCTGGTGCCCGGCGCGCTGGTGGAGGCGACGCTGGGGGCCCGGCTGTATTCGCCGGACGAGGCGCTGGCGGCGGGGTATCTGGACCGGGCGGTGTATGTGGCGGAGTTCGACAGCATGGTGGCCCAGGCGGTGGCGGCGTGCCTGAAGCTGGACGGGGCGGCCTATGCGGCGACGAAGGCGCGGCTGCGCGGGACGTTCAGGGCGCGGTGCGGCTAGGCAGGCGCTGCGCCAGGAGGAAGCCCAGCCCGGCGGTGGTGCCGGTGAGGAGGGTGCCCCAGATGAGGTCCACGATGGTGACGATGGTGGGCCAGCCTTGCAGGGTGGCCTCGTTGGTGAGGTCGTAGGTGCCGTAGGCGACGAGGCCGAGGATGGCGCCGCGCTTGGCCGCTTCGCGCCAGGTGGTGGCGTTCTGCTGGGCGAGCAGGACGATGCCGGTGACGTAGAGCAGGTAGAAGGCGATGGCCGGCGCCAGGGCGAAGTCGGGCGCCAGGAGGTGGCCGATATGGACGCGGTAGAAGGGCTGGGCCATCAGGGTGAGCCAGACCGCGTCGATCGGCAGCATGACGAGGGCGGTGGTAATCCAGAGACGGATCATCGTGCGACCGTGACGGGTTCGGGGGGCGGTTCCGGGCGGGGGCGCAGGCGCAGGCCCTTGCGCCAGAGCTTCAGCGCCTCCCAGTGGATGCCGGCGACGACGCGGGCGGCCTGGCCGGCATGGGACAGGAGGGCGCGGGCGAGGCCGGAATCGGTGAGGGGGCGGCGGCGGCCGGTGAAGGCGGCGTAGAGCATGGGGCCCTGGTCGTCGGCGGACTCGATGGCCAGGGCGAAGCGGTCGGCGGGCGGGGCGACGCGGAAGCGGTAGCGCTGCTGCATGTCCATGAAGGGCGAGACGTAGAAGCGCTTGTCGATGCCCTGGTGCTGGATTTCGGCGTCGGTGGCGGGGATGAGGTAGGTGTGGCGCTGGCCGAAGGTGTTGTTCACCTCGTAGACCATGGCCTGCAGGGCGCCGCCTGCGTGGTGGCAGAAGTAGACGGTGATCGGGTTGAAGACCATGCCGAGGACGCGCGGCATGCAGAGCACCTGGATGCGGCCGCCGGTGGGGTCGAGCCCGGCGGCGCGGAGCATGGCGGCGACCTGGTCGGCCAGCGGGGTGGCGGAGCCGTCGCCGTGGTCGCGGTCGTGGAAGGCGAAGACGGCGCGGCGGTTGTGGCCGAAGAGGCGCAGGCGGCGGGAGAGTTCGGGCAGTTCGGCGAGGTCGAGCAGCATGGTCAGCATGCGGTAACGCAGGCGGTGGCGCACCGGGCGCAGGCGGACATGGGTGACGCTGCCCGGGTAGAGGGCGGAGATGGGGGAAGGTGTGGCGGGGGGTGCGGCGCCTTTCATGCCGCCTCGCTGAGAGGCGGCAGGGCGATGCGCGACGTGGCCGTCGGCATCGCCCAGGGCCGCCGCACCCCCCCCAGCTGCTCGGCCACGGCGAGGCCCGATTGCAGCCCATCCTCATGGAAGCCGGCGCCGAACCAGGCGCCGCAGAACCAGGTGCGGCGGCGACCCTGCAACGTCCAGAGCATGCGCTGGGCGCGCATGGCCGCGGCATCGAATTGCGGGTGGGAGAACCACTCCTCGTTCAGGATCTCCGCCGGCTCGACCGGCGGGTTCAGGGTGACGAAATGCGGATCGGGGCCGGGCAGGGCCTGGAGCCGGTCCATCCAGTAGGTGACGCAGAGCGAGCCATCGGTGCGGGAGAGGTAGTTCCAGCTGGCCCAGGCGGCGCGGCGGCGGGGCATGAGGCGCGCGTCGCGGTGCATCACCACGCGGTTGGGGGCGGTGCGGATGGGGGCGAGCAGGGCGTGCTCGGTGTCGGTGGGGTCTTCCAGCAGGGCGAGGGCCTGGGGGGCGTGGGTGGCGATGACGACGTCGTCGTAGCGCTCGCTGTTGCCGTCGGTGTCGTGGATGAGGACGTGGTCTTCCTCGCGCCGGATGCGCGTGGCGCCGCAGCCGAGGCGGATGCGGTGGGCGTAGGGGGCGGTGAGCCTGGCGACGTAGGCGGCGCTGCCGCCGGTGACGGTGCGCCAGATCGGGCGGTCGCGCAGCTTGAGCAGGCCGTGGTTCTCGCAGAAGCGGATGAAGGCAGCGGCGGGGTAGGCGCCGGCCTGGGCGGCGGGGACGGACCAGATGGCGGCGGCCATGGGCAGGAGGTGGTCCTGCACGAAGCCGTCGGAATAGCCCTCGCGCTTGAGGAAGGCGTCGAGCGCGAGCAGGTCGTGCTCCAGCCCGGCGGCGACGCGGGGGGCCTGGCGGTAGAAGCGCAGCAGGTCGATGATCATGGACCAGAAGCGCGGGCGGACGAGGTTGGAGGGCTGGGCGATCATGCCGCGCCAGTCGGCGGCGGAGTATTCGCGGCGGCCGCCATCGAGCGAGACGGCGAAGGACATGTCGCTGGCCTGGGTGGCGACGCCGAGGTGGCGGAACAGGGCGACGAGGTTGGGGTAGGTTTGCTCGTTGTAGACGATGAAGCCGGTGTCCACCTCCACGCCGGCGGCGGTGCGGATGGTGCGGCTGTGGCCGCCGACATGGTCGCCGCGCTCGTACATCGTGACCTCGTGCGCCTGGGACAGCAGCCAGGCGGCGGACATGCCGGAAATGCCGCTTCCGATGACGGCAATGCGGCGCCTGCGATGGGGCATGGGCGGGACGTTCTCCGGCGTGAGCGAATCGTATAGCTGAAACGAGCGCGGTGTGCGCTTGGATCACCGCGGCGACGTGTGATCCAAATTGGGTTGCCGTCCGTCTTGGAGGTGATGCTTGCACGCAGCCGCCCTTCCCTGGCCTTGCCGACCGGAGCGCCGCGCCCCCGCGCGGTTGCGTTTCCGGTGAGCGTTGCGCCGACCGGCGAGCCCGGTGCGGAGCCGGCGCTGCGGCTGATGCGCGCGGTGGCCGAGCGGGGCGACCGCGCGGCCTTCGCCGAGCTGTTCGGGCTGTTCGCGCCGAAGGTGAAATCCTACCTGCTGCGGCTGGGCCTGCCGGCGTCGCGGGCGGAGGAGCTGGCGCAGGAGACGATGCTGGTGGTGTGGCGCCGGGCGGCGCAGTTCGACCCCGCGAGCAGCGGGGCGGCGGCCTGGATCTTCACCATCGCGCGCAACCTGCGCATCGATGCCGCGCGGCGGGACGGGATTGCCGTGCCGGAGCCGGACCCGACCGACGACCCTCCGCCGCCGGCGCAGGCCGATGCGCTGGTGGACGCGGCACGGCAGACGGAGCGCGTGCGCGCCGCCCTGGCCCGGCTGACGCCGGAACAGGTGGAGGTGGTGCAGCTCTCCTTTTTCGACGACCGGCCGCACGGCGAGATCGAGCGTGCGCTCGGCATTCCCCTCGGCACCGTCAAGTCGCGCCTTCGCCTGGCGATGTCCAGGCTGCGGGCGCTTTTGGGCGAAGCTCCATGATCCGCCATCATCCTTCCGACGATACCCTGATTGCCTATGCCACCGGGCGCCTGCCGCGGGCGCATCGCGTGGTGGTGCGGGCGCATTTGGCGCGGTGCGAGGCGTGCCGGGCCTCGCTGGCGCTGGTGAAGTCCGTGGCCGCGGCGAAGCTGGAGGCGCTGCCGGGGGCGGCGATGGGCGCGGATGCGCTGGCGGCGACGCTGGCGCGGCTGGGGCCG
>CANHCJ010000206.1 GCA_947458025.1 Rhodospirillales bacterium | reverse complement strand
TCGGGGGGGATGGGCATGGCGGGCTCCTTTGCCCGCGTAAGCGGTGGCGGGGATCAGCGGTTCCGGCGCAGCACGGGGGCGAGCCAGGCGGCGAGGAGGAGGATGGCCACCGCGTTGCACAGGAAGGCGCCCTGGTAGCCCAGCCGGGCGATGAGGCCGCCCATGGCGAGCGCGCCGATGCTCTGGCCGAGGAACAGCATGAGCGCGAAGCTGGCCACCGCGGTGGCGCGGGCATGGGGCAGCATTTCGGTGGCGCGGGCCTGGAGCACGCCGTGCAGCAGGTAGAAGCCCATGCCGATGGCCAGCTGCGCGGCGACGAGGCCGGCGACGAAGGCGGGGCGGGGCGGCAGCAGCACGGTGGCGGCCACGGCTGCGGCCATGACGGCGCCGCCGAGGGCGACCATGCGGGCCTCGCCCAGGCGCGGGATGATCCAGCGCGCGGCGCGGACATAGGCCATGGCGCCGAGGCCGAAGCAGGCGAGCACCAGGCCGACCTCGGCATAGGACAGGCCGAATTCCTCGTGCATGTAGGGGGCGAGGAAGGGGAAGCTGCCCATCAGCACCGCGCCGTCGATGACGGCGGCGAGCAGGACCACGCGGGCGACGGGGGCGCGGGCCATGGCGAGGTAGTTGGCGGGCGAGAAGGTGGCGGCGCCGCGGCGGTCGCAAAGGGAGGCGAGGCGGCGGGCCAGCACGATGGCGATGGCGGCGGTGCCGGCGGCCAGAACGAGAAACACGCCGCGCCAGCCGAGGAACTCGCCGAAGATGCCGCCGAGCGGGCCGGCCATCATCTGCGCCAGCACGGTGCCGTTGAGGTAGCGGCTGAGGGTGACCTGGCGCTGCTGGTAGTCGACCGCATCCGCCACGTAGGCCATGCCGAGCGGCACCACGGCGGCACTGGCGCCGCCGGCGGCGAGGCGGGCGAGGGTGAGGCCCTCGATGGTGGCGGACAGGGCGCAGGCGATGTTGGCCAGGGTGAGCAGGAAGAGCGCGCCGGTCATCACCCGCAGCTTGCCGAAGCGGTCGCCGAGCGGGCCGAGCAGGATCTGGCACAGGCCGTAGGGCAGGGTGAAGGCGGCGACGACGATCGCCAGCGCGGGGATCGTGGTGCCGAAATCGGTGGCGATCACGTGCAGCAGCGGGTCGGTCATGCGCATGCCGGCGACCGAGAGGAAGCCGGCCGTCGCCAGCAGGGCCAGCGGCAGGGCGGCGGCGTGGGGGGAGGTCATGCTGCATTGCACACCGGGGCGGCGCCGGCGGCAAGCGGTTGACCCCGGAACGGTGCGGGGCGAGGCTTCGGCATGCGCCAGACGAACAGCCGGCCGGAGCCCAGCGTGATGGTCGCGATGCGCGACGGGGTGCGGCTGGCGACCGATATCCACCTGCCGGAGGGGCCGGGGCCGTTCCCGGTGATCCTGGAGCGCACGCCCTATGGGCGCGGCGAGGTGAGCCGCAGCGAGATCACCGCGGCCGATCGGCGCCCGCTGCCGCGCGGGGAGCTGGCGGCGTATTTCACCGCGCATGGCTATGCCGTGGTGTTCCAGGACAATCGCGGGCGCTACGGCAGCGAGGGCGTGTTCGTGAAATACCTCTCCGACGGGGAGGACGGGTTCGACACCTGCGCCTGGATCGTGCGGCAGCCCTGGTGCGACGGGCGGATCTGCACGATGGGGCTTTCCTATGCCGCGCACACGCAGGCGGCGCTGGGGTGCCTGGATGCGCCCGGGGTGGTGGCGCAGGTGCTGGATTCCGGCGGGTTCGCGAACAGCTGGACCGGGGGGATCCGGCAGTTCGGGGCGTTCGAGCTGAAGCAGGCGACCTGGGCGTTCAAGCAGGCGGGGCTGTCGCCCGAGGCGCAGGCCGATCCGGTGCTGAAGGCGGCGCTGGCGGCGGAGGATATCCGGGACTGGTTCACGCGGCTGCCGTGGCGGGAGGGGCATTCGCCGCTGCGGCACCACCGGGACTACGAGGCCTACCTGTTCGAGCAGTGGCGGCACGGGGCGTTCGACGGCTACTGGCGGCAGGTGGGCATCTGGGCGGAGGGCCACTACGACCGCTACGTGCGGGCGGAGTGCGTGCACATGTCCTCCTGGTTCGATCCGTATCCGCGCACGGCCACGGGCAACTACATGGGGCTGAAGGCGGCCGGGCGTGGGAAGCAGCGGCTGGTGCTGGGGCCGTGGACGCATGGCGATCGCAGCGACCGGGTGTTCGGGGATGTGGATTTCGGGCCCGAGGCGACGGTGGATTCCTGGGCTGGGGACTGGCGGCAGTATCGGCTGCGGCATTTCGATGCGGTGATCCATGGCCGGGCGAACCCGGAGCCGGCGGTGCGGGTGTTCGTGATGGGCGGGGGCTCCGGGCGGAAGACCGAGGCAGGGCATCTGGACCATGGCGGGCGGTGGATCAGCCTGGACGATTGGCCGGCGCCGGCCGCGGTGCCGACCGCGTTCCACCTGCATGGCGACGGGCGGCTGGACAGGGCGCCGCCGGCGGCGGGGGCGGCGCCGCTGCGCTACGATTTCGATCCTGCCGATCCGGTGCCGACCATCGGGGGGAACCTGACCAGCCTGGAGCCGGTGGCCTCCGGCGGGGCGTGGGACCAGGTGGCCGCGCCTTCGTTCTTCGGCTGCCGGGCGCCGTTCCTGCCGCTGGCGGCGCGACCGGACGTGCTGGTGTTCCAGACCGCGCCGCTTTTGGAGGCGGTGCAGGTGGTGGGGCCGGTGGAGGCGGAGCTGTGGATTTCCTCCGACGCGCCGGACACCGACTTCACCGCCAAGCTGGTCGATGTGCATCCGGCTTCGGCGGACTACCCGCGCGGCTATGCGATGATCCTGACCGACGGGATCTGCCGGCTGCGCTATGCCGTTGATCCCGCGGTGCCGCGGCTGAATGAGCCGGGCAGTGTGCGGCGGATCGTGGTGACGCTGTTCCCGACGGCGAACCTGTTCCTGGCGGGGCATCGCATCCGGCTCGACATCGCCTCCTCCAACTTTCCGAAATTCGACGTGAACCCGAACACCGGGGAGCCCGAAGGGGCGGCGCGGCGGCGGCAGGTGGCGGGGAACACCGTGTTCGTGGATGCCACGCGGGCGAGCCGGGTGGTGCTGCCGGTGCTGGCCGTGTGAGGGGGCGGGGCCCCGGCCGCTGAGCGGCGGCAGTGGCCAAAGGGTTCAACGCCAAGACGCCAAGGGTGCGCCAAGATCGCCAAGCCCTTGGCGCAACCTTGGCGTCTTGGCGTTGAGAGCCTTCCTGGCCAGCGCCCTCCGGGACGGCCTCAGACCTTCACCTCGTACTCCGCCAGTTCCGGCCGCATCGCCTCGATGACGAAGTCCACGAAGGCCTCCGGCGCATCGAGGTAGAACTCGCGGTCGGAGTAGGCGCCGATGGTGGCGGCCAGGCCCTGTTCGGCGAGCCAGGCGGCGAGGGATTCGAGGTCCTCGCGCGGGGTGAGGCTGAGGAAGGAGATCTGGGAGCGCAGCTTGTCGGCGTCGCGGTTGGCGGTGTCGCTGCGGCTGAACTGGAGGTCCACGTTCGTGCCCGGCTGGCGCATCCAGATCGCGCGCTCCGTCCGGCGCAGCACCACGAAGCCGAGGCGGTCGGTGAACAGCGCCACCACCGTCTCGAAATGCGCCGCCGCCAGCCGGTTGGCCACGTGATTGAATTTCATCGCCGCGCCCTTCACAACACAACGCGCCATCACACCACAGGATCGCCCCGATGCCCCAGCCCAGCCATATCTCCGCCCTCGGCGTGCCCGACCCGGCCTCCCTGGACGAGGACCTGCAGGCGATCTGGCGCAAATGCGTGGAGAAGCTCGGCTTCGTGCCGAACGTGTATTCCACCTACAGCAAGCGCCCGCAGCGCCTGCGCAACTTCATGGCGATGTACAACGAGATCATGTTCTCGGAGTCCGGCCTGTCCAAGCTGGAGCGGGAGATGGTGGCCGTCGTCGTTTCCTCCGCGAACCGCTGCTACTACTGCCTGGTGGCGCATGGCGCGGCGGTGCGGCAGCTCTCGGGCGACCCGGAGCTGGGCGAGATGATGGCGCTGAACTACCGCGTGGCGAAGCTGGATGCGCGGCAGCGGGCGATGCTGGATTTCGCCTGGAAGCTGACCACCACGCCGAACCTGGTGGACGACGCGGACCGGGATGGGCTGCGGGCGGTGGGGCTGGGCGAGGAGGATATCTTCGACCTCGCGGAGACGACGGCGTTCTTCAACCTGTCGAACCGGATGGCCTCGGCGACCGACATGATGCCGAATTCGGAGTATCATCGGAGCGATCGGGGGGAGGCGTTTGTGCCGCCGGCGCCGAAGAAGAGGAAGTAAGGATGTTCTTTTTTGAAAAAAAGAACCAAAAAACTTTTCCACTTTAGGCCGGGGCCAAGTCGGAAAGTCTTTTTGCTTCTTTTTCTTCAGAAAAAGAAGAGTCTTCCTTCCTTGAGCCACCCCAGCAACAGGGTGAGCGTGACCAGCGACAGCGCGGTGCTGGCCACCACCGTGCTGGCCGAGGCCTCCATCATGGTGTGGAAGCGCCGCGCGAGCAGGAAGGCGTTGGCGCCGGTGGGCATGGCGGCGGCGAGCACCACCACGGCGAAGGCCACGCCCTGCACGCCGGCCAGCCAGGCGAGCAGGGCGACGAGGGCGGGCATCACCAGCAGCTTCAGCGCGCTGGCCGCGGCCACGCCGCCCATGCCCTTCCAGCCTTCCGGCCGGGGCAGGGTGGCGCCGAGGCAGAACAGCGCCAACGGCGGGCCGGCGGCGCCCAGCAGCATCAGCAGCCGGTCCACCGGCGCGGCAAGGCCGAGGCCGGTGATCCGCCACGCCAGGGCGGCGACGATGACGACCACCACGGGGTTGCGCAGCAGGCCCGGCAGCGTGGCGCGGATGACCGCCCAGGGGCCGCGCCCGGCGCCGGCATCGGCCTCGATCAGGATGGTGGCCAGCGGCAGCAGCAGGGCGGAGTGGAAGGCCACCACGGCGAGCAGGTAGGCCACGCCTTCCGGGCCATAGGCGCTGTCGACGATCGGCACGCCGAGCATGACGGTGTTGCCGAACGCGGCGTTGAGCGCGAAGACCGATGAGTCCGCGAGGCGGGCGCGCCAGAGCAGCCGGGCGAGGAGGGCGGCGAGCGCGAAGAGCAGCACGGCGCCGACGATGAAGGAGCCGGCGACATCCAGCAGGCGCAGCGGCGGGGCGGTGACCATGCTGCGGAACAGCAGCGCCGGCATGGCGAGGTAGAAGACGAAGTCGCTCATGCCCTTCACCGCGCCGGCATCGAGCAGGCGCATGCGGGGGGCGGCGGCGCCCAGGCCGATCAGGGCGAAGACCGGGGCGACGATGCCGAACAGGGTGCCCATGCTACCCCGGCGGCTCCGGCGAGAGCGCCCAGCCTGGGGCGCGGAACCAGGCCTCGCGCGGCGCCGCGGGGTCCAGGTGCAGGCTGTGCACCTCGGCCGTGGTGCCCTCAGCGAAGGCGGCGTCCAGCCGGGCGCGGTGGGCGGCGTCGCCGGCCAGGGGGCCGGAGGCGGTGATGAAGCCGCAGGACATCAGGAAGGCGGCGGCGAAGCCCCGGGGCAGGCGCTCCACGCGCAGGATGCGGCCAAGGCCGGTGCCGAGCGGGAGGAGGGCGACGCCGCCTGGGCGCAAGCGGGAAAACCAGGCTGGCGGCGGGTTCGCGACGGCGAAGTTCACGTAGAGGCGGTCGATTTCCCCGGTGGGGAAGGCGGCGGCGTCCCCTTGGGTGATGTCCACGGTGGGCCAGGGGGCGAGGTTGTGGCGGGCCTGGCGGGCGAGCTGGGGTTCGTATTCCACGGCGGTGACGCGGCCCCGGGGGCCGGCGAGTTCGGCCAGCAGCGCGGTGTAGTAGCCGGTGCCGGCGCCGAGATGGAGCACGTGGTCGCCGGGGCGGACGGCGAGCGCGTGCAGCATGTGGGCGTGCAGCGAGGGGCTGCCGTTGTTGATGCCCTTTGCGGCATCCAGCTCCACCAGCAGTTCCGGCAGCGGTTCCAGCGGGTAGAGGTGCATCGGGTCGTTGACCGGAAGGATCTCGCGTTCGCCGGGGGTGCGCAGGATCACCCAGCGCCCGGGCGGCATGAAGGCCTCGCGCGGGACGGCGGCGAAGGCGGCTTCCAGCGCGGGATCGGGCGTGGCGAGCTGGCCCACCATGGCGCGGGCATAGGCGTGGCGGCGCTGTTCCAGCGCGGTGGTCATTCCCGGGCCATGCCGGCGAGGAAGGCTTCCAGCCCCGCCAGGCGCGGGCGGGCGAGGCGCTGGGCGTGCAGGATGGCGCGCACGGCGGCGACCGTGGCGGCGAAGTCGTCGTTGACCACCACGTGGTCGAACTCGCCGGCGTGGGACATCTCGGCATCGGCCTCGGCCATGCGCCTTGCCACCGCCTCGGCCGGGTCGCCGCGGCCGGCGAGGCGGGCGGAGAGGGCGGCGCGCGAGGGGGGCAGGATGAAGACGCCGACGACGCGGCCGGGAAGCGCCGCGCGGACCTGGCGGTGGCCCTGCCAGTCGATGTCGAACACCACGTCATGCCCCGCGGCCAGCCAGGCGTCCACCGGGGCGCGGGGGCTGCCGTAGCTGCGGCCGAAGACGCCGGCGTGCTCCAGGAAGCCGCCTTCGGCGACCGTGGCGTCGAAGGCGGGCTGGTCGCGGAAATGGTAGTGCACGCCGTCCTGCTCGCCCGGGCGGATGGCGCGGGTGGTCATGCTGACCGAAAGCCGCAGGCCGGGCTCCTGCTCCAGCAGGGCGCGGGTGACGGAGGTCTTGCCGGCGCCGGAGGGGGCGGCGATGACGAGGCAGAAGGCGTCGCGCGGGATCATGCGGGGCTACTCGACGTTCTGGACCTGCTCGCGCAGCTGCTCGATCGTGGCCTTGAGCGCGAGGCCGGTGGCGGTGAGGGCGACGGAGGCGCTTTTGCTGCAGAGCGTGTTGGCTTCGCGGTTGAATTCCTGCACCAGAAAATCGAAGCGGCGGCCGATCGCCTCGCCCTCGGCGAGCAGGGCGCGGGCGGCGTGGAGATGGGCGTCCAGCCTATCGAGCTCCTCGCGCACGTCGGACTTGCCGGCGAGCAGGGCGACTTCCTGGGCGATGCGTTCCTCCGGCAGGGCGGGGAGTTCGGCGAGCAGGGCGCGGACGCTTTCCATCATGCGCGCCTTCTGGGCGGCGGGCTGGTCGGCGGCCTCGGCGGCGGCGCGGGTGCACAGGGTGGTGATTTCGGCCAGTTGCGTGCCGAGGATGGCGGCGAGGCGGGTGCCTTCGGCGCGGCGGGCGGCGACCATGGCATCGAGCGCGCTGGCGAAGCCTTCGCGCACGGCGGCGAGCTGGTCCGCGCCCACCTCCTCGCGCGCCTCGGCG
>CANHCJ010000205.1 GCA_947458025.1 Rhodospirillales bacterium | reverse complement strand
GGGGTGTGACGCCGGTGGTGCCGATCAGCCCGCCGCCGTGCCCCCAGGCGCGGCAGGCGAGCCAGTGGACCGTATCGCCGGGCTTGACCCAGGCCGGGTCCAGCAGTTCCTGCAGCGTCTTTCGCATCGCAGGCGTGAAGTACCAGGTGACGGGGTTGCGGTGGTGCGTGTCCCCCGCGACGAAGAGGCCGGAGGCGCTGAGGCCGTTGGCGTCGTTCCAGCCCTTTTCGCCGCTGAGGACGTAGTTGGGAACGCAGATGCCGCTCAGCGCGCGCCGGCCGGGATGGGCGGCCAGGGCGGCATGGTTCGGCGGGTTCGCCATCAGGTGGTTGTAGAGGGCCCAGCCGTCGTGGAGGATTTCGGCTTCGTCGACGTAGAAGACCAGCGTGACGCCGGGCGGCAGCTGGAACATCTGCATGGCCAGACGCGGCGGGCCCCCTGGGGACGGCATCGCTGTCGCCTCGGCCAGGCCGTGGCCGGAAAACACCCACTCCGTCGGCATCGCTGCGATCCCCCCTCAGGCTGCGTCGGCGTGGGACGTTACGGAAGCTGGGCGACGGGGGGCAACCGCATTCGGGTGGCGTGGCGCAAGCATGGCGGCATTGCGGCGGCCGGGGCGTGGTGCGCTTCGCCCGGCGCACGAACGCGTGATAAGGAGCGAGGATGGACAGCGAGACCATGCCCACCATCGCCATCGGGTGCGACCATGCCGGCCCGGCGCTGAAGCGCCTGCTGGCCGACGGGCTGCGCGCGGCGGGCTATCCCGTGCTGGACATGGGCACGCATGACGAGGCGCGCGTGGACTACCCCGACATCGCCCATGCGGTGTGCGCGGCGGTGGAGGACGGGCGGGCGCAGCGCGGGGTGCTGGTGTGCGGCTCCGGCGTGGGCATGTCGATCGCGGCGAACCGGCATGCCGGCATTCGCTGCGCGCTGGCCAGCGAGAGCGAGACCGCCCGGCTCTGCCGCGAGCACAACGATGCCAACGTGATCGCCATGGGCGCGCGGCTGATCGACGCGGGCACGGCGCAGGAGATCCTGCGCGTGTTCCTGGCCACGCCGTTCGAGGGCGGGCGGCATGTGCAGCGGCTGGCGAAGCTCTCGCCTGTTGCAAAGGCGCTCGCGGAAGCGCCGGCAACCGTCTAGAACGCCGGCTCTTTCCCTGCGTCCCGGAGGGTTCGGCATGAACGACCGCGCAAACCACGCCTCGCTGCAGCGCTTCTTTGCGGCCAGTCTCGCCGAGACCGACCCGGAGCTGGCCGCGGCCATCGGGCGCGAACTGGTGCGCCAGCAGGACGGCATCGAGCTGATCGCCAGCGAGAACATCGTCTCCGCCGCCGTGATGGAGGCGCAGGGCTCGGTGCTGACCAACAAGTATGCCGAGGGCTATCCGGGCCGGCGCTACTATGGCGGCTGCGTGGAAGTGGACGTGGCCGAGACGCTGGCGATCGAGCGGGCGAAGCAGCTGTTCGGCTGCAGCTACATCAACGTGCAGCCGCATTCCGGCGCGCAGGCCAACCAGGCGGTGTTCCTGGCGCTGGTGAAGCCGGGCGACACCATCCTGGGCATGAGCCTGGATGCGGGCGGGCACCTGACGCACGGGGCGGCGCCGAACCTTTCGGGCAAGTGGTTCCGCGCGGTGCAGTATGGCGTTCGGCGCGAGGACGGGCTGCTGGATTACGATCAGCTGGAGGCGATGGCGCGGGCGGAGAAGCCCAAGCTGATCATCGCGGGCGGCAGCGCCTATCCGCGGGTGATCGATTTCGCGCGCATCCGCCGGGTGGCCGACGAGGTGGGCGCCTTCTTCATGGTGGACATGGCGCATTTCGCCGGCCTGGTGGCGGCCGGCGTGTACCCCACGCCGCTGCCGCACGCGCATGTGGTGACCACCACCACGCACAAGACGCTGCGCGGGCCGCGCGGCGGGATGATCCTTTCGAACGATGCGGAGCTGGGCAAGAAGTTCAACTCGGCGGTGTTCCCCGGCCTGCAGGGCGGGCCGCTGATGCATGTGATCGCCGGCAAGGCGGCGGCCTTCGGCGAGGCGCTGCGGCCGGAGTTCAAGGCCTACCAGCAGGCGGTGGTGGACAATGCCCGCGCGCTGGCGGCCACGCTGGTGGAGCAGGGGCTGGCGATCGTGACCGGCGGCACCGACAGCCACCTGATGCTGGTGGATCTGCGGCCCAAGCGCGTGACCGGCAAGGCGGCCGAGGCCAGCCTGGAGCGGGCGCACATGACGGCCAACAAGAACGCGATCCCGTTCGACCCGGAAAAGCCGGCCATCACCTCCGGCGTGCGGCTCGGCACCCCTGCCGGCACCACGCGCGGCTTCGGGGTGGCGGAGTTCCAGCAGGTCGGCCGCATGATCGGCGAGGTGCTGGACGGGCTTTCGGCCTCCAACGACGGGACCAACGCGGTGGTGGAAGCCGCCGTGGGTGCGCGCGTGAAGGAGCTGTGCGCGCGCTTCCCGATCTACGCGCGGTAGTTCGCCCCGATGCGCTGTCCCTTCTGCGGCCATGACGAGACCCAGGTGAAGGACAGCCGGCCGAGCGACGACGGCATGACGATCCGCCGCCGCCGCTTCTGCCCCGCCTGCACCCAGCGCTTCACCACCATCGAGCGCGTGCAGCTGCGCGAGCTGACCGTGGTGAAGACCGACGGGCGGCGCGTACCGTTCGACCGCGACAAGCTGGTGCGCTCGATCCGGGTGGCGATCCGCAAGCGGCCGGTGTCCGAGGAGCGGCTGGAGCGGATCGTGAACGGCATCGTGCGCCAGCTGGAGGCCTCCGGCGACAGCGACGTGCCATCGAAGTCCATCGGCGAGGCGGTGATGGCCGCGCTGCGCGAGGTGGACGAGGTGGCGTATGTGCGCTTCGCCTCCGTCTATCGCGATTTCCGCGAAGCCAAGGATTTCGAAGCATTCCTGGGCGGGCTGGGCGGCGAGGACGCGCCATCGGCCGCGCGGGACCCGAAGCCGTGAGCGACGGGACGCAGGATGCCGCGCATATGCGCGCCGCCCTGTCGCTGGCGCGGCGCGGCAATGGGCGCACCTGGCCAAACCCCTCCGTGGGCTGCGTGATCGTGAAGGACGGGCGCGTGCTGGGCCGTGCCACCACCGCCCAGGGCGGGCGGCCGCATGCGGAACCGCAGGCGCTGGCCATGGCCGGTGCGGCGGCGCGCGGCGCCACCGCCTATGTGACGCTGGAGCCGTGCTGCTTCCATGGCCGCACCCCGCCCTGCACCGATGCGCTGGTGGCCGCCGGCATCGCGCGCGTGGTGGTGGGCGTGCGCGATCCCGATCCGCGCGTGAACGGCGCCGGCCTGGCCCGGCTGCGCTCCGCCGGGATCGAGGTGGTGGAGGGCGTGCTGGAGGACGAGGCGGCGGATGTGGTGGCCGGCTTCTTCAGCCGCGTGCAGCGCGGCCGGCCGCTTGTGACGCTGAAGCTGGCCAGCACGCTCGATGGCCGCATCGCCACCCGCGCCGGCGAGAGCAAGTGGATCACCGGCGCGCCGGCCCGGCGCATGGCCCATGCCCTGCGCGGCCGGCACGATGCGATCATGGTGGGCGTGGGCACGGTGCTGGCGGATGATCCGGACCTCACCTGCCGCATTCCCGGCTTCAAGGCGCTGCCGATGGTGCGCGTGGTGGCGGACAGCCATCTGCGCCTGCCGCTGACTTCGCGCCTGGTGGCCACCGCGGCGGCGGCGCCGACCTGGGTGCTGTGCCGCGGCAGCGCGGATTCGCACCGTGCGGCGGCGCTGGAGTCCGCCGGTGTAGCCGTGATTCGAGTCGGCGATTCGCCGGCCGGGATCGACCTGGAGGCCGGGCTGCGGGCGCTGGCCGAGCGCGGCATCACGCGGCTTTTGGCCGAGGGCGGGGCGCAGGTGGCCGCGGCGCTGCTGCGCGACGGGCTGGTGGACCGGCTGGCCTGGTTCCACGCGCCCTCCGTGATGGGCGGCGATGGCTGGCCCGCGGCGCAGGCCTTCGGGGTGGAGGCGCTGGCGCAGATGCCGCGCTTCCGCTGCACCGGCACGCGCGCGGTGGGCGCCGACCTGCTGAGCGAGTATGTTCGCGCGCCCGAGGACGGCACGCAGAAGGGAGCGACGGTCTGATGTTCACCGGCATTGTCACGGGCCTCGGCGACGTGCGCGCCATCACCCCGATCGGCCGCGGGCAGGACATGCGGCTGGTGATCGGTGTGCCCGCCGGCTGGGCGGACATGGCGAGCATCCCGATCGGCGCCTCGATCGCCTGCAACGGCTGCTGCCTCACCGCCGTGGAGCTGGGGGCGGACTGGTTCGCGGTGACCGCCTCGGCCGAGACGCTCTCCAAGACCACGCTGGGCGGCTGGCAGGCCGGCACGCGCGTGAACCTGGAGCGCCCGCTGAAGGTGGGCGACGAACTGGGCGGGCATATCGTGGCCGGCCATGTCGACGGGCTGGGCGAGGTGATCGCCGCCACGCCCGACCAGGGCTCCACCCGCTGGCGCTTCCGGGTGCCCGGCGGCATTGCCCGCTACATCGCGCCCAAGGGCTCCGTGGCCATCGACGGCGTGTCGCTGACCGTGAACGAGGTGGAGGGGGACACGTTCGGCGTGAACATCATCCCGCACACGGCAGAGGTGACGGGGTTCGGCCTTCTCAAGGTCGGCGACAGGGTCAATATCGAGATCGACACCGTGGCGCGCTACGTGGCCCGCCTCACCGAGTATGCCGCCTGAGGTCCGACCATGAGCCAGATGCTGACCAAGACGCTGTCGCAGTACCTCGCCTCCGCCGAGGAGCTGATCTCGGAGGCTCGTGCCGGGCGCATGTTCATCCTGGTGGATGACGAGGACCGGGAGAACGAGGGCGACCTTGTCATCCCCGCCCAGTTCGCCACGCCCGATGCAGTGAACTTCATGGCGCGCCACGCCCGCGGGCTGATCTGCCTTTCCATGACGCGCCAGCGCGTGGAGCAGCTCGGCCTGCCGCTGATGAGCCAGAGCAACGGCACGCGGCACAGCACCGCCTTCACCGTTTCGATCGAGGCGCGCGACGGGGTGACCACCGGCATCTCCGCGCATGACCGCGCCCACACCATCGCGGTGGCGATCAACCCCGAGCGCGGGCCGCACGACATCGTCACCCCCGGCCATGTGTTTCCGCTGGTGGCGCGCGAGGGCGGCACGCTGGTGCGGGCGGGGCACACGGAGGCGGCAGTGGACATCGCGCGGCTGGCCGGGCTCAACCCCTCCGGCGTGATCTGCGAGATCATGAACGACGACGGCACCATGGCCCGGCTGCCGGACCTGGTGACCTTCGCGCAGCACCACAACCTCAAGCTCGGCACCATCGCCGACCTGATCGCCCATCGCCGCCGCACCGAGCGCTTCGTGCGCCGGGTGACGGAGGGCACGCTGAGCCATCAGGTGGGCGGCGAGTGGAAGGCGATCGTGTATGCCAACACGCTGGAGAACAACGAGCACCTGGTGCTGGTGAAGGGCGACCTCGCCGCCCCCGGCCCGGTGATGGTGCGCATGCACGGCGTGGACCTGCTGAACGACCTGCTGGGCGAAAGCACGCGCGACGCGCTGACGCAATCCATGGCCATGATCGCCCAGGAGGGCCGCGGCGCCATCGTGCTGCTGCGCGAGATGCGGCCCACCACGCTCTCGGAGCGGGTGAAGCAGCTGGCCGCCGCCGAGCGCCCGCGCTCCACCCTGCGCGACTATGGCATCGGCGCGCAGATCCTGCTCGACCTCGGCGTGCGGGACATGATCCTGCTGTCCAACCACCCGCGCACCATTGTCGGCATCGAGGGCTACGGCCTCAACGTTGTCGACCAGCGCCCGCTCGACGGGCTGTGAGAGACCGAACATGAGCACCGCCGACGCCAAGCTGCCCGAAGCGCCGAAGATCGGCGGCCGCCCGCCGCGCATGCTGGTGGTGCGGGCGCCGTACTACACGAAGATCGTGGACGGGCTGCGCGACGGGGCGGTGCGGATCATCACCGAGGCCGGCGGCACCTGCGACGTGCTGGACGTGGCGGGCGCGCTGGAACTGGCCGCGACCATCCAGTACGCGGTGAAGGGCGACCGGGCCTATGACGGGTTCGTGGCGCTGGGCTGCGTGGTGAAGGGCGAGACGGACCACTACGAGCATGTCTGCCGCGAGGCGATGCAGGCGCTGACCCGCGTGGCGCTGGACCATACGCTGTGCCTGGGCAATGGGCTGCTGACGGTGGCCACCGAGGCGCAGGCGCTCGCGCGCTCCGGGCAGGACGGGCACAACAAGGGCGCGGAGGCGGCGGCGGCGGCGCTGCTGCAGATCCGCGCCGCACGGCAACTGGGCGCGGCCAGCTGAGCATGCCCAAATCGCGCCCACCGGCGCCGGGCAGCCGCCCGCGCACCTCGGCCCGGGTCGCCGCGGTCCAGGCGCTGTTCCAGGTGGAGCAGATGCAGGTTTCCGCCGAGCGGGTGATCGACGAGTTCGTGCGCCACCGGCTGGGCGCCGAACCCGGGACCGGCTTCGAGGACGGGCGGGCGCCGGATGCGAACGTGCCGCTGTTCGGCCGCATCGTGCGCACCGCCACCGCCCAGCAGGACACGCTGGATGCGGTGCTGGCCGACACGCTCTCGGCCGACTGGCCGATGGAGCGGCTCGATCCGGTGCTGCGCGCCCTGCTGCGGGCGGGGGCGGCCGAGCTGTGGATGAGCGACGGGCCGCCGGCGCGCGTGGTGATCAACGAGTATCTCGACATCGCGCACGGCTTCTTCGACGGCGACATCCCGGGCATGGCGAACGGCGTGCTGGACCGCATCGCCCATCGCCTGCGCACCGGCGAGTTCCAGGGCGGCTGAGCCACGCCCGCTTGGCGTTCCAGGACATGGGCGAATGGGCACATCAATCCCGCCGGAATTCTCCCTGATCTACAAGCATTTTCGCCCGCTCGCGGGGGCGGGCGCGCTGGCGCTGGGGGATGATGCCGCGGTGTTCGCGCCGCCAGCGGGGCGCGATCTGGTGGTGGCGGCCGATGCCATGGTGGCCGGTGTGCACTTCCTGCCGGACGACCCGCCCGACCTTGTGGCGCGCAAGCTGCTGCGCACCAACCTCTCCGACCTCGCCGCCATGGGGGCGGCGCCGCTCGGCTATCTGCTCACCGTCTCGGTGCGGCGCGACACGCCGGAGGCCTGGTTCACCGGCTTCGCCGCGGGGCTGGCGGCCGACCAGGCGGCGTTCGGGCTGCACCTGCTGGGCGGGGACACCACCGCCACGCCGGGGCCGACAAGCCTTTCGCTGACCATTCTCGGCAGCGTGGCGCCCGGCACGGCGCTGCGCCGCAACGGGGCGCGGCCCGGCGACGGGGTGTGGGTGACGGGCACGATCGGCGACGGCGCGCT
>CANHCJ010000204.1 GCA_947458025.1 Rhodospirillales bacterium | reverse complement strand
GCGGCGGGCTGAAGCCCGCCCTACGGGGGTGGGGGTGGGGGTGGGGGGTGGACATGACAACGGCGCGAGGGTTGCCCCTCGCGCCGTGTTGGGATGGGCGGGTGGTTGAGGTCAGACGCGGCGGACGCCCCAGAAGATGGGGAGCGCGGCCTTGGGGAAGTCGGTGAGGTTGGCGCGGTGGGCGGTGGGGTAGAACCAGTGGCCGACGGGGTAGAAGGGCACGTTCTCGAAGGCGAGCACCTGCATCTCCTCGCAGATGCGCTTCTCCTCGGCGGCGTCCTTGGCGGTGAACCACTGGTCGCGCAGCGCTTCCATCTTCTCGTCGACCGGCCAGCCGAACCAGCCCCCGCGGGTGCCGGCACCGCGCATCGGGAAGTGGTTGCCGGGGTTGAGGAAGGTCGTGCCGGTCCAGGTGGTGGTGAAGGTGCTCCAGCCGCCCTTGTCCGGCGCTTCCTGGTTGGAGCGGCGGGTGACCAGCGAGCCCCAGTCGTTGCTGACGTATTCCACGTTCAGGCCGAGCGACTTGTAGAGCGCCTCGGTGACCTGGGCCATGGTTTGCAGCACGGGCAGGTCGGACGGGCCCATCAGCACGACCTTCTCGCCCTTGTAGCCGGCTTCCTGGATCATGCGGCGGGCACGGGCGAGGTCGCGCGGGCCGGAGAGGGCCTCCATGCCGCGGGTGCTGGCGTTGGGGGTGCCCTTGGTGAAGAAGCCGGCGCCGACGCCGCCGAATTCCTTCAGCTCGCCCAGCACCGCATCGACGTAGTCCTGCTGGTTCAGGGCCAGCATGACGGCCTGGCGGATCTGCTTGTTGTTGAAGGGCGGGTGCAGGTGGTTGGGCTGCACGATGCCGATCCAGCCCAGCGGGTCGAACACCTGTACGCGCACGTCGCGGTTGCGGCGCATGGAGGGGATGAGGTCGAACAGCGGGAGGTCGACCCAGTCGACCTCGCCGGCCTGCAGGGCGGCGGCCTGGGTGGCGGCATCGGGGATGATGCGCCACTCGACGCGGTCGAAATGCGCGACCTTGCCGCCGGCCCAGCTGTCGGGCGGCTCCTGGCGGGGGACGTAGCGGTCGAAGCGGGCATAGGCGGCCGAGGAGCCGCTGACCCACTCGTTGCGGATGAAGCGGAACGGGCCGGAGCCGATGAAATCGTTGATCTGCTGGAAGGCGTCGGTCTTGGCGATGCGCTCCGGCATGATGAAGCTGCTGCCCTGGGCGATGGCGAAGCGCATCACGGGGTAGGGGGTTTTGAGGCGGATCTGGATGGTGCGGTCGTCCAGCGCCGTCATTTCCTCCATCTGGCTGGCCATGCGCTGGCCGAAGCCGTCGCGCCGGGCCCAGCGGGTGAGGGAGGCGACGCAGTCGATCGCGCGGACGGGCTCGCCATCATGGAACAGCAGGCCCGGGCGCAGGCGCATCTTCCAGGTGAGGCCGTCGGCCGAGACCTCGTCGGCCTCCAGCATCTGCAGCTTGGCCTCGAGCTTCTCGGTCAGCGCGTAGAGGCGGTCCCACACCAGGTTGCCGTGGTTGAAGGCGATGGCGGTGGTGGTCCAGACCGGATCGGGGCTGGAGAGGTTGGCGTGCGGGATGAAGCGCAGGACGCGCGCCTGCTGGGCGATGGCGGGGCTGGAGAGGCCGCCGCCGGCGAGGCCCGCGGCCGCGAGGGCGGGGCCAGACTTGAGCACAGTCCTGCGACGCATATGAGACTCCCTGTCGTGCGTTTGGTGTTGACCCGGGTATAGCGCCGTTCCGCGGGTTGGTGCCAGCGTGATCGCGGGGGGGCGGGAGGAGGCAAGCAAGGATTCTTCTTTTTCTGAAGAAAAAGAAGCAAAAAGACTTTTCGACTTGGCACGGGGGCTTGCCGGAGAGTGCGGGGGAAGTGTCGGGCGGGGACGCCGCGGACGGGGAAAAGTTTTTTGGTTCTTTTTTTCAAAAAAGAACCGCTTCCTTCCTTCCCTTTCCCTCCCATGCCATGCTCCTCGCCCTCGACCAGGGAGAAGCCGAAAATGCGCGTTCTGATTGCGATGATGAGCCACGAGACCAACACGTTTTCGCCGGTGCCGACGAAGATCGACCGGTTCATGCGCAACGGCACGACGCTGCTGAAGGGCGAGGAGGCGGCGAATTTCTACCGCAACACCGGGACCTGCATGGGCGGGTATCTCGCCGTGGCCGCCGAGAACAATGCCGAGGTGGTGATTCCGGTGTGCGCCGGGGCGCCGCCTTCGGGGCGGGTGGATCGCGAGGCGTATGAGACGTTCTGCGGGTTGATCTGCGACGAGGTGAAGAAGGGCGGGTTCGACGCGATCTGGCTGGACCTGCACGGGGCGATGGCGGCCGAGGGGTTCGAGGACGGCGAGGGCGAGCTGCTGCGGCGGATCCGGGCGATCGACCCGAAGACGCCGATGTGCGTGGCCTATGACATGCACGCCAACATGTTCGACAACATGGTGAGCAACGCCCAGATGGTGACGGGCTATCACACCTATCCGCATATCGACATGCGGCCGACGGCCGAGCGGGCGGCGCGGCAGCTGGTGCGGGCGATCAAGGGTGAGGTGAAGCCGACCGGGGCCTGGGGCGCGGCGCCGATGCTGCCGCATGTGATGGCGCAGGGCACGCATCGCTTTCCGAACAAGGATCTGCAGCAGATGTGCGCGGACTGGGAGGCGAGCGGGCGGGCGCTTTCGGCGGCGCTGTTCGTGGGGTTCCCGCATGCCGACGTGACGATGGCGGGGCTTTCGGCGGTGGTGTTCACGGACAACAACCCCGAGGACGCGCAGAAGATGGTCGATGAGCTGATCAGCTTCGCGTGGAAGGCGCGGCGCGAGTTCATGTTCGAGATCGAGCCGCTGGAGAAGTCCGTCCAGCGCGCGAAGGACATGGGGGACCCGAAGCAGGGGCCGATCATGCTGCTGGACCACTACGACAATTGCGCGTCCGGCGGGACGATGGATACCACGGATGTGCTGCGGGAGATCATCCGGCAGGACCTGGACGACGTGGTGTTCTTCGGCATCTACGATCCGATCGCGGTGCAGGAGGCGATCAAGGCGGGGATCGGGGCCGAGGTGACGCTGACGATCGGGGCGAAGCTGCCGATGCCGCTGATGCCGGTGCAGTCCTCCCCGCTGACGGTGACGGGGGTGGTGCAGACGATCTCGGCCGGGACGTTCACGCTGAAGGGCGGGCTGACGCCTGGCCTGAAGGTGTTCATGGGGCCGACGGTGGTGCTGAACACGGGGAAGATCGAGCTGATCCTGCTGTCGCGGCATATCGAGCCGACGGCGCAGGAGATGCTGACGAACCTGGGCATTACGCCTTCGGCGAAGAAGTTCATCGCGATCAAGAGCCGGGTGCATTTCCGGGCCGACATGGGCAAGGCGGCGCGGGAGATCGTGGAATGCGCCGGGGTGGGGGCGTGCACGAGCGACTACTCGCAGCTGAAGTTCCACAATGTGCGGCGGCCGATCTTTCCGCTGAACATGGAGCTGCAGTGGAACCATCCCGCCTGAGCGCCCGCCTGATAACTCTACTCTGGCGGTCATCCGACGGCGGTTTTCTGCGCTCCGGTGCTCACGGCCACCAGGCCGCTCCGCTCCGGTGCTCGAAAACCACCGCCGGGCGGCGGCCAAGCGGCCGCCTCTGACTCGCCAGAGCGAGTTCTCAAGCGGGCGCTGAGGTGGCGGCGAATTGACTTGGGGGGGCGTGGCCCGTATACGCTCCCGCATTGCCGGGAACGTGGACGGTCCTTCGGGGGCCGCGCCCGTCTTTTGCCGTTTTGGCATCAGGCCTACCGGTGCAACAAGCCGAATGATGCCCATCAGGGCACGACGGCGCCTGCAAGAATGGAAGGGTAGCGCATGACCAAGCGCGCCGAGAGCAAGTACAAGATCAATCGCCGCCTGGGCGTGAACCTGTGGGGCCGGCCGAAGTCTCCGCTGTCCAAGCGCGACTACGGCCCCGGGCAGCACGGGCAGCGGCGCAAGGGCAAGCCGACCGACTTCGGCGTGCAGCTGATGGCCAAGCAGAAGCTCAAGGGCTACTACGGCAACATCAGCGAGAAGCAGTTCCGCAAATACTATTTCGAGGCGGTGCGCCGGAAGGGCGATACCTCCGAGAACCTGATCGAGCTGCTGGAGCGGCGGCTGGATGCGGTGATCTACCGCATGAAGTTCGCCATCACCCCGTTCGCGGCGCGGCAGTTCGTGAACCATGGCCATGTGCTGGTGAACGGCAAGCGGCTGAACATTCCTTCGTACCAGGTGAAGGACGGCGACCAGATCGAGCTGAAGGAGAAGTCCAAGCAGCTGGCGATGGTGCTGGACAGCGTGCAGAGCCCCGAGCGCGACGTGCCGGAATACATCGAGGTGGACCACCGCGCCATGAAGGGCCGCTTCGCCCGGGCGCCGAAGCTTTCGGACGTGCCGTATCCGGTGCAGATGGAGCCGAATCTGGTGGTTGAGTTCTACTCGCGCTGAGTTCGCTGGCTTACGGAAAGGCCCGCTCCCTGGATGGGGGGCGGGCCTTTTTCGTTTCGGGGCGGGGAGAGACGGGAAGAGAAGCGAGGGAACCGCCAGGGCGCCAAGGGCGCGGAGGGGACGCCAAGGGGTGGGGTGGCCTGGCGGCGGCCTGGCGGGTGCCTTGCTTTCGGGGGGCTCAGCGGCGGCGGCGGGTGGTGGCGAGCAGGGCGGTGCCGGCGAGGAGGAGGGCGAGGGAGGCGGGCTCCGGGGTGGTGGCTTCCGGCTCCTGGTGGAGGGAGAAGCTGGTGAAGTGGCCGCTGGCGTTCTGGGCCAGGACGCGCAGGCCGACGTAGTACTCGGGCGGGGTTTCGGCGTCGATCTGGATCTGCAGGTTGTTGTTGAGGTTGGAGAAGGGGATGCTGCCCCAGTTGAAGCCCTGGTCGGCGAGGATGTTGGAGGAGATCAGGCCGGGGGCGGTGAGGGCGAAGGCGAGGGAGGAGAGGCGCAGCGTGGTCTCGACCGGGATGGTGGGTTCGGGGACGGAGACGCCGATCGGGTCGATCTCGGGGTATTCGAGGCGGTCGATGCCGCCGAACGTCGGCGAGGTGCGGCTGCCGGTGCGGACGAGGTCGCCGGCGCCGCTGTCGGCCAGGGTGAGGCCGTAGCGGGTGTTGGTGTAGCCGGGGTTATTGCCCCAGGCGAAGGTTTTGCTGCCGATGGTGAAGGAGACTTCGCGGAAGGCGTCGGACGACCAGTAGCCGGTGGCGGCGGGGAAGCCGACGACGCTCTGGGCGGCGGTGTCGATGGTGATGTGGCCGGTGGCGGTGAAGGGCTGGCTGGTGGTGATGCCGGTGGCCTGCTGGATGTGGCCGGCGCGGGCGGTGACGGACCAGGGATCGGAGATGCCGCCCCAGGTGAGCTGGGCGGTGAAATCGAGGCGCAGCAGCGCGGCCTCGGCGTGGGCGGGGGCCAGGGCGAGGAGGGCCGCGGCCAGGGCGGTACGGGTCATGGAGGGTCCTGCTTGAAATGCGTCGGGCGCGGCCCGCCACGGAGCCGCGCCCGGATTTCTATGCAGGCCCGGATGGCTGCGCAAGGATGCGCGGCGGTTTTGTTCCGGGGTGACGCAGGCGGGTTTCACATCGAGACGGGCAGGCAGGGAGGGGCCTGGCCGTTGGGATGGAAGGAAGCAGGCAAGGGTTCAACGCCAAGGCGCCAAGAGTGGGAGGCACGGGCGCCAAGGGGGTGCCTCCTGCCTGGCGTCCTTGGCGCCTTGGTGTTGGGCTGTTGCTCTAGCCCTTCAGGTTGAGCTCCTGCTTCACCAGCTCCACCCAGTAGGCGACGCCGGGGGGGATGGTGTCGTCGTTGAAGTTGAAGAGCGGGGTGTGCAGGCCCGGGGTCTTGCCGTTCTCGGCGATGCCGTTGCCGATGAAGATGAAGGCGCCGGGCTTCTTTTCCAGCATGAAGCAGAAATCCTCGCCGCCGGTGATGGGGGGCGTGTTGGACTGGACGGCCTCGGCCCCCGCAACTGCGGTGGCGGCGGCAATCGCGGTGTCGGTGGGTTCGTCGGCGTTGATGAGGGCGGTGGTGCCCCAGCGCAGCTTCACCTCCGCGGTGCAGCCGTTGGCGGCGGCGAGCGCGTGGGCGAGGCTTTCCATCTTGGCGTCGATGATGGCCTGAACCTTGCCGTTGAAGCAGCGCATGGTGCCGGTGATCTCGATCTCCGCCGGCATGACGTTGCTGGACTGGTTGGAGCCGCCGTGGATGGAGCCGACGCTGACCACGGCGGATTCGAGCGGGGCGACGCTGCGGCTGACGATGGTCTGGATCGCCTGGATGTACTGGGCGAGCACGACGGTGACATCGGTGGAGAGGTGCGGGGTGGCGCCGCCGTGGCCGCCGGTGCCGCGGAAGATCACTTCCCAGCGGCCGGAGGCGGCGAGCAGCGGGCCCTTGCGCAGGGCGAAGTGGCCGACCTGAAGGCCGGGCATGGTGTGCATGCCGTAGACGGCGTCGCAGGGGAAACGCTCGAACAGCCCGTCGTTCAGCATGGCGACCGCGCCGCCGCGGCCTTCCTCGGCGGGCTGGAAGATGAGCTGGACGGTGCCGGCGAAATCGCGGTGCTCGGCCAGGTAGCGGGCGGCGCCGAGCAGCATGGTGGTGTGGCCGTCGTGGCCGCAGGCGTGCATGACGCCCTCGTTGGTGGAGGCGTAGGGCAGGCCGGTGGCCTCGGGGATGGCGAGCGCGTCCATGTCCGCGCGCAGGCCGATGCTGCGCTGGCCGGGCAGCTTGCCGCGGATGGTGCCGACGACGCCGGTTTTGCCGACGCCCTCCACCGTGTCGATGCCCCAGGCGCGCAGCCTGGCGGCGACGAGGGCGGCGGTGCGGACTTCCTCGAGCCCCATCTCGGGGTGGGCGTGGATGTCGCGCCGGATGGCGGTGAGTTCAGGGTGGTAGGCGGCGATGGTGTCGCGCATCTGGTCGGTCATGGGAGCCTCCGGGTTTGGGCGGAAGCTAGCCGGGATGCGGGCGGGGTGGCTAGCCGCGCAGGGCCGGGCAGGCCCGGGAGGTGACGCGCTGGGTGGGGCTTGGGGTGTCGGCCGCGGCGGCGCCGAGGAGGGCGACGGCGAGGGCGGACAGGGCGAGGATGGCGGTGGTGAGCATGGGGTGCTCCTGGAAGCCGTGGCAGCAGGCTGGGGGGTGCCAGCCTGCTGCCTGGTTGGGCCCTGGCGGGCGGTTGGATCAGCCGCGGCGCGGGTAGGTGCCCTCGCTGTCGTCGCGCTCGGCGGCGGCGACGCGGAAGGCGGCGTCGGCGGGGTCCTGCTCGGCGCTGGAGGTGCGGTAGGCGGCGTCGGTGGGGTCCTGCTCGGCGCTGGAGGTGCGGTAGGCGGCGTCGGTGGGGTCCTGCTCGGCGCTGGAGGTGCGGTAGG
>CANHCJ010000203.1 GCA_947458025.1 Rhodospirillales bacterium | reverse complement strand
GGGCGGCGCTGGCCGCGCTGCGGGCGCGGCTGGGGGAGGAGGCGCCCGATCGCGCGGCGCTGGCCGAGGCGGCCGGGAAGCAGGCGCTGGAGACACTGGCGCGGGAGGAGGCGCCGCTTCTGCGCCCGGTGTTCAACCTCACCGGCACGGTGCTGCACACCAATCTCGGCCGCGCCGTGCTGGCGGAGGAAGCCATCGAGGCGGCGTCCCGCGTGATGCGCCAGCCCGCCGCGCTGGAGTTCGACCTGGAGACGGGCGGGCGCGGCGAGCGCGACGATGCGGTGCGTGGCCTGGTGCGCGAGCTGACCGGGGCGGAGGATTGCATCCTGGTCAACAACGCCGCCGCCGCGGTGTTCCTGATGCTGAACACGCTGGGCGCGGGGCGGGAGGCGATCGTCTCGCGCGGGGAGCTGATCGAGATCGGCGGCGCCTTCCGCATGCCGGACATCATGGCGCGCGCGGGCGTGGCGTTGCGCGAGGTGGGCACCACCAACCGCACCCATGCGCGCGACTACGAGGAGGCGATCGGCGAGCGCACCGCGCTGCTGATGAAGGTGCATACCAGCAACTACCTGATCCAGGGCTTCACCGCGGAGGTGGCGCCGGCCGAGCTTTCCCGCATCGGGCGGGCGCATGGGCTGCCGGTGCTGGACGACCTCGGCTCCGGCACGCTGGTGGATCTTTCGGCCTATGGGCTGCGGCGGGAGCGCACGGTGCGCGATGCGCTGGGCGATGGCGCGGACCTGGTGGCGTTCTCCGGCGACAAGCTGCTCGGCGGGCCGCAGGCCGGGTTCATCGTGGGGCGTGCCGACCTGGTGCGCGCCTGCGCGAAGAACCCGATCAAGCGGGCCATGCGGCTGGACAAGATAAGGCTGGCGGCGCTGGAGGCCACGCTGCGCCTGTATCGCGACCCCGACCGGCTGGCCCGGCGCCTGCCCACGCTGCGGCTGCTGACGCGCACGGCGGGCGAATTGCAGGCGGTCGCCGAGCGGCTGCTGCCGGCGGTGGCGACGCGGCTGGGGCAGGGGTGGCGGGTGGCGGTGGCGGAGTGCGCCAGCCAGATCGGCTCCGGCGCGCTGCCGCTGGAAAGCCTGCCCAGTGCGGGGTTGTCGCTGGCGCCCGCCGACGGCGACGGCCGCGAGCCGGAGCGGCTGCTGGCGGCGCTGCGGGCCTTGCCGGTGCCGGTCATTGGGAGGATCGCGCAGGGGGCGGTGCTGCTGGACCTTCGCTGCCTGGAGGACGAGGCGGGGTTCGTGGCGCAGCTTGGGGCGTTGCAGGAAGGCTAACCGCAAAGACGCCAAGGGCACCAAGACGTCGCCAAGGCACTCTTGGCGTTTCCTTGGCGCCCATGGCGTCTTGGCGGTTCCCTTGCTGCCTTAGGCCGGCCGGAATTCTCCGTCTGCATCCAGCAGGTTCAGGATGCCGTGCCGGACGTCGAAATGGGCGCCGTGCAGTTCCATGCTGCCATCGGCCAGCCGCTCGGCGATCCAGGGGTAGCCGCGCAGGTTTTCCAGCGAGAGCGCGACGGCCTGCTGTTCCAGTGCCAGCTGCGGGTCGGTGCCGTCGTCGCAGGCCAGCACGCGGTCGCGCGCCTTCGCGGCGATGTTGATCCAGGGCATCAGGAAATCGGTGGCCTGCTCCGGGCCGCCGTGGATCAGGGCCGCGATGCCGCCGCACATGCCGTGGCCCATCACGATCAGGTGGCCCACGCGCAGCACCCGCACGCCGAATTCCAGTGCCGCCGAGGTGGCGTGGTGGGCGCCATCCGGCGCGTAGGGCGGCACCAGGTTGGCGACGTTGCGCACCACGAACAGCTCGCCCGGCCCGGTGTCGAAGATCATGCCCGGGTCCACCCGGCTGTCGGCGCAGGCGATCACCATGGCGCGCGGCGCCTGGCCGCGCTCTGCCAAGCGCTCGAACATCCGCTTGCGCTCCGGCCAGGCGCCGGCACGGAACCGGGCATAGCCGTTCAGCAATCCATCCATCCGCAGCCCTCGCCCTATCCCCGCCCAGCGTATTTCTCGCCGCGGACGACGCGCACCGTGCCCGCCCAGGCGACCACGGCGTAATGCGGAAACCAGTCGCGCGCCAGCATCGCCAGCAGCGCATCGGCCACGCCCTCGCCGGCCAGCACCTCGATGCGCACGTTCTCGCCATCGAGCGTGGAGGCGCGCATGTCCCGCGAGCCCGCGCCGCGCGCCTCGGTGAGGGTGTAGCCGGTGGCGCCGGCGGCCAGGATGGCCTGGGTGAGGCGCGTGGCCAGCACCTTCTCGGCCACGATCGTCACCAGCGAGACGGTCACGGTCTGCATCACGGTCCTCCGGCGATCCAGCGTGCCAGCGCGTTGTAGAGCGGCAGGCCGAGCGTGAGGTTAAACGGGAAGGTGATGGCCAGCGAGGCGGTGAGATAGTAGCCCGGATTGGCCTGCGGCAGCGCCAGGCGCACCGCGGCCGGGGCGGCGATGTAGCTGGCCGAGGCGGCGAGCGTGCCCAGCACCGTCATGCCGCCCACGGAAAGCCCGATGGCATGGCCCACGGCCACGCCGAGCACGCCGTGCAGCACCGGCATCACCACCGCGAAGCCGGCGAGGAAGGGGCCGACGCGGCGGAAATCGCCCAGCCGCCCGGCGGCCAGGATGCCGAGTTCCAGCAGGAACAGGCACAGCGCGCCCTGGAACAGGTCGGAGAACACCGGCTTCACGCGGGCATAGCCGGCCTCGCCCACCACCGCGCCGATCAGCAGCCCGCCGGCCAGCAGCAGCACGCTCTTGCCCGACAGGATCTCCCGCACCGCCTCGCCCGCGTTGCCGCGACCACCCAGCGCGCCGCCGGCGCGGGCCAGCGCAAAGGCCACCACGATGCCGGGCACCTCCATGATCGCCAGCAGCGCCGGCGCATAGCCCTCGTATGGCGTGCCCGAGGCATCGAGATAGGCGATGGCGGCCACGAAGGTGACAGCGGAGACTGAGCCGTAATGCGCCGCCACCGCCGCCGCATCCGCCGCGCCGAAGCGCCCCACCTGGCGCAGCAGGGCGTAGCACCAGAGCGGGATCGCCATGCCCAGCCCGAGGGCGGCCAGCCCCGGCAGCACGAAGGCCGAGGGCGGCAGGCGCGACAACTCCACCCCGCCCTTCAGCCCGATCGCCAGCATCAGGTAGATCGACAGCGCGTTGAACACCGGTTCCGGCACGCGCAAATCGCTGCGCAGCAGTACCGCCAGCGCGCCGAGGGCGAAGCAGAGCAGCAGCGGCGAAAGCAGGTTCGCCGCGGCGAGGTCCAGTACCGACATCAAGCGTCTAGAGTCGGGTCAGCTTGCTGACGGCCTTGTCGAAATGCGCGAGGTAGATGTTCTCCTCGGCATCCAGCCACACGCCGTGGATGTTGAAGGCGCCCTGGTAGGGCTCGTCCGCCTTCCAGCGGATGATCTCCTGGCGGTCATGCGACCAGATCGAGAGCCCGTCGCGCCCGCCGACGTACATCGCATCCTTGCCGATGGCGATGTCGCTCGGCATGTCGAAGGTGCCGCGCCAGTCCGCCAGCCACTTCCCGGCCTCGTCGAAGATCTGGATGCGGTCGATCTCGCGGTCGGTGATGTAGATGCGGCCCTGGGCGTCCAGCGCGATGAAGTGGACCAGGGAGAACTGGCCCGGCCCTTCGCCATGCCCGCCCCAGGAGAATTTGTGCGTGCCGTCCATGGCGAAGCGATGCACGCGCTTGTTGCCGTAGCCGTCGGAGACGTAGGCGTCGCCGTTCGGGTGGAACACGATGTGGGTGGGCATGTTGAACGGATTGCCCTGCCAGGTGGGCGAGGGCATGCCCGGCGTGCCCAGCGTGCGCACCAGCGTGCCGTCCGGCTTGTGGTGGAAGATGGCGTGCAGGCCGGAATCGATCACGTACACGTCGCCATTGGGCGCGATCGAGATGGAATGGACGAAGTTGGAATAGAGCCCCTCGCCCCAGGAGGTGATGAACTCGCCCTGCGGCGTGAACAGCATCACCGGATGCGCGCTGCGCGACAGCACGTAGACCTCGCCATTGGCCGCCACCGCGCCCTTCAGCGCCGTGCGCGGCGGGCGGTCGGTGGGGTTGGCGCTGCCGAAGCTCCAGTGCCGCGGCAGCTTCGCCCATTGCCGCTGGAAGCTGTAGCGGTGGGCACCGTGCCCGATGACGACAGGTTCAGCCGCGCTCGACATGCCATTCACTCCCCGATGAGGGTGCAACTGCACGCCGGGCGCGGCGCCGCGTCAACCTGCTATTGCCCCTGGCCCAGCGAGTAGCCGGCCACGCCGTCGAAGGTGCACAGGTGCTCGGTCTTGATGAAGTCCACGCCGGCCTCGGCCAGGCGCAGCAGCAGGGCGGCGATGGCGGCATGGGTCAGCGCCGCGCCGCCCGGCGCCAGGAAGCGGCAGCGCCAGTGGTCGGTGCAGAAGGTCTCGGCCAGGCCCTGCGGCCACACCTTCACGCCGCGGTTGGTGATCATGGAAAGCTCCAGCCCGGTGCCGGCTGCCGGGCGCAGCAGGGCGGCGAGGTCGTCGGGCGTGCCGCCGGACCAGTGGACGAAGACATCGATGCCGACGGTCTGCTTGGTGGCCGGCACGGTGGGCGCGGCCTGCGGCACGGCGGAGGCGGGCGTGGCCTCGCCATAGCGCACCGGGGCGAGGTGGCGCGGCTCCAGCCCCAGCCGCGCGATCACCGCCTGGGCGAAGGCGCGCGTGCCCACGCGCTGCGCGCCCGGCGCCTCCTGCGGCATGTCGGCGGTGTGCACCCCGTCCTCGATGGTGCGCAGCCAGGCGTTGTGCACCCGCTCGGCCACGCGCGGCTGGCCGGCATGGACCAGCATCATCACGCCGGCCAGCAGCAGGCCGGAGGGGTTGGCGACATCCTTGCCGGCCAGCGGCGGGGCGGAGCCGTGGATCGCCTCGAACATCGCCCCGTGCGCGCCGATATTGGCCGAGGGGGCGAGGCCCACCGATCCCGCGATCTCGGCGGCGATGTCGCTGATGATGTCGCCGTAGAGGTTGCCGGTCACGATCACGTCGAACTGCTTCGGGTTGCTCGCCAGCCGGGCCGCGCCGATGTCGATGATCCAGTGGTCGGTCTCGATCTCCGGGTATTCCTTGGCGATCGTGTCGAAGGTCTTGTGGAACAGCCCGTCGGTGAGCTTCATGATGTTGTCCTTCGAGAAGCAGCTCACCTTGCGCCGGCCGTTGCGGCGCGCGTGCTCGAAGGCGAAGCGGATGATCTTCTCCGTGCCGGGGCGGGAGACGAGCTTGAGGCACTGGTACACCTCGTCGGTCTGCCGGTGCTCGATGCCGGCATAGAGGTCCTCCTCGTTCTCGCGCACGATCACCACGTCCATCCCCGGGTGCTTCGTGGCGACGAAGGGGGCATAGGCGCCGTTCGGCCGCACATTGGCGAACAGGCCGAGCGACTTGCGCAGCGTGACGTTGAGGCTTTTGTAGCCGCCGCCCTGGGGCGTGGTGATCGGCGCCTTGTAGAGCAGCTTCGTCGCCCGCAGCACGTCCCAGGTTTCGGGCGCGATGCCGCTGCTGTGGCCGGACTTGTACACCGCCTCGCCCAGCGCGATCTCGCGGATCTCCAGCGCCGCGCCGGCGGCCTGCAGCACGGAGAGGCTGGCGCGCATGATCTCGGGCCCGATGCCGTCGCCCATGGCCACCGCCACAGGCACGCGGTGGATGCTCTGCGCCTCGGATTCGAACTGGGGCAAGGGGGTCAGCAGAGTCATGTCACGGCACTCCGGTCGTTGCGGTGCCCTTCATCTAGGGGCTGGCGATCAATGTCGGAAATTGATAGTTCCAACTTCTTCCATTGAAGAAGACAATGAATGCCGGCCACGCCCCAGCTCGACCTCGACCTGCTGCGCGCCTTCGCCACGGTGGCGGAAACCGGCAGCTTCTCGCGCGCCGCCGAGCGGCTGCTGCGCACGCAATCCACCATCTCGCTGCAGATCAAGCGGCTGGAGGACGGCATCGGCCAGCGCCTGCTGGACCGCACCACGAAAAGCGTGAAGCTCACCGCCCGCGGCGAGACGCTGCTGGGCTATGCCCGGCAGATGCTGGCGCTGAACGACGAGATGGTCGCCAAGGTGGCCGAGCCGCACCTGGCCGGGCTGGTGCGCCTGGGCACGCCGGAGGATTTCGCCACCTCCCACCTGCCCGGCGTGCTCGCCCGCTTCGCCCAGGCCTATCCGGAGGTGGTGCTGGAGGTGACCTGCGACCTCACGCTCAACCTGCTGGATGCCTTCCGCGAGGACCGGTTCGACATCGTGCTGGTGAAGCGCGAGCCCGCCGCGGATGCCCGCCTGGCCGGCGGCGTGCGGGTGTGGCGGGAGCCGCTGGTGTGGGTCGCCGGCCCCGGCGGCCCGCCATCGGCCGAGCGTGCCCTGCCGCTGGTGGTCTCGCCGCCGCCCTGCGTCTATCGCAAGCGCGCGGTGGACGCGCTGGAGCGGGCCGGGCGGCGCTGGCGCGTGGCCTATACCTGCGGCTCATTGGCCGGCTCGCTGGCCGCGGTGCGGGCGGGGCTGGGGATGACCGTGCTGCCGAAGGACATGGTGCCGCCCGGGCTGGTGGCGCTCGACGGCGGGCCGCTGCCGGCGCTGTCGGATACCGAGATCGCGCTGCTCTCCGCCGAGCCGCTGTCGGCGCCGGCGGATCGGCTGCGGGCGCATATGATACGGGCGCTGGAGCAGGGGGCGTAGGAAGGAAGCATGTTCTTTTTTGAAAAAAAGAACCAAAATACTTTTCCACGATGGCGCGGGGGCTAGCCCGGGCGCAAAGGGGGAAAGTCTTTTTGCTTCTTTTTCTTTAGAAAAAGAAGACTCTTACTGCACCCAGTGCGCCGGCACCCAGCGGCACGGCCCCACCGTCCGGTCCCGCACCCAGTTGCCGTGCTGCCACAGGTTGCTGCGCCCCTCGCGCTTGATCCACCGTCCCTCGCGCCAGAGGTAGTTCTCGCCGGCCCGTTCCCAGTGCCCGGGCTGCCAGATCTGCTCCTCCTCCATCACCGGCGGCTTCGGCCGCTCCTCCGCGCGCAGCGGCGGGATGGTGGGGCAGTTGGTGTTCTCGCGCACCGTCTCGCAGCCGGCGAGCAGCAGCGCCGCGCCGAGCAGCAGGACGCTGGAGGACAGGAGGCGGGGACGGGTCATGGCATGTCTCCGGCGGGGGCGGGGAGATTAGGCGATCGCGGCCTCGTCCACCACGGCCGCGCTGGGGCGCAGGATGGTGGCGGCGGCGGCATCGAGGCGCGGCAGCACCTGGTCCAGGAACACCCGCGCGGCACGGGCGGCATCGGCCGGCGCGTCCGCGCGCGCGAGCAGCTTCGCGCACAGCCAGCCGGCCGTGAGCGTGCCGATCACGGAGAGGAACGCCGCCGCCCCGGCCTC
>CANHCJ010000202.1 GCA_947458025.1 Rhodospirillales bacterium | reverse complement strand
GGGTGGTGGCGTTGGACGTGGAGGCGGATGTGGCGGTGCTGGAGGTGCCGGGCCTCTCTTCCCCCGCCTGGCTGCCGGTGGCCGCGCCCGCCCGCGCGCCGGGGCGCCTGGCCGCGCTGGGCTTTCCCGCCGGCGCGCTGCCGGACACGCCGAACGAGACCTGGGCGGCGGCGGTGAACGCGGCCTTCCCGGCCAACTCGCGCTGGGAGGCGGATCCGCGCCGCGTGGTGTGGTTCCGCAGCGGCGAGATCACGCACGGCTACAGCGGCGGGCCGCTGGTGGACCTGGGCAGCGGGCGCGTGGTGGGCATGGTGCGCGGCGGGATCGACCATGCGCGCGTGCCGAGCCTGGACGGCGTGCCGACGCAGGGGCTGGGCCTGGGGCCGGGTGCTGTGCCGATGCTGGCGATGCTGTCGCGCCACACGGTGCGCGAATGGGTGGTGCCGGCGGGGATGGGGGCGGAGAGCGCGCTGGAGATGACGCGCCGGGCCACTGTTCGGGTGGTGTGCACGAAGTAAGAGCCCGTTTGATAACTCTACTCTGGCGGTCATCCGACGGCGGTTTCCTGCGCTCCGGTGCTCACGGCCTCCAGGCCGCTCCGCTCCGGTGCTCGAAAACCACCGCCGGGCGGGGCCCAAGCTGGCCCCTCTGACTCGCCAGAGCGAGTTCTCAAACGGGCTCTAAGGAAGCCTTCTTTTTGTGAACAAAAAGAAGCAAAAAAACTTTATCCGTTTGGGACTCGATCTAAAGTCGGAAAAGTTTTTTGGTTCTTTTTTTCAAAAAAGAACATCCTTGACTTCCGCAATTGCAATCCCGCTCTCCCCCGCCACGGCGTAAAGCAGGAACACCCGCCCATCCTCCTCGAAGATCGCGGGATCCCGCAGCTGGTTCACCTGGCCGTAGGCGGTGCTGCGCACGCTGGGGAGCACCGGGGCGTTCGCCCCCTCCCAGGGGCGTTCGGGGCGCAGCACCACCTGGGGCGGGGTTTCGCGCCAGGTGAGCCAGTCATCGGTGGTGTCGATGGTGCTGTGCAGGATGGATTCCGGCGCGTCGCCCACCTGGGTCCAGAACACGTGCAGCGTGCGGCCGCGCGGCAGCAGGGCGGCGTGGCGCATGTTGGGGTTGAACAGGGTGGGGCCTTCGGTGAAGCCCGAGAGCCCGTCGGCGCTGCGGGAGATCACGCCGGGCATGGCGAGCGCGTAGGTTTGGCCCCCGTGCGGCCAGATGCGCATGTAGGTGCGGCCGATGATCTCGGGGCGGGCCTGGAAATGGAGGCCGTCGGCCGAGAGGGCGGCGCGGGAGGCCTGGTGGCCGACGCCTTCGAGGCCGTGGAAATACATCACGATGCGGCGGCGGGCGTGGTCCACGTGCACGTCGGGCGAGGCGATGTGCGGCGTGGTCGCCTCGGTGAGCACGTCGTGGGAGATCACCATGCCGGCGCGGCGCATGCGCGCTTCCACGGCGGCGAGCTGCTCGGGCGTGGCGGGCGGGGGCGTGGTGGGGAAGTGGCTGTCGTTCAGATGCAGGGCGCCGGGCGGGTGGATGCGCCAGGGGCCGGCGAGGCTGTCGGCGTAGGCGAGGCGGATCCAGCTGCCCTTGTGGTCGGCGAAGTAGAGGTAGTAGCGGCCGAGCGGGTTCGGCACCCAATCGGGCACGCGGATCAGCGACGGCCCCTGGATGTTGGGGCCGAGGCTGGGGTGGAGGTCCGGGCCGATGATCGGGCGGTCGAGCAGGCGGGTGATGCGCATGGGCGGCTCCTCGCCGGCACACTACCGGCGAGGGCACGAGGTGGCGAGCGGCGGCCCTGGTTCAGCCGGCGCGGCGGCGTCGCAGCGCGAGGCCGGCGAGGCCGACGCCGAGCAGCGCCAGCGAGGCCGGCTCCGGCGTTTCCGTGGTGTTGGCCCAGGCGGCCACGTAGTCGTTCACGACCGTGCCGGAGATGGCGGGGTCGCCGAAGTTGAACGCCTGCATGATGATCCCGTTGAAGCCGGTGGGCGCGATGAAGGTGCTGTCCGTGTAGGCCAGCACCCCGTTGATCGAGAACTCGATGCTGCTGCCTGTGAACTCCATCGACAGCGTGTTCCAGTTGTCGAACACGATGGCGTTGGCGAGATCGACCCAGCCGATGTCGCCGTCCCATGCGCGGAACCGGGGGGCGCCGCCGAAATTGGTGAAGCCGAGGATGGGGTATTGGAGCGCGTTCGGGGGGGGCGCGCCGGTGGCGAGGATGCCCCAGGCATCCGTGCGGCGCGAGCCGAGCGAGTGGTCGGACCAGGATTGCGGCACGTAGAGGTCGGCCGACACGACCGAGCCGGCGCCGCCGGTGACGGCCACCTGGCGGCCCTGGGTGTTGTAGAAGCCGCCCTGAAGGCCCGAGGGGCGGTTGGGGGTGCTGGTGGTGCTGTTGATGCCGATGCCCAGCACGTTGTCGCGCCCGGCGAAGGGGCCGATGTTGCTGAAGCTGGCGGGTTCGTAGCGGTCCGTGACCCATGCGCCGAAGCCGGCGCTGAAATCCGGCATCAGCGGGGCGGCCGCGGCGGGGGATGCCGCCACGATGGCGATGCCGAGGCAGAGGGCGGGTAGCGTGGGGTGGAAATGATCAGCCAGGCGCATGGTCCGGTTCCAACTTCCTGCGTCGGTGGTGCTTCGCGTCGAGGCGGGCGGCACGGCGGTGAAGCGCGGCGGGGATCAATGCCCGCGGCGTCACCCTGTCGGCACGGGACGCGCGGGGGCGCGCCGGACTGACACCGGGGAGGACGGTATCCCTTCGATCCGATCCAATCTGAGGCAGTGCCTTTGCGGCACCTTGCATATCTTTGTGTTGGGAACAGCCATTCTTGTGCCATCTGCAGAGAGTCTGTGATTCCAGCGCATTGTGCCATGCGCCTGTGGCCGTCCAGAACGAACTGTAAAGAAACCCTACACCCCGCACGGCGCGCGGCCGAGTGCCCGGGCGGCGCATACGGGGGTATTGCGTGGAGTCGCAGGCGGTTCCGGGCCGAGGTTGAGAGCGCGTGGAATGTCGGAATTCTTACAGCCTGCTTACAACTCTTCCCGACCCACCCGCCGCGCCCAGGCCCGCGGCACCATTTGCCGGGCCGGGCGGGCGCCGCCATACTCCGTAACCCCCTTGCCGGAGCCTGCCGATGACCAAGCCCGCCCCGCTCGATACGCTGCGCCAGTGGCACCCCGAGTTCACCGCGATCCGGCGCGACATCCATGCGCACCCGGAGATCGGCTTCACCGAGACGCGCACGGCGGCGATCGTGGCGGAGAAGCTGAAGGCGTGGGGGATCGAGGTGCACACCGGCATCGGCGGCACCGGCGTGGTGGGCGTGCTGCGGCGCGGCAACGGCCAGGCCTCGATCGGGCTGCGGGCGGACATGGATGCGCTGCCGATCCATGAGGAGACCGGCAAGCCCTATTCCTCCACCGTGCCGGGCGTGATGCATGCCTGCGGGCACGATGGCCACACCACCATCCTGCTGGCCGCGGCGCGCTGGCTGGCGCAGCACGGCGACTTCAACGGCACGGTGAACTTCATCTTCCAGCCGGCGGAGGAAGGCCTGGGCGGCGCGCTGGCCATGCTGAAGGACGGGCTGCTGGAGCGGTTTCCGTGCAACTTCGTCTATGGCCTGCACAACTCGCCGGCGATGCCGCTGGGCAAGTTCGCCATCCGCAAGGGCCCGGCCATGGCCAGCGGCGCCTTCTTCGACATCATGATCCGCGGGCGCGGCGCGCACGGGGCGCTGCCGGAGATGGGGATCGACCCGGTGCTGGTGGCCTGCCACGTGAACACGGCGCTGCAGAGCATCGTCTCGCGCAACGTGCCGCCGACGGAAACCGCGGTGGTCTCCGTCACCGTGATCCAGGGCGGCGACGCCTACAACGTGATCCCCGACAGCGCGGTGCTGCGCGGCACGGTGCGCACGGCGCTGCGCTCTACCATGGAGCTGGTGGAGGCCGCCATGAAGCGCATCGCGCCGGCGGTGGCCGGGGGCTTCGGCGCCACGGCGGAGGTGGATTTCCGCTTCATCTTCGCCCCGCTGGTGAACGAGGCGCAGGCCACCGACGACATCGTGGCGGCGGCGGCCAAGGTGGTAGGGGCGGAGAACGTTTCCACCAGCAACGGCTTCATCATGGCCAGCGAGGATTTCTCCTTCGTGATGGAGAAGGCGCCGGGCGCCTACATCAACCTCGGCAACGTGGCGCCGGGCGAGGCGGGAGCGACCGGGGTGCAGGTGCACAACCCCGGCTACGACTTCAACGACGAGGCGATCCCCTACGGGGCGGCGATGTTCTGTGAGCTGACGCAGGCCAAGCTGCCCAAGGATTTCGCGTGATGGGCGGCCTCGACTGATGGAGCCCGGGGTTCTGCGCGTGCTGCGCGCGGCGGAGACGGCGGCGCGCTGGCACGTGGGGCAGCGCCGCAAGGGCGACGCGCAGGAGCCCTACATCAACCACCTGCTGGAGGTGGCGCGCCTGGTGGGCGATGCCACCGGCGGGCGCGACCCGGACCTGGTGATCGCCGCGCTGCTGCACGACGCGATCGAGGATTGCGAGATCGCGCCGGCCACGATCGAGGCGGAGTTCGGCGCCGATGTGCGCGCCCTGGTGCAGGCGGTGACCGACGACAAGAATCTGCCCAAGGCCACCCGCAAGCAGCTGCAGATCGACCACGCGCCGGGCAAGCCGCGCCGGGCCAAGATCCTGAAGCTGGCCGACAAGACCAGCAACCTGCGCGCCCTGGCGGCCAGCCCGCCGGCCAACTGGCCGATGGCGCGGCGGCTGGAATACGTCGCCTGGGCGCGGGCCGTGGTGGCCGGCATCCGCGGCACGAATGCCGGGCTGGAGGCGCTGTTCGACGAGGCGGCGGCGCGCGCGGAGGCGGCGGCGCGGGCTTCCGGCTAGGATGCTGGACTGACCCCGCGACCCTGGCATACTCCCGGCCGACCTAGGGAGAGCCCGCATGAAGCCGATCGATGCCATCCGCACCTTCCACGACGAACTGACGGCGATCCGCCGCGACTTCCACGCCCATCCCGAGATCGGGATGGAGGAAACCCGCACGGCGGGGATCGTGGCGGAGAAGCTGCGCAGCTGGGGTATCGAGGTGCACGAAAAGGTGGGCCGCACCGGCGTGGTGGGCATCCTGCGCAACGGCACCGGGCCCAGCGTGGGGCTGCGGGCGGACATGGACTGCCTGCCGATGGACGAGCAGACCAACCTCGACTACCGCAGCACCAACCCCGGCCGCATGCATGCCTGCGGGCATGACGGGCACACCACCATGCTGCTGGGCGCGGCGAAGTACCTCGCGCAGACGAAGAACTTCAAGGGCACCGTGACCTTCATCTTCCAGCCCGGCGAGGAAGGCATGGGCGGCGCGCTGGCCATGCTGGAAGACAAGCTGTTCGAGCGCTTCCCGTGCGATGCCATCTACGCCATGCACAACCGGCCGGGCATGCCGGTGGGCGAGTTCGCCATCGCCCCGGGCCCCTCGGCCGCCGGCGGCGCCTTCTTCGACATTCACGTGACCGGCCGCGGCAGCCACGGTGCCCGCCCGGAGGCGAGCATCGACCCGGTGCTGGTGTGCAGCCACATCGCCACCGCGCTCCAGAGCATCGTCTCGCGCAACATCTCGCCCAGCGACACCGCGGTGCTGAGCGTGACCAAGATCGTCGGCGGCGACGCCTACAACGTGATCCCGCAGACGGCCACGATGTCCGGCACCTGCCGCGCCTTCAAGCGCGAGGTGATGAACCAGATGGAAGACGGCATGAAGCGCATCGCCAAGGGGGTTGCCGAGGGCTTCGGCGCCACCGCGGAGGTGGATTTCCGCTTCATCTTCGCGCCCCTGATCAACGACCCCGACCGCACCACGGAACTGGCCGATGCCGCCGCCGCCGTGGTCGGCAACGACAAGGTGGACCGCGCCAAGCCGCCGGGCATGGGCAGCGAGGATTTCTCCTTCATGATGGAGAAGGTGCCGGGCGCCTACATCCAGGTGGGCAACGGCGAATCCGCCCAGCTGCACAACCCCGCCTACAACTTCAACGACGAGTGCACGCCGTATGGCTCGGCGCTGTACGCATCCATTGTCGAACAGAAGCTGAAGGGGTGAGACGTGCGATCGGGCAGGGCACCCTCGTGGTGTCCTGCCAGGCGCGCGACGACAACCCGCTGACCGGGCCGGCCTTCATGCGCGCCATGGCCCAGGCCGCGGTGCAGGGCGGGGCCGCCGGCATCCGGGCGGAGGGCGTGGCCGACATCGCCGCGATCCGCGCCGCGCTCGACGTGCCGTTGATCGGCCTGGTGAAGCGCTGGGATGCGGCGTTCGAGGTCTACATCACCCCGGCCTTCGCCGATGCCGCCGCCATCGTGGCCGCCGGCTGCGACGTGGTGGCGCTGGATGCCACCCAGGGCACGCGCGACGGCGAGCCCATCGCCGACCTGATCCCGCGCATCCGCCGCGAGCTGGGCGTGGCCGTTATGGCCGACATCGCCACGCTGGAGGAAGGCCTGGCCGCCGCCGCCATGGGCGCGGACTATGTGGGCACCACGCTGGCCGGCTACACCCCCGCCCGCCCCGCCACGGACGGCCCCGATCTTGAGCTGCTGGCCGAACTCGCCGCGCGCTGCCCCGTGCCGGTGGTGGCCGAGGGGCGCTTCGAAACCGCCGCCCAGGTGGCGCAGGCCTTCGCGCTCGGCGCCCATGCCGTGGTGGTGGGCACCGCCATCACCAACCCGCGCGAGATCACCCGGCGCTTCGCCGCCGCTCTGCCGCGATGAACTTCCCCCCATGAACTTCCTGGGCATCGATGCCGGCGGCACCGCCGTGCGCTGGGCGGTGTGCGGGCGCGACGGCGTGCTGGTGGCGCGCGGCGAATCCGCCCCCGTGACCGGCCACCTCTTCCTGCCCGAGGCCCGCGCCGCCTTCGAAGCCTTCGCCGGCGAGCTCGGCGCCGCCGTGGTGGACCTGCGCATCGGCGCCGCGGTGGCCGGCATCACCGGCCTCACCGGCGATTCCCCGGAAGCCGAGGCGGCGCGCGCGTTACTCAGCGAGGCACTGCGCCTCGACCCCGCGGTGATCGAGGTGCAGGACGATCTCTGGATCGGCTACCGCGCCGTGTTCCAGCCCGGGCAGGGGCATCTCGTGTATTCCGGCACCGGATCGGTTGCGATGCACATGCGCGCGGACGGCTCCGTGCTGCGCGTGGGCGGGCGCGGCATCCTGATCGACGATGCCGGCTCCGCCTTCGCCATCGGGCGCGCCGCGCTGAACCTCACCTACCGCCGCATCGACCGCGGCGAGGACCCCGGCCCGCTCGGCCAGGCGCTGTTCGCGGCCGTCGGCGGGGCGAGCTGGAACGAGGTGCGCGCCCATGTCTATGGCGGCGGGCGCACCGCCGTGGCCCTGCTCG
>CANHCJ010000201.1 GCA_947458025.1 Rhodospirillales bacterium | reverse complement strand
GCCAGCCACAAAATGCCTAACAAGAGCCTCCTGGCTAACAACCGGGAGGCGGCTCCGCCGACGTGACGTAACCATCTGATCTAGATAGCCTTTCTTCGCTATCTAGGCCAGCCCCAAAGTTTTTTGGTTCTTTTTTTCAAAAAAGAACGTTCTTACTTTGCCTTGGCTTCCCTGCGCCGGGCATGCAGCACGAACTCCGTGTAGCCGTTCGGCTGGGCGCGGCCCTGGAGGATGAGGTCGCAGGCGGCGGCGAAGGCGGGGCCGGTGAAGGCCGGGGCCATCGGGGTGTAGAGCGGGTCCGACGCGTTCTGGCGGTCGACCACGGCGGCCATGCGCTTCATGGTTTCCATGACCTGGGCTTCGGTGCAGATGCCGTGGTGGAGCCAGTTGGCGACGTGCTGGCTGGAGATGCGCAGGGTGGCGCGGTCTTCCATGAGGCCGATGTCGTGGATGTCCGGCACCTTGGAGCAGCCGACGCCCTGGTCGATCCAGCGGACGACGTAGCCGAGGATGCCCTGGATGTTGTTGTCCAGCTCCTGCTGCACCGCGTCGGGCGCCCAGTTGGGGCGATCGGCCAGCGGCAGGGTGAGGATATCGGACAGCTTGGCCGGGGCGCGGGTGGCGAGCTCGGTCTGGCGGTCGGCGACGCTGACCTGGTGGTAGTGCAGGGCGTGGAGCGTGGCGGCGGTGGGGGAGGGGACCCAGGCGGTGTTGGCGCCGGCCTTTGGGTGGCCGATCTTTTGCGTGAGCATGTCGGCCATCCGGTCTGGCATGGCCCACATGCCCTTGCCGATCTGGGCGCGGCCGCGCAGGCCGGAGGCGAGGCCGGTATCGACGTTGTTGTTCTCGTAGGCGGCGATCCAGGGCGTGGCGCGCATGTCGTTCTTGCGGATCATGGCGCCGGCTTCCATGGAGGTGTGGATCTCGTCGCCGGTGCGGTCGAGGAAGCCGGTGTTGATGAAGGCGACGCGCTCGCGGGCGGCGTGGATGCAGGCGGCGAGGTTGATGGTGGTGCGGCGCTCCTCGTCCATGATGCCCATCTTGAGGGTGTTGCGGGGCAGGGCGAGGAGGTCTTCGACGGCGGCGAAGAGATCCGAGGCGAACTGGACCTCCTCCGGGCCGTGCATCTTGGGCTTCACGATGTAGACCGAGCCGGCGCGGGAGTTGCGGATCGGGCCTTCGGACTTGAGGTCGTGGATGGCGATCATCGACGTGACGGCGGCGTCGAGGATGGTCTCGGGGATTTCGGCCCCGGCTTCGTCCAGCACCGCGTCGGTGAACATGTGGTGGCCGACGTTGCGGACCAGCATGAGGGAGCGGCCGGGGATGGTGATGGCGGCACCGCCGCGCGGGTTGGTGTAGGGGCGGTCGGGGTTGAGGCGGCGGGCGATGGTGCGGCCGTCTTTTTCCAGGGTGGCGACGAGGTCGCCTTTCATCAGGCCGAGCCAGTTGCGGTAAACCTCGACCTTGTCGTCTGCGTCCACCGCCGCGACTGAGTCCTCGCAGTCCATGATGGTGGTGACGGCGGATTCGATGACGACGTCGGCGAGGCCCGCGGGGTCGTCGCGGCCGATGGGGTGGGTGCGGTCGAGCACGAGTTCGATGTGCAGGCCGTTTTGCTTGAGCAGGATGGACTTGGGCAGCACGGCGTCGCCGTGGAAGCCGACGAACTGGGTGGTGTCGGCCAGGCCGGTCTGGCCGAGGCCGGGGGCCAGCGTCATCTTCAGGACGCCGCCGGTGACGGTGTAGGCGCGGACGTCGGCGTGGGAGTAGCCGGCGACGGGGACGGATTCGTCGAGGAACTTGCGGGCGGCGGCGATGACCTTGGCGCCGCGGGCGGGGTTGTAGCCGCGGCCTTTCGTCGCGCCGTCGGTCTCGGGGATGGCGTCGGTGCCGTAGAGCGCGTCGTAGAGGCTGCCCCAGCGGGCGTTGCCGGCGTTCAGCGCGTAGCGGGCGTTGCTGACGGGGACGACGAGCTGCGGGCCGGCGATGGTGGCGATCTCGGCGTCCACGTTCGCGGTGGAGACGGCGAAGGGGGCGGGCGCCGGGAGGAGGTAGCCGATGGCGCGCAGGAAGGCTTCGTATTCCGCGGCGTCGTGCGGCTTGCCCTTGCGGGCCAGGTGCCAGGCGTCGATCTGGGCCTGGAGGCGGTCGCGCGCATCCAGCAGGGTGCGGTTGCGGGGGGCGAATTTCGCAACCAGGGCGGCGAGGCCGGACCAGAAGGCATCGGCGGCGATGCCGGTGCCCGGAAGGGCCTCGGCCTCGATGAAGCTCTTCAGGACCGGCGCGACCTTGAGCGCGCCCACAGTGGCATGGGTCATGCCCCTACTCCCCGTTGTTTTACTTGAAGGGTTGTTTGTGGCGGAGGGGGGAGGGTTTGTCGAGTGGGAGACGTTGTGTGCGCCCTGGCCGCAGCGGCGGGGACAATCGAAGAAAGTGAATTCACATGGAGACGGAGAGACGGAGAGGCTTTGGGGAGAGGCTCCTGCTGCCTTCTCCCTGTCTCTTCGTCTCCATGTCGAATTCTGCTTCTGGCAGCCGGCGCCTGGATGAGGAGGGCTAGCCGCGGGTCTTCTTCCAGGCCTCGTATTCCGCCAGCGTGGCGGCGTTGGGGGGGTAGGTGCCGGGGAGGGGGGCGCCGGCATCGATCTTCATGAGGAGGAACTGTTCGAGGTCTTCCTGGGCGGCGGCGTCTTTCGCCACTTCGTCGGCGAGGTGGGCGGGGAGGACGACGACGCCGTCGGCGTCGCCCACCAGGATGTCGCCGGGATAGACGGCGACGCCGCCGCAGGCGATCGGGGCGTCGATCTCCACGGCGTGGTGGCGGATGATGTTCAGCGGGGCGGAGGGGCCGGCGCAGAAGACGGGGAGCGGCATCTTGCTGATCGGGCCGGCGTCGCGGATGCCGCCGTCGGTGACGACGCCGGCGGCGTTGCGGCGCATCAGGCGGGTCATGAGGATGTCGCCGCCGCTGGCCGCGCGGGCGTCGCCGCGGCAATCCATGACCAGGACGTGGCCTTCCTTGCAGGTTTCGACGGCCTTGCGCTGCGGGTGCTCGGGGTTGCCCAGGCTGGCGGAGACGTCGATGTCCTCGCGGGAGGGGATGTTGCGGACCGTGGTGGCGGGGCCGACCATGTTCTCCCCGTAGGTGCCCAGCGCGCGCACGCCCTGCATGAAGACGTTGCGGAAGCCGCGCTTGAACATCTGGGTGGTGAGCGTTGCGGTGCTGACACGGCGCAGGGTGGCCAGGGTGTCGGGGTTCATGGCAGGGTCCTCTCCGGTTGCCCGCAGCATGCCGCCGCGCCGGGCGGTTGCACAGCCTTGCCGGACTGGAGACGCGATGTCGGCCTTTGAGCGCTATCTGTCCTTGTGGGTGGCCCTTTGCATCGTGGCCGGCATCGCGCTGGGCTGGGCGGTGCCGGGGCTGTTCGGGCTGCTGGCGGGGCTGGAATACGGCTCGGTCAACTTCGTGGTGGCCGTGCTGATCTGGTTCATGGTGTACCCGATGATGGTGGCGGTGGACTTCACCAGCCTGAAGCGGGTGGGGGAGCGGCCGAAGGGGCTGGTGATCACGCTGGTGGTGAACTGGCTGGTGAAGCCGTTCACGATGGCGGCCCTGGGCGTGCTGTTCTTTGAATACCTGTTCGCCGGGCTGATCGACCCGGCCAATGCGGGGCAGTACATCGCCGGGCTGATCCTGCTGGGGGCCGCACCCTGCACGGCGATGGTGTTCGTGTGGTCGCAGCTGGTGCGGGGCGATGCGAACTACACGCTGGTGCAGGTTTCGGTGAACGACATCGTGATGGTGTTCGCCTTCGCGCCGATCGTGGCGCTGCTGCTGGGCGTAACCGACATCGCGGTGCCGTGGGAGACGCTGCTGCTGTCCGTGGTGCTGTACGTGGTGATCCCGCTGGCGGCGGGGATGGCGACGCGGGCGCGGCTGGTGGCGGGGATCGAGGGTGCGGCGGCGCGGGAGGCGGCGGTGGCGGCGTTCACCGGGCGGATCAAGCCGCTGTCGGTGCTGGGGCTGCTGGCCACCGTGGTGCTGCTGTTCGGGTTCCAGGGCGGGGTGATCCTGGGCCAGCCGGGGCTGATCGTGCTGATCGCGGTGCCGCTGCTGATCCAGAGCTACGGCATCTTCGCGCTGTCGTACTGGGCGGCCTGGGCGTGGCGGGTGCCGTTCGGGGTGGCCGCACCCTGCGCGCTGATCGGGACCAGCAATTTCTTCGAGCTGGCGGTGGCGGTGGCGATCGGGCTGTTCGGGCTGAATTCCGGGGCGGCGCTGGTGACGGTGGTGGGGGTGCTGGTGGAGGTGCCGGTGATGCTTTCGCTGGTGGCGTTCGCCAACCGCACCAAGGGCTGGTTCGGCGGGTTCGACGAGCGGGGGTGACGGCGTGGCGGGCGGCGGCTAGGGTTCGGCGAACCGAAGAGGAGGACTTCCATGTCGGACGACATCAAGCAGATCGAGGCGGTGCTGCAGACCTATTTCGATGGGCTGTACGAGGGCGATGCCGGCAAGCTGGCCGCCGCGTTCCATGACAGCGCGGACCTGCGCAGCGTGGCGGCGGACGGGTCGCTGGCGGTGCTGCCGCGGGCGCAGTGGCTGGAGGGGGTGAAGAGCCGGCCTTCGGCCAAGGCGCAGGGGCTGGAGCGGCGCGACTGGGTGGTTTCGATCGACCGGTCCGGGCCGAACACGGCGTTCGCCAAGGTGCAGTGCCAGATTCCGCCGCGCTACTTCACTGACTACCTGTCGCTGGCGAAGGTGGGCGGGGCGTGGAAAGTGGTCGCCAAGACCTTCCATACCGACACGCGCTGAGATGGCGGCGGCGCCCGTGCCGGGTGGCACGGGCGTTGCACCGCGTCTCGCATGCATAGAACATTGATTTCAGAACATTTCTTAACTTTTGTGAAGCCCGGCCCGGCGGATCGGCGGGCGGCGCGCCGGTGGTTGGCGGAAACGGGGGGTAACGCGATGGCTGCGGCTCCTGGGTGCAAGGGGAGGGGGGCATGATCCCGCCCACGGTGTTCGAATCCCTGTCCGGCATCGCGGTGAGCCAGCAATTGCGCGACGCGGCCGCCGAGCTTGGGTTCCGGCTGGCGCACGGCACCTACGACGACCTGGACGACATGCAGCGCGCGGACCTGCATTCGCTGTCGCAGATGCTGGAGTACTGGTCTTCGCGGGTGGCGGAGCTGGAGGCGGCGCTGCGGGTGCCCGGCCCGGTGACGCGGGCGCAGCAGGCGAAGTCCTAGGCGTTGGCGGGCCCTGCCGGTGGGCGGGGCGTTGACGGATGCATTCTGCAATGCGCGCGTTAACGATTAATCGCAAATTGCGAGGCAAATTGCGCGGCGTGAAAGATTTCATTCACGTCATTAAGCTCACAGCCGGGATCAGGGCGGGGCGGCGGGGCCGGAGCGGGTTGGCACGGGCCGTGCATTAGAGCCTTCGAGCCCCCTGCCAAGGCCGGGGGCGTCGGGACCGGAGGTTCGATGTTCGAGCGTATCCACAGCGAGAATGGCCTGGTGCGGCTGCACCTGCGCGGCGGCCTGGATGGCGAGGCGAGCCGGGCCATGCGCGACGGGCTGTGCGCCCTGGCCGAGGTGGAGGCGCGCGAGGTGGTGATCGACCTTTCCAACGTGACGCATCTCGACGGCTCCGGCGTTGGGGCGATTTCGTTTGTGTTCAAGCGCCTGGCGGCGCGCGGGCGGCGGTTGACGCTGGCCGGCGTGGCCGGGCAGCCGCTGGCGATGCTGCGGCACCTGGGCCTGGCGCGGGCGCTGGGGCTGGAAGAGGAACGGCGGCGGTTTTCGCTGTCGCTGCCCGGGTTCGCCTGGGCGCGCTGAGGGTTTGAGGGTTTTTCAGGTGCCGGCGCCGCCGGCACGCATTCAGCCTGCCTGATTTGAGCGGCCCGGATGGTGGTTCACCGTCCGGGCCTTCTTCTTTCGCGGACTTGCATACACAGGCCGAGTTGCGCGACCCTTGTGCGGCAGGCGTGCCACGGGAGAACGGGCCGGTGGGCGGGCGAGGGCACGGGCGGGGCCGATGAGCGATCTTGGGTTTGCGGCGCAACTGGCGGAGGACCTGTCGGAGGAGGATCTCCGGCTGGTGCTGTCGGTGTTCCGCACCGATGTGCAGCGCCTGACCGAGACGATGGCCGGGGCGGCGGGTGCGGCGGATGGCACCGCGTTCCGGCGTGCGGCGCATGGCCTGGCCGGGGCGGCCGGGGCGGTGGGCGCGGTGAAGCTGGAGGCGGCCTGCCGGCAGGCGATGGCGGGGGCGGCGGCCGAGGACGGGCTGCTGGCCGAGATCAAGCGGCTGGCCGAGGCGGCGCTGGGCGACGTGGCGCGGGTTCTGACCGGTCTCGACGGCCGCGCATGACGGGCTCGGCGCGCGTTCTGGTGGTGGAGGACACGCCGACCCAGGCACAACTGGCGCGTGCATTGCTGACCGGGCTGGGGCACGAGGTGGAGGTGGCCGAGACCGCCGGGGCGGCGCTGGTGGCGGCGCGGGACTGGCGGCCGGATGCGATCCTGCTGGACATCGAGCTGCCCGACTACAACGGCATGGAGTTGATGCAGCGGCTGCGCGCCGACGGGATCGACGTGCCGGTGGTGGTGGTGACGGCGAACGCCTCCATCAACGCCGCGGTGGAGGCGATGCGGGCCGGGGCGGTGGACTTCATCGTGAAGCCCTACGCCAAGGCGCGGCTGGCGGTGACGCTGGGCAATGCGCTGGAGAAGCAGGCGCTGGCGGCGCAGCTGGCCAGCGTGAAGGCGCGGCTGGACCGCGGGCAGTTCTTCGGCTTCATCGGGGCCTGCGCGCCGATGCAGGCGGTGTACCGCACCATCGAGAGCGTGGCGGCGAGCAAGGCCAGCGTGTTCATCACCGGCGAGAGCGGCACCGGCAAGGAGCTGGCGGCCGAGGCGGTGCACCGGGCGAGCCCGCGGGCGGGGCGCAACTTCGTGGCGCTGAACTGCGGCGCGATCCCGCGCGACCTGCTGGAGAGCGAGGTGTTCGGCCATGTGCGCGGCGCCTTCACCGGGGCCAGCGCGGACCGCGAGGGGGCGGCGAAGCTGGCCGACGGGGGCACCCTGTTCCTGGATGAAATCGGCGAGATGCCGTTGGATATGCAGGTTAAGTTGCTGCGCTTCGTGCAGACGGGCACCTTCTCTCCGGTGGGGTCTTCCAGGCTGGAGCGGGTGGATGTGCGCTTCGTGTGCGCCACCAACCGGGACCCGATGCTGGAGGTGCAGGCCGGACGGTTCCGCGAGGACCTGTACTACCGGCTGTACGTGGTGCCGGTGGAGCTGCCGCCGCTGCGCGGGCGCGGCGACGACGTGCTGCTGATCGCGCGGCATTTCCTGGCGCAGTTCGCGCGCGAGGAGGGGCGGGGGTTCCAGGGCTTCAGTGCGCCGGCCGAGCAGGCGCTGGCGCAGTACGGCTGGCCGGGCAATGTGCGCCAGCTGCAGAACGTGGTGCGCAACATCGTGGTGCTGCACGACGGCGACCGGGTGGAGCTGGACATGATCCCGCGCGCG
>CANHCJ010000200.1 GCA_947458025.1 Rhodospirillales bacterium | reverse complement strand
TCAAGACACTGCTGCGACGCGCCGACGAACGCTCCATTGCCGCCGTCTGGCACCGCATCGGCACCCTCCTCAGCGCATTCTCACCCGCCGAGTGCGCGAGCTACCTTAGACATGCAGGATACGCTTCAGCGTAAGAAGATCACGCTCTAATACAGGTGGCAGGCCACCACGTGCCCGTCGCCGGTCGGCCGCGCGGCCGGGCGCTCCTGCCGGCACATATCCATCGCCTGCGGGCACCGTGCCGCAAACGCACAGCCCGGCGGCGGATTGAGGATCGACGGCACCTCGCCGCCCAGCGCCGCGCTGCGCACCCGGTCCGGGTCCGGCCGCGGCACCGCGTCCAGCAGCGCCTGGGTGTAGGGATGCTTCGGCGCGGAATACAGCACCGTCTTGGGCGCCTGCTCCACCAGCGCGCCGGCGTACATCACCGCCACGTCGGTGGCGATGCTGCGCACCACGGCCAGGTCATGGGCGATGAACAGGTAGGAGAGGCCCAGCCGCTCCTGCAGGTCCAGCAGCAGGTTGATGATCTGCGCCTGCATGGAGACGTCGAGCGCGGAGACCGGCTCGTCGCACACCACGAAATCCGGCCGCAGCGCGAGCGCGCGGGCGATGCCGATGCGCTGGCGCTGCCCGCCGGAGAACTCGTGCGGGAAGCGCTCGGCCACGCCGCGCGGCAGGCCGACGGTCTCCAGCAGCTCGCTCACCCGGTCGGCGCGGTCCTTGCGGCTCCAGCCGCCGGCGATGTCGATCGGCTCGGCGATGCAGTCCCCCACCCGCATGCGCGGGTTCAGCGAGCCGTGCGGGTCCTGGAACACGAACTGCAGCTTGCTGCGCACCTTGGCCAGCGCCGCCTCGCCGCCCGCCCCCGTGATGGTCTCGCCGAACAGCGAGATCTCGCCGGAGGTCGCCGGGATCAGCCCCACCAGCAGCCGCCCGGTGGTGGACTTGCCGGAGCCGCTCTCGCCCACCAGCCCCAGCGTGGTGCCGGGCCGCAGGTCGAAGCTGATGTGGTTCACCGCGCGCAGCACCGCCGGCGGCCCGCCGCGCCCGCGCGTGACGTGGAAGTCCTTCACCAGGTCGCGCACCCGGATGATCGGTGCGTCCGTTGCGGTCTTCAGCGCGGCGCTCATGCCACGGTCTCCTTCGACGGCGTGATCATCGCCACGCGCGGCGGGCAGCGTGCCTCACGCTCCGGCCCGGCCGGCAGCAGCGCGGGCGAATCGCGCCGGCAGGCCTCCTGCACCAGCGGGCAGCGCGGGGAATAGCGGCAGCCGGGGATCACCGCCGTGGGGTCGGGGATCGACCCGGCGATGGTCGGCAGGCGGCGCACATCCACGTCCAGCTTTGGAATCGCCGACAGCAGGCCCTCGGTATACGGGTGCACCGGGCTGCGGAACATCTGCCCCACCGGCGCCACCTCCACCACGCGCCCGGCATACATCACCATCACCCGGCGGGCGAACTCGGCGATCACGCCCATGTCGTGGGTGATCAGGATCACGCTCATGCCCAGCTCGCGCTGCAGGTCGCGCAGCAGGTCCAGGATCTGCGCCTGGATGGTCACGTCGAGCGCGGTGGTCGGCTCGTCGGCGATCAGCAGCTTGGGCCGGCAGGCGATGGCGATCGCGATCATCACGCGCTGGCGCATGCCGCCCGAAAGCCGGTGCGGATACTCGTCCACGCGCCGCGCGGCATCGGGGATGCGCACCAGCTCCAGCAGCTCGATCGCCCGCTTGCGCGCAGTGGCCTGGTCCACGCCCTGGTGCAGCCGCAGGCTCTCGCCGATCTGGTCGGCGATGGTCAGCACCGGGTTCAGCGAGCTCATCGGGTCCTGGAAGATCATCGCGATCTCCCCCCCGCGGATCTGCCGCATCTCGCGCGTCGGCAGGGTCAGCAGGTCGCGGCCGCCATAGGTGATCTTGCCGGTCGGCATGCGCGTGGTGGCCGCGGCGTGCAGGCGCAGGATCGAGAGTGCGGTCACGCTCTTGCCGGAGCCCGATTCGCCCACGATGCCCAGCGCTTCGCCCTCGCCCACGGCCAGGCTCACGCGGTCCACCGCCGTCATCCACCCCGCATCCGTGCGGAACCGCACGGTGAGGTCGTCGACTTCAAGAAGAGGGGGCGCCATCTCAGCTCTCCACCTTCAGCCGCGGGTCGAGCACGTCGCGCAGCCCGTCGCCCAGCAGGTTCATCCCCAGCGCCGCCAGCGAGATGGCGAAGCCCGGGAACAGCATGATCCACCAGGCCTGCACCGCGAACTGGCGGCCCTCGGCGATGATGTTGCCCCAGCTCGGCGCCGGCGGCGGCGGGCCGATGCCCAGGAACGACAGCGCGGCCTCGGCCAGGATCGCATAGGCGAACACGAAGGTGCTCTGCACCAGCAGCGGCCCGGTGGCGTTGGGCAGCAGGTGCTTGAACATGATCCGCATGTTGGAGGCACCCGAGACGCGTGCGGCCTCGATGAACTCCAGCTCGCGCGTCACCAGCGCGGAGGCCCGCACGATGCGCGCGGTGCGCGGGATGTAGGCCACGGCGAGCGCGATGATCACGCTGTGCGTCTGCGGCCCCAGCGCGGCACCCAGGCCGATGGCGAGCAGGATGGCCGGGGCGGCCATCAGCGCGTCCATGATCCGCATCAGCAGCGAATCGAGCTTGCGGTACTGGGCGGAGAGCACGCCGATCGCCGCCCCCACCACGCCCGACAGCACCGCCACCGACAGCCCGATCCACAGCGAAAGCTGCGCGCCGTACAGCACGCGGGTGAACAGGTCGCGGCCGAACTGGTCGGTGCCGAACCACCACGTTTCCTGCGGCGGGCGGAAGCGCATGCGCACGCGCATCGCGTTCGGGTCCACCCCGGTGAGCGGGGCGCACAGCGCGGCGATCACCATCAACAGCACGATGATGAAGCCGACCATGAAGCTGCGGTGGTGCAGCAGCTTGCGCAGCACGCGGAAGCGGCGGCGGGCGGCGATCGCCTCGCCGGAAGCCAGGATCGTTGCTGCTGACTCAGCCATAACGCACCCGCGGGTCCACGAACGTGTAGATGATGTCGACGAGGATGTTGATCAGGACGAAGGCGAAGCCGAACAGCAGCATGGTGCCCTGCACCAGCGGATAGTCGCGGTTCAGGATGCCCTGCACGATCAGCCGCCCGATGCCGGGCAGCGCGAAGACCTGCTCGATCACCACCGAGCCGCCGACCAGCAGCGACAGCGTGATGCCCAGCACCGTCACCACCGGGATCAGCGTGTTGCGGAAGGCGTGCTTGGCGATGGTGGTCCATTCGTCCACGCCCTTGGCGCGGGCGGTGCGGATGAAGTCCTGGTCCAGCACGTCGAGCATGGCCGAGCGGGTGATGCGCGCCAGGAAGCCGATCTGGAACAGCGCCAGCACGATGGCGGGCTGGATCAGCGAGGCGAACCAGGGCCAGAACCCGCCCTCGGTCAGCGGCACATATCCGCTCGGCGGGAACCAGCCGAGCTGCACGCTGAAATACAGCACCGACAGGATGCCCACCCAGAAGCCCGGCAGCGACACGCCGAGCAGGGCGAGCACCATCACGAAGGCGTCGATCCAGGAGTTGCGCCAGTAGGCCGCCACCACGCCCAGCCCGATGCCGATCGGCAGGGTCACGATCAGCGACACCAGCGAGAGCGACAGCGTGACCGGCAGGCGCTCCACCACCGCGCTCACCACGCTCTGCTTCAGCGTGATCGACTCACCGAAATTGCCGACCGCGATGTGGGCGAACCACTCCAGCAGCTGGATCGGCAGCGGCCGGTCCAGCCCGAGCTGCTGGCGGATTGCCTGCACCGCCTCGGGCGTGGCATCCGGCCCCGCGATGGCCAGCGCCGGGTCGCCCGGCAGCAGGTGCATCAGCATGAAGACCATCACCGAGAAGATCAGCAACACAGGCACCGCCTGCGAAAGGCGCATCAGGATCCCGCGTAACATCTCACCCCCATGGCCCCGGACGGCCGGAAATCGCCTCGTTCATTGCACCCACGTGTTCCAGAACCGCTGGTAGAAGTAGGGCGCCATGCCCTGCAGCCGGACATGGTGCGCACGCACCGCGGCGAGGTCGGCGACCTTGATGAAGTGCGCCTGGTCGAGCAGCTGCGTCTCGATCTGCCGCCAGGCCGCCTGGCGCTGGGCGAAGCCGGGCGAGGCGGCGAACTGGCGCCACGCCTCGTCCAGCCCGGCGCGGTCGCGCAGGTGGGGCGTGGCCTGGATCTGGGTGCGCCATTGCTGCGGGCCGAGGAGCGGCTGGGTGCAGAAGCCGGTGGCGGTGATGTTCCAGTGCCCGGTGCCGCGGCGCAGGTTGGCGGATTGGGTCAGCCAGTCGACCACCTGCACCTCGGTGTTGAAGCCGGCCTCGCGCAGCTGGCCGGCGAGCACCAGGATCGCGTCGCGCATGTAGCTGAAGGTGGCGTTGGTCTGCAGCACCAGCTTCTCGCCCTTGTAGCCGGCTTCGGCCAGCAGGGCGCGCGCCTCTTCCAGGTTGCGGCGGTCGTAGAAGGCGGCGGCGACTTCCTCGGTGTGGTAGGGGCTGCCGGGATAGGTGAGCGAGGGGTTGCGGCGCATCGCCTGGCCGGTGGCGGCGATGATGTCGTCCACCGCCACGGCGGCGCGGATCGCCTGGCGCACCAGGCGCTTGGCGGTGGGGCCATGGCCGGCATGGGTGACGAACATCAGCTGGCAGAACGGGAACACGCGCATCACCGCGATGTCCGGCCGTTCGCCCAGGCGGCGGATGGCATCGGGGGGCAGGTTGGTGACGGCATCGGCATCACCGGCCTGCAGCAGGATGACGCGGGCCATCGGGTCCACGATGAAGTCGTAGCGCACGGCATCGAGATAGGCGGTCTTGCGGCCGCCCAGCCCATCGGGGCCGGCGGCGGAACGGTCGGCCATGTAGGCCTCGTTGCGGCGCAGGACGAGGTGGCTGTCCTTCTCCCAGGACTCGAGCACGAAGGGGCCGGTGCCGATGGGTTCCGCCTCGGTGCCGTCCACGTCCTTCTGGCCGGCGGGCAGGATGGCCAGCGGGTAGGTGGGCGACTTCAGCATTTCCAGGAAGACGGCATTGCTGGACTTCAGCCGGACCACGAAGGTGTCGGCATCGGGCACGTCGTAGCCGGCGACATCCTCCAGCAGGACGGCATTGGTGCTGACGCGGGCGTAGCGCTGGAAGGAGGCCAGCACGTCGGCGGAGGTGAGGCGGTCGCCGTTGTGGAAGCGCAGGTTGGGGCGCAGGCGGAAGCGGAAGCGGCGCGCCTCGTCGCCCACCTGGATGGAGGCGGCGAGCATGGGGCGGGCGTTGTAGCTTTCGTCGATGGTGACCAGCGGCTCGAAGATGTGGTGGATCACCTCCAGCTCGGCGAGCGTGCCGGAGACGTGGGGGTCGAGCGAGCCGACACCGCCGGCGGCGGCGTAGGTGATGGCGCCGCCCTTGGTCTGGGCCGCGGCGGGCAGCACAAGCGCGGCCGCGAGGGCGCATGCCAAGCCCGCCCTTCCCCGCCACCATGCCATGCCGAACACTCTCCCGATGCGGATCGCCCCCAATCCGCGTTGCAGTGCAGCGTGGCGGGGCGAGGGCGGGAAGTCAATCGACGCCGTAAGCCATGTCGCAAGAGATTTGACACGGGGCCAGCCCAGGACACAGGCTTTGCCGAACGAGGCGAGGGAGGCGGCGATGGCGCAGGGTCTGGCGATGGGCTGGGGCGAGTGGGGGCGGCACGATGCGGTGGCGCTGGCAGGGCTGGTGCGCAAGGGCGAGGTTTCGCCCAAGGCACTGATGGCGCAGGCGGCGGCGGCGAGCGGGCGGGTGAACGAGCGGATCGCGGCGGTGCTGGAGATCTTTGCCGACGTGCTGGCCAACCCGGATGCGGACGGGCCTTCGCGCGAGGGCGGGCTGTATGGCGTGCCGATGCTGCTGAAGGACATGGGCTCCGGGTTGAAGGGGCGGCGGCAGCAGGCGGGGTCGAAGCTGACGCGGGACTTCGTGGTGACGCGGACGGACCCGACGATCGAGAACTTCCTGGCCGGGGGGCTGGTGCCGCTGGGGCGGGCGACGTGCCCGGAGTTCGGCAAGACCTTCGATACCGCGACCGACGTGGACGGGCTGCGGGTGACGCGCAACCCGTGGAACCTGGCGCGCACGCCGGGCGGCTCCTCCGGCGGGTCGGCGGCGGCGGTGGCGGCCGGGGTGGTGCCGGTGGGGATGTCGGGCGACGGGGGCGGGTCCACTCGCATTCCCGCGGCGTTCTGCGGGCTGGTGGGGCTGAAGGCGAGCCGCGGGCGGGTGCCGCGGGGGTGGGGGCAGAACGAGTACATGAACCGGTTCAGCGCCGACGGGGTGGTGACGCGGACGGTGCGGGACACGGCGGCGGTGTACGAGACGCTGGTGCGGATGCCCAAGGGGGGCAGCTTCATCCGCATGGGCGCGCCGGCGGAGCCGTTCATGGCGGCGATCGGGCGCGATCCGCGCCGGCTGCGGATCGGGCTTTCGACCGGCAGCTGGGGGCGCGGGGTGCCGACCGATCCCGAGGTGGCCGCGCGGGTGCGCGAGGTGGGGCGGGCGATGGAGGCGCTGGGGCATATCGTGGAGGAGGTGGACGACCGCACGATCTGCGACTGGGAGGTGATGTGGCGCTGCTACATCCAGAACTGGATCGGCGGGACGGCGACGCTGGACGACAAGGCGCGGTCGCTGGGGATCGAGCCGCAGGAGCTGGCTTCCTACGTGACGCCGATGGAGTACCGGCACTACCTGGCGGCGCAGCGCTATGACGTGCGGGACGTGTACCGGATGATGGCGGACAACAACACGGTGACGCGGCAGTTCGGCGAGGTGTTCGAGACCTATGACCTGCTGCTGACGCCGACGCTGGCGGTGCGGGTGCCGGAGGCGAACGGGCCTTATTCGCTGCTGCGCGACGAGGAGCTGGACGTGTGGGTGGGGCGGCTGGCGGATGCCTGCCGCTACACCATGCCGGGGAACGAGACGGGGCTGCCGGGGATCTCGGTGCCGGCTGGGCTGGACCGGGACGGGCTGCCGATCGGGGTGCAGTTCTATGGGGCGTGGGGCGAGGAGGCGCTGCTGATGCAGGTGGCGGCGCAGCTGGAGCGGGCGCAGCCCGGGTGGTTCGACCAGGTGCCGCCGGTGAGCGTGGCGGTGGGGTAGAATTCCGGAACGAATTTGTTTCGGAATGAATTGGCCGCGGCTGGGGGGCTCAGTCGCGGCCGTATTTTTTGCGCCAGTAGCGGATGGCGCGGATCTCGTAGGGGCGGAGCTTCAGCTCGGGGTCGGTGAGCTTCCAGGTTCTGGGCCTGGGGGGCCTGGGCTTGCGCGGTTTGCGCGGGCGCGGGGGGAGTTTCAGCCAGGGGGGCTGGTCGACGCCCAGCGCGCGGCAGAGGGGGCGCAGGAGGCGGGCGGCCTGGGGGGCTGCCTCCACGAATTCTTTGGTGTCGGGCTGCTGGAGAAGGTGGTGGAGGTGGGCGGCCTGCTCGCCGGCCTCGGGGATGCGCTTGATGACCCAGCCATGGGCGCGGGGGAGATACC
>CANHCJ010000199.1 GCA_947458025.1 Rhodospirillales bacterium | reverse complement strand
CTTGCCTGCGCCAGGCTTCGAATGGCCGCTCCGGCAAGCCACTTATCCACACTCTAACAAACATAGTGGCTGACACAGGCCTACCCGAAACCCTTAGCTAGGCCAGCCCCAAAGTTTTTTGGTTCTTTTTTTCAAAAAAGAACCGCTTGCTCACTTGCCGCCCCGTGAGGCGCTACTTCGGGTCGCGGCTGAGTTTTGCGGCGCGGAGGGCGGCGAGGTAGGCGTCCCATTTGCCGCGTTGGTCGCGGCCGAGGGCGTAGAGGCCGTCCCAGGAGTAGATTCCGGTGTCGTGCCCGTCGTCGAAGGTGAGGCGGACGGCGTAGTTGCCGACCGGTTCGATGCCGGTGATGGCGACGTGGCGTTTGCCGGCGACGGTGCGGCGTTCGTTGGGGCCGTGGCCCTGGACTTCGGCGCTGGGGCTTTCCACGCGCAGGTATTCGGCGGGCAGGCTGAAATGGGCGCCGTCGTCGAAGGTGACGTCGAGGCGTTTTTCGGCGCGGTGCAGGTGGATTTCGGTGGGGGTGGGCACTGGCGGGCTCAGGTTTCGTCCAGCATCCGGGCTTCGTCGGGCAGCATGATCGGGATGCCGTCGCGGATCGGGTAGGCGCGCCGGGCGCTGCGGCTGATGAGTTCGTTGGCGGCGCGGTCGTATTCCAGCGGGCCCTTGGTGATGGGGCAGACCAGGATTTCCAGCAGGCGGGGATCGACGGGGACGGGGGTATCGGACATGCGGTGCTCTTTTCGGCTCAGCTTGCCCGCACCGGGCCATCGGGCCCGGGCTCGGCGGTCTGGTGGGTGTCGATTTCCAGCAGGGTGCGCAGGGTGCGGGCGCGTTCCGGCTCGTCCTGTGCTTCCAGCAGGGCCTGTTTCTCGGCGGGGTCGAAGGGGCAGACCATGGAGAGGGTGATGATCAGCTGGTCGTCCGGCATCTTGCCGATCGCGTCCCAGTTGGCATCGAAGCCGCGGCGCAGGAAGTAGCTGCGGAGCGCGGCGATGAGGGGTGGGCGGTCGAAGCCGGGCAGTTCGGCGGGGGTTTCGAGGTCGTGGGCGAAGGGGGCGAGGTCGGCGCGCACCCGGCGGTAGCCGCGGCGCATTTCCAGTTCCGTGCCCAGGGCGAAGCGGCACAGGCCGGTGAGGGTGATGAGGTAGCGGCCGTCCTCTGCCTCGCTGAAGGAGGAGAGGCGGCCGAGGCAGCCGATGCGGTAGAGGCCGGGGCCGCTGGGGCCGGCGGACTTTTGCGGATCCGGCTGGACCATGCCGAAGATGCGGCCCTGGCCCAGGGCATCCTCGACCAGCGCCAGGTAGCGCGGCTCGAAGATGTTCAGCGGCAGCTTGCCGCGCGGCAGCAGCAGGGCGCCGGTGAGGGGGAATACCGGGAATTCCGTCGGCAGCTCATCGAGCCGTGCCTGGCGCGTGTCCATCGGCCCTCCGGTGATCAGGCGGCGCTAGCTGAACAGGATGGCCGACAGCTTGCGCCGCGCGCTCATGGTGACGGCGTCGTCGAAGCCCCAGGCCTCGAAGAACTTGAGCAGCTGGAGCCGGGCGGCATCCTCGTTCCAGCCGCGTTGGCGGCGGATGATCTCCAGCAGGGCGTCCGCTGCCTCCTCGCGCTTGTCCATGGCGTTGAGCGCGGTGGCGAGGTCGTAGCGGGCCTGGTGGTCGGCGGGGTTGGCGGCCAGGGCGGCTTCGAAGGCGCCGAGCTGGTCGGCGGCCTTGCGGCCTTCCTCGGCCAGGGCCAGGGCGCTGCGGGCGCCGGAGACCTCGGCGTGTTCGGCGATCTTGGCCGGCACCTGTTCCAGGGTTTCGCGGGCCTGTTCCTCCTCGCCCATGGCCAGCAGGGCGCGGACGAGGCCGCCCCAGGCTTCCGGGTTCTCGGGTTCCTGCTCCAGCACCTCGCTGTAGAGGCCGGCGGCTTCCTGCGGGTTGCCGGCTTCGATGGCGGCCTTCGCCTCGCCGATCAGGTCCGCCGTGGGCATGGTGCCGCCGGCTCCCTTCAGCAGCGTTTCGATGAAGCGCTTCACTTCGCTTTCCGGCAGGGCGCCCTGGAAGAGATCGGCGATCTGGCCCTGCCAGAAGGCGGCGACGGTGGGCACGGATTGCAGCGGCAGGCCGAGGCGGGAGAGCTGGGCGACGAGCTGCTGGTTCTTGTCGATGTCGATCTTGACCAGCTTCACCCGGCCGCCGGCGGCGCGGACGACCTTTTCCAGCGTGGGGGTGAGGGTTTTGCAGGGGCCGCACCAGGTGGCCCAGAAGTCCACCAGGACGGGGATCTGGCGCGAGGCCTCCACCACGTCCTTCATGAAGGTGGCCTGGTCGCCATCGACGATCATGTTGGCACCTGCGCCGCCGGGCGCGGGGCTTTGTCCGATGATGTGGTCCATCCTGGGGGCGTCCTCGCCGCATGCAACGTTGGCTTTAGATGTAGCCTGATACGCCGGATGCAAGCCAGGGGGGCGGGACGCGGGCTAGAGTTGCGGGCAGTACAGCTCGTGCAGCACCTCGACGAGGCGGGCGACCTTGGGGTCCGCGACGCGGTACCAGATGGTTTGCGCCTCGCGGCGGGTGGCGACGAGGCCTTCGGCGCGCATCTGGGCGAGGTGCTGGGAGAGGGCAGGCTGGGAGAGGCCGACGAGGTCGGCGAGCGAGCCCACGTTCATTTCGCCGCGCGCCAGGAGGTGGCAGAGCACCATCAGCCGGCGTTCGTTGGCGACGAGGCGGAGCATGCGGGCCGCTTCCTCCACCCGTTCCTCCAGCACGTCCAGCGGCATGTCCACGCCGGGCAACATCTTCGTTCACCTTGTCATTCGTGCGCATACAAGCAACAACAGGCGCACGGGGCAAGCTTCACAAGAGTCGACGTTGGCCGGGGGGCTGGCGGGGAGGCGGCTAGAGGCAGGCCAGCGCGGCGCGGGCGACCTCGCCGATCACCGCCTCGCCGGCGTTGGGGTCGGGGATTTCGCAGTAGATGGAGAGCACCAGCGGGCCGGCGGGGGTGTTGATGAAGCCGACGTCGTTGACCACGCCGGGGAGGCTGCCGGTTTTCGTGCCCCAGCGGGGGCGGGCTTCGCCTTTTGGCAGGTGGCGGGCGATGCGGCGGTCGTTGGTCTGCTTTTCCAGCATGTCGACCATGGCGGCGCAGGCGGCGGGCGAGGCGGCGGTGTTGCCGAGGATGGCGGCGATGAGGGCGGCGTACTCGTCGGGGAGGGCCCAGTTCTCGGTTTCGCCTTCGACGGGCGGGCGGCCGCGGACCTTGCGGCCGAGGATGGAGCCGGCCATGCCGAGGGACTTCATGCAGGCGTTGGTTTCGGCCATGCCGACGCGGTCGATGAGGATGTTGGTGGTGGAATTGTCGCTGATCGCCATCATCAGGTAGCAGAGGTCGCGCACGGTGAAGGTGATGCCGGCGTGGAGTTCCTTCACCACGCCGCCGCCGGTGGCCTTGTCCTCCTCGCGCAGGACGTGGAGGTGTTCGAGGCTGTCGCGGCCCTGGTCGATGCGGCGGAAGAGCTCGACCATGACGGGGATCTTCATGGTGCTGGCGGCGACGAAGCGGCGGGTGCCGTTGTGGGAGAGGCGGGTGCCATCGGGGGCGATGGCGGTGACGCCGAGGGTGCAGCCGGCGGCTTCCGCGGTGGTGATGGCGGACTGGAGCTTGGCGAAGTCGGTCATGGGGTGGCCTCTCGGGCGTTGGCGGCGGCGAGGACGGCGTCGGCCAGCACCAGCATGCCGGCTTCGGCCCATTCGGGCGTGATGCTTTCGGCCTCGTTGTGGCTGAGGCCGCCGTGGCAGGGGCAGAAGAGCATGACGGCGGGGAGCTTGCGGGCGACGTAGACGGCGTCGTGGCCGATGGCCGTCGGCATGTCCTGGAAGCGGTAGCCGCGGGCGGTGGCGGCCTGGCGGAGGTGTTGGGCCAGGGTGGGGTCGAACGGGGTCATGGGGGCGTGCCAGAAATCGAGCACGTCGATGGTGACGCCGCGCTCTTGGGCGATCTCGGCGGCGCGGGCCTTGATCTGGGTGCCCATCCAGGCGAGGCGGTCGGGGTCGCCGTGGCGGGTGTCGATGCTGAACCAGACGCGGCCGGGGGCGACGTTGCGGCTGCCGGGCTGGACATCGACCACGCCGACGGTGCCGCGGCCGCGCTCGCCGGTGGGGGAGATGGCGGCGAGCGCGATCTCCTCGACGGCGGAGATGAGGGGGGCGGCGGCCATCATGGCGTCGCGGCGGCCTTGCATCGTGCTGCCGCCATGGGCGTCTGCCCCCGTGACGGTGACTTCGTACCAGGACTGGGCGAGGGCGTGGGTGACGATGCCGAGATCGAGGCCGGCATCCTCCAGCAGCTTGCCCTGCTCGATGTGGAGTTCGAAGTAGGCGCCGAGGTTCTGCAGGTCGGCGGGGTCGGCGGTGCCCTGCCAGCCGATGCGGGCGAGCTCGTCGCCGAAGGAGAGGCCGGCGGCGTCCTGCTTGGCGAGGACCTCGGCTTCCGTGAACATTCCCATGGCGGCGCCGCTGCCCATCATGGGGGGCGAGAAGCGGGCGCCCTCCTCGTTGGTCCAGTTGATGAGGACCAGGGGGGCCTCGGTTTCGGCGCCGGCCTCGTGCAGGGCGCGCATGAGCTCGAGGCCGGCGAGGACGCCCAGGATGCCGTCGAACTTGCCGCCGGTGGGTTGGGTGTCGAGGTGGCTGCCGATGGCGACGGGCTTGCGGGTGGGGTCGCGGCCCGGGCGGGTGAAGACCATGTTGCCGAGGCGGTCGGTGGAGAGCGTGAGGCCGGCGGCTTCGCCCCATTTCTGGAACAGGGCGCGGCCCTCGGCGTCGAGGTCGGTCAGGGTCTGGCGGTTGCAGCCGCCCTTCGGGGTGTCGCCGATCTTGGCGATCTCCATCAGGCTGTCCCAGAGGCGCTGGCCGGACAGCGGCAGATTTCGTGGCGCGGCGGTGTTCACGGGTGGGGGCCCCAGGGGGCGGCGGTGAGGAGCTTCACTTCCTGGCTGAGCATCAGGGGGCGGAACTTGGCGGCGAAGCCCTCGATGAAGTCGGTGTTGGCGAAGACGGCCTTCCAGTGGGCGCGGCGCTCGGCGTCGTCCGCGAACTTCCACAGGTGGACGAGCTGGTTGATCGTGCCGGTGTCGGCGACGAAATAGCCCACGAGGTGCTTGGTGTGGCCGCCCTTCTCGAGGGCCGGGTAGCCGAATTCCTGGTAGAGCTTCACCGCCGGGCCCATCGCGCCGACCTGCAGCGTGTAGGTGCGCATCTCGTAGATCGCCATTGTCGTCTCCCTTGTGTGGCCCCCTGTCTAGCACCGCGCGCGGGCTGTGCCACTTGGTCAGGCCCCGGAATGGGTCTAGCGTTGGCGCGTCCGACGCAAGAGGAAACGAACCACATGCCCACCGCCCCCGAGCGCATGCGCGCGCTGCTCGCCAAGCCCGACTTCGTCGTGATGCCCGCGGTGTGGGACGGGCTGACCGCCAGGCTCTCGGCCGAGGCCGGGTTCGAGACGGCGTTCCTTTCCGGTTCGTGCTGCGCGGCCTCAAGGCTGGGGGGGCCGGACCTCGACCTGATCTCGTTCGCGGAGATGTTCGACAGCTTCAACATGGTGCGCGGGGCGGCACCGCAGACGCTGGTGCTGGCCGATGGCGACCATGGCTACGGCAATGCGATGAACGTGCAGCGCACGGTGCGGGCCTATGGCCGGGCCGGGGCGGCGGCGATCCTGATCGAGGACAAGATCACGCCGCGGGCGCTGACCTCGGCCGGCAAGCCGTGCATCAGCCGGGACGAGGCGCGGATGAAGATCCGGGCGGCGATCGACGCGGCGAAGGAAAGCGGCATCCTGATCCTGGCGCGGACCGATTGCCGGCCGACGCAGGGGATCGACGAGGCGCTGGCGCGCATCGAGATGTATGCCAAGGAAGGGGCGGATATCCTGTTCCTGGACAGCCCGGCGACGCACGAGGAATACCGCATGGGCGTGGAGGCGGCGGGGGGGAAGCCGTGCTTCAACGTGCTCTCGCCGGGGCCGGGGCCGATCCCGAGCAAGGACGAGGCGATCAAGCTGGGCATCAAGATCGGCACCTATCCCACGATCATGCTGTCGCCGGCGGCCAACGCCATGCTGCAGGGGCTGGCGGCGCTGAAGGCCGGTGGCAATGCCAGCGACCTCGCGCTGCCGGGGAACGTGCACCGGGAGCTGATGGGGTATCCGGCGTATGATGAGATGGCAAAGCCTTATCGGCTCGATTGAAGGCAAGGAAGCGGTTCTTTTTTGAAAAAAAGAACCAAAAAACTTTTCCCCGTTTGATGCGGCCTCTCCGCATCAAACGGGGAAATTCTTTTTTGCTTCTTTTTTCTTCAGAAAAAAGAAGACCCTTACTTCCCTATCACCTGCAATGCCGTGAGACCCCCGGCCAGGATTTCCAGCAGGTCGGCGCGGGTGAGGGCGACGCAGCCGGCGGTGGGGGCGTAGTCGGGGCGGGCGAGGTGCAGGAAGATGGCGCTGCCGCGGCCGGGGACCACGGGGGCGTCGTTCCAGCCGAGTTCGCCGACGATGTCGTAGAGTTCGTCGGCCCGGCACATTTCCTCGTGGCTGGCGGTGAAGGGGCGGCGGACGAGGCGGTTGTAGCTTTCGTGGGCGGGGTCGTCGCACCAGAGGTCGTCGGGGCCGATCGGGCTGCGCGGCAGGGGGCTGCGCGGGATGGGCAGGCGGTCGGCGCGGTAGTGCAGGCGGCGCAGGGGGAGCAGGCCGGTGGGGGTGGCGCCGTCGCCCTCCTGCTTGCGGGCGGCGTCGATCACGCCGGCGCGGCCGAGGGCGCAGCGGAAGGTGCGGCCCTGGAAGACCAGGCGGCCTTCGGGGTGGACGATGGCCAGACCCGGCGATGGTTGGCTCATGGCTTCACGGGCAGGCCGAGCAGGTGGCCGAAGCGGCGGGCCTTGGTGGCGAGGTATTCGTCGTTGACGCCGTTGGGCGCGAATTCGTGCGCCTCGCGCTGGACGCTGCGCAGCCCGGCGGCCTGGAGGGCGGCGACCTTGCCGGGGTTGTTGGTGAGCAGGCGGACGCGGTCGATGCCGAGTTCGTGCAGCATGGTGGCGGCGATGAGGAAGTTGCGTTCGTCCGCCCCCCAGCCCAGGGCGCGGTTGGCATCGAGCGTATCGAGCCCGCGGTCCTGCATGGCATAGGCGCGCAGCTTGTTCATGAGGCCGATGCCGCGGCCTTCCTGTGCCAGGTAGAGCAGCACCCCGCCGCCTTCGGCGGCCATGCGGGCGATGGCGCCGCGCAGCTGCGGGCCGCAATCGCAGCGCAGGCTGCCGAGGAGGTCGCCGGTGAAGCATTCGGAGTGGATGCGCACCAGCGGCACGCGGCCTTCCTGCGCGGTTTCCTCCGGGCGGCCGACCAGGATCGCCATGTGCTCGATCCCGGCATCGGGGGCGCGGAAGGCCACGACGCGGGCATCGGGCGCGTCCTCCAGCGGCACCGGCACCTCGGCGACGCGGCGCAGGCCGAGCGAGGCCTCCACCGGGTGGGCGAGCACGGCCTCGGCGCCGACGGCGATCAGGCCCATGGCCTCGGCGCGGGCGGCGGCATCGGCGGGGGCGGGG
>CANHCJ010000198.1 GCA_947458025.1 Rhodospirillales bacterium | reverse complement strand
GGCGGTGACCGCCCGGCTGGACGGGGCGGCGATCGCCCGGCTGGTGGACCCCGGCGCCTATTTGGGCAGCACGGAGGCGTTCATCGCGCGAGTGCTCTTGCGTGCGCGGGCGACGATTGCAATTTAAAGCCGGACGCGTTTGCCTTGACCGGTATCAATGCGTTGCCCTTGTGGGGCATTGTGCCTAGGATTGGACCAGCACGGCCCCGCGGGGCCATGTTCTCATCGCAACCAGCAGCCGGCGGCAAGCACGGCGCGCAGACGGGAGGCTTGATATCCTGATGACCAGGAACATTCTGTCCAAAGGCCAGGCTACGCGCCGCAAGGTGCTGAAGTTTGGCGCCGCTGCGTCGGCGCTGCCCTGGGTGCACATCCGTGGCGCTGCCGCGGCGGGCAACCTCTCCATCTTCCTGTGGGATCACTGGGTGCCGGCGACGAACGCCGTGGCGCGCCAGCAGATCGCGGCGTGGGCGGAGCGGAACAAGGTGGAAGTGAAGCTCGACTTCATCACCTCGCAGGGCAACCAGACGCTGCTGACCATCAATGCCCAGGCGCAGGCGCGCCGCGGGCATGACATCATCACCATCGCCAACTGGAACGTGCGCGACCACGCGGACAAGATGGAGCCGGTGGACGACATCGTCGGGCGCCTGATCGCCAAGCACGGCGCGGTGAACGACGTGGGCACCTATTTCGGCCGCGAGAAGAACCGCTGGCTGGCGGTTCCCTCCTCCTGGGGCACGCAGAACAAGGGCCCGGCCGGGCGCATCTCCCTGTTCAAGGAGCATGCGGGCATCGACCTGCAGAAGATGTACCCGACCACCCCGACCGAGACGGCGGAGTCAAAGGAGTGGACGCTGGACGCGATGCTGAAGGCGGCCGAGGCGCTGCACAAGGCGGGCCGTCCGTTCGGGCTCGGCATGGGCACCACGGCGGACAGCGTGGACACCTGGGGTGCGATGCTGGCCTCGTTCGGCGCCGAGATGGTGGACGCGCAGGGCAAGATCCAGATCCGCTCTGCGGCGATGCGCCAGGCGATCGAGTACTGCCAGCGCCTGATCCGCTTCCTGCCGGCCGACGCGCAGAGCTGGGATGACAGCTCCAACAACCGCGCGCTGATCTCGGGTGCGTCCTCCTTCATCTACAACCCCCCCTCCGCCTGGGCTGTGGCCACGCGCGATGCGCCGGCCGTGGCGCAGGATGTGTGGCACGTGCCGCCGCCGGCCGGGCCGCGCGGGCGCTTCGTGCCGCACAACATCAACTTCTGGGGCATCTGGCAGTTCGCCCAGAACAAGACGGCGGCGAAGGACCTGATCGAGTACCTGATGCAGGACCAGCTGGTGGATGCGCGCTGCATCGCCTCCATGGGCTACGACCTGCCGCCGTACGCGAAGCTGGCGGAATCCAAGGCGTGGGACGACATCGGGCCGCCGAAGGGCACGGTGTACAACTACCCCGTGCGAGGCTGGCACGGCGCCAAGACCCACGTGGCCCATGCGCCGGCCCCTCCGGAGATCGCGGTGCAGATCTACAACCGCGGCACCTTCCCGACCATGCTGGCGAAGCTGCGGGCCGGCGAGACGATCGAACAGGTACTCACCTGGGGCAATCGCGAGCTGGAAGGCTTCCTGTAAGCCGACCGTCACGGCCGGCCGGCTCCCCACGGGGGCCGGCCGGGACTTTTCCAAGAGAAACGCGCTGTGACCGCCTGAGTCTGAGGGCGGTGCATCGCCCCCCATTCGTTGGAGACCTTCCTCATGGCAGACGGCAGCACCATGGTGGTCGGCGCCCCGTCGGCGGCCTCCACGCGACCGACGGGAAGCATGAAGATGCTCGCCCGGCGCCGCTCAATGGCCGCGCTGGCGCTGTGCGCGCCGCTGATCCTGCTGATCGTGTGCCTGAAGGTGTATCCGACCTTCTACGCCGTGTACCTGGCAATGCTGGACCGGCGCATGAACAACTTCGTCGGGCTCGACAACTTCGCCTTCATGCTGAGCCGGCCGAGCTTCCAGCTGGTGATCTTCCAGTCGGTGTTCTTCGCGGTCACGGCGGTGATCCTGAAGGCGTTCTTCGGCTTCGTGCTGGCGCACCTGATGCACAACATCCGCGGCCGCAACGAGCGCGTGTGGCGCGGGCTGCTGCTGGTGCCGTGGGTGATTCCGCTGGCGCTCTCCACCCTGACCTGGTGGTGGCTGTTCGACCCCTCGTACTCCGCGTTCAACTGGACGCTGAACGCGCTGGGCATCGAGGACATCGCCTTCCTGGGCAGCACCTGGAGCGCGCGCTTCTCCGTGATCGCGGTGAACGTGTGGTACGGCGCGCCCTTCTTCATGATCATGTATCTGGCAGCGCTGAAATCCGTGCCCGACCAGCTGTATGAGGCGGCGGCGATCGACGGGGCGAATGCCTGGCAGAAGCTGGTGTTCATCACCCTGCCGATGATGCGCAACATCATCCTGATCACGGTGCTCTACAGCCTGATCGTGACCTTCGCGGACTTCGACATCGTCCGCATCCTGACCAATGGCGGCCCGCAGGACAGCACGCACCTGTTCGCGACCTACGCCTTCACCGTCGGCATCCAGTCGGGCAACATCCCGCGCGGCGCCGCCGTCAGCCTGTTCATGTTCCCCATCCTCGCCACGCTCGCCTTCTTCGTGCTGCGCGACGTGATGAAGCGCAACAAGGAGCTCTCCTGAGATGAGCGGCGCCAGCGCCACCGCGGGCAACATGCCGCGGCCCAAAGCCAAGGTCGGCAGCATGGAGCGGCAGCAGCGCATCGCGCTGTGGGTCAGCTACATCATGCTGAGCATCTTCGTGGTGATCTTCCTGATCCCGCCCTTCTACATGATCATCACCAGCCTCAAGACCTCGGTGGAGATCTCGGCCCAGGCGGGCAACCCGTGGATCGTGAAGGACCCGACGCTCGCGAACTACTGGGAGTTGCTGACCAACGCCGCGTTCCGGCGCTACTTCATCAACTCGGTATGGGTGACCATGCTGACCGTGACGATCAGCATGACCATCGCCATCCTGGCGGCGTTCAGCCTGTCGCGCATGGGGTTCAAGGGCAGCCAGGTGCTGTCCACCGGCGTGTTCCTCACCTACCTCGTGCCGCCCTCGCTGCTGTTCATCCCGCTGTTCCAGATCATGGGCTGGCTGGGGCTGATCAACTCCACCTGGGCGCTGGTGGTGCTGTTCCCGACGCTGGCGGTGCCGTTCTGCACCTGGATCATGATCGGCTACTTCAGCTCCATCCCGAGGGAGCTGGACGAGGCGGCGCTGATCGACGGGGCGAGCTATCCGCAGATCCTGCTGCGCATCTTCATCCCGGTGGCCCTGCCCGGCATCATCGCGGCGACGATCTTCGCCTTCACCGTGTCCTGGGGCGCGTTCCTGTATCCGCTGGCCTACCTGTACAGCGCGGACCAGGCGACGCTGACCGTGGGCATCGTGCGCGAGCTGATCAAGGGCGACGTTTTCGCCTGGGGCCTGATCATGGCCGCTTGCGCGATGGCGGCCGCCCCGCCCATCATCATCTATACCTTCCTGATGGACTACTACATCGCTGGCCTCACCGCCGGCGCCACCAAGGGCTGACCGCGCACCGCGGACCTGGCAAAATGACGGCCGCGCGGTGCCGCGGTATAACGAGGAGACGTTAAGGCAATGGCGAACGTGTCGATCCGCAAGGTCGTGAAGGCCTACGAGGGCGACGTCCAGGCGGTGAAGGGGATCGACCTCGAGATCGTGGACCACGAATTCGTGGTGCTGGTGGGGCCCTCCGGCTGCGGCAAGTCCACCACGCTGCGCATGATCGCGGGGCTGGAGGAAATCACCGCCGGTGAGATCTGGATCGGGGGCGACGTGGTGAACGACGTTCCGCCGCGCGACCGCGACATCGCGATGGTGTTCCAGAACTACGCGCTGTACCCGCACATGAGCGTGTTCGACAACATGGCCTTCGGCCTGAAGCTGCGGAAGTTTCCCAAGGAGGAAATCAAGCGCCGGGTGGACGAGGCGGCCAAGATGCTCGACATCCAGATGCTGCTGGACCGCAAGCCCAAGGCGCTCTCGGGCGGCCAGCGCCAGCGCGTGGCGATGGGCCGCGCGGTGGTGCGCAACCCGAAGGTGTTTCTGTTCGACGAGCCGCTGTCGAACCTGGACGCCAAGCTGCGCGTGCAGATGCGCACCGAGATCAAGAAACTGCACCAGCTGGTCCCGACCACCACGGTGTACGTGACCCACGACCAGATCGAGGCGATGACGCTGGCCGACCGCGTGGTGGTGATGAACCACGGCGTGATCGAGCAGGTCGGCGCGCCGCAGGAGCTGTACCACAACCCCGCCACCCGCTTCGTGGCCGGGTTCATCGGCTCCCCGGCCATGAACTTCCTGCCCTGCCAGCTGGTCGACGACGGCGGGCTGAAGGTGCAGCTGGCCGACGGCACCAAGATGGCGGTGCCGCCGCAGCGGGTGGACCGCTACGGCCCGTTCAAGGGAAAGAAGATGACCCTGGGCATCCGCCCGGAGCACATGACCGAGACCCACGACAGCGAGAAGCCGGGCGTGCAGCGCATGAACGCCAAGGTGGACGTGGTGGAGCCGATGGGCATGGAAACCCTGGTGCACCACTTCGTGGACGGCGTGGCGGTGTGCTCGCGCATCGACCCGAACGTGCACACCGGCCCGGGCGAGATCCTGCCGCTGGCCGTGGACATGAACAACATGCACCTGATCGAGGACGCGTCGAACCGCGTGGTCTGAGCGCATCTGCCAACGGGGCTCCCCTGCCCTCTTGCGTCGCGGCCGATCGGGCGCCACCGTCCGATCGGCCGCTTCGCGTTTGGAGGGGCCCGACCGCGAGGAGGAAGCCGCCATGCCGGCACTGGATGGGAAAACGGCCTGGGTGACCGGGGCCGGAACGGGAATCGGCCGCGCGATCGCGGTGGCGCTGGCCCGCGCCGGGTGCAAGGTGGGGCTTTCCGGCCGCACGCGCGGCACGCTGGATGAGACGGCGGCGGCAATCCGCGCCGAGGGCGGCATCTGCACCATCGCGGCCTGCGATGTGGGCAACGCCGCCCAGGTGGACGCGGCCTGGAACGCGGTGGTGGCCGAGTTCGGCGAGATCGACATTCTGGTGAACAACGCCGGCTGGAACACGCCGCAGCGCGCCTGGAAGCAGCTGACGCCCGAGATCGTGCAGCAGATGGTGGGGGCGAACCTGACCGGACCGTTCCTGTGCACGATGAAGGTGCTGCCGGCGATGCGCGCGCAGCACGACGGCGTGGTGGTGAACGTGGCCTCCCTGGCGGCCACCGGCATCTTCATGGTCTCGGGCGTGTCCTACACCGCCACCAAGCACGCCGCGCGGGCGATGAGCCTTTCCCTGAACGCCGAGGAAGGCATCCACGGCATCCGCGCCGTGTGCATCAACCCGGGCGAGGTGGAAACGCCGATCATGGACAAGCGCCCGCAGCCGCCCTCGGCCGAGGCGCGCGCGCTGATGGTGCAGCCGGAGGACGTGGCCGCGGCGGTGGTGTTCGCCTGCACCCTGCCGCCGCGCAGCTGCGTGAGCGAGCTGACGATCGTGCCGACGGACAACAATTTCTATCGCGCGGATGCGAAGGCGATCGCGGCGCGGACGTAAGGAAGGAAGCGGTTCTTTTTTGAAAAAAAGAACCAAAAAACTTTTCCGACATGGCACCCGTGCCAGACGACCGGCGCGGGTGCAAAGGGGGGAAAGTCTTTTTGCTTCTTTTTCTTCAGAAAAAGAAGACTCTTACTGAGAACACAGGAAACGACCATGGCCGACCTGCCCACCCACCTCATTGCCGTCGACACGCTGCAGCGCTTCGTGGGCGACATCTTCGTGGCCGCCGGCACCGGGCGCGCCGAGGGCGACCGGATCGCCCACCACCTGATCGGCGCCAACCTCACCGGGCATGACAGCCACGGCGTGATCCGCGTGCCGCGCTACGTGCAGAACCTCAAGGACGGCGACGTCATCGCGGATGCGAAGATCACGGTCCCGGTGGAGGGGCCGACGCATGCGGTGATCGACGGCAACATGGGCTTCGGCCAGACGGTGGGGCCGCAGGCGGTGGATTACGGCATCGCCAAGGCCAAGCAGGCCGGCATGTGCATCATCGCGCTGCGCAATTCCGGCCATATCGGGCGGATCGGCGACTGGGGCGAGCGGGCGGCGGAGCAGGGGCTGGTCTCGCTGCATTTCGTGAACGTCTACCAGGGCCAGCTGGTGGCGCCGTTCGGCGGCGTGGACCGGCGCTTCTCCACCAATCCGGTGTGCATCGCCATCCCGATGGAGGATGGCCAGGCGCCGCTGCTGCTGGATTTCGCCACCTCCGTGGTGGCCGAGGGCAAGGTGCTGGTGGCCAGCAACGGCGGCAAGCCGCTGCCGGGCGATGCGCTGATCGGGCCGGACGGCAAGATGTCCGATGATCCCGCCGTGCTCTACGGGCCGCTCACGCCGGGCGGGCCGCGCAGCGCGGGCAACGGGCCGGGCGCGATCCGCGCCTTCGGCGACCACAAGGGCAGCGGCATCGCCTTCATGTGCGAGATCCTGGCCGGCGTGCTGACCGGCGGCGGCACCTCGGGGCCGGTGGACCCGGACCGCACGCGGCGGCGCATCGCCAACGGGATGTTCTCGATCTACCTCGATCCGCACCGCTTCGGCTCCAGCAACTTCGTCGCCGAGGCGCGCGAGTATGCCAACTACGTCAAGGCCTCGCGCCTGGCCGAAGGGGTGGACGAGGTGCTGGTGCCGGGCGAGCCGGAGGCGCGGGCGCGGGCGGATCGGCTGGCCAATGGCGTGCCGCTGCAGGTGGATACCTGGCAGAGCATCGTCGATACGGCACGCGCGCTGGGGCTGAACCCGCCGAACTGAAGGGGCGGGCGGCGGATCGAAGCGGCGGGCTGAAGCCCGCCCTACGCCGCCCTACGCTTTCAGGCGGCGGGCGGCGGCCTCGATGCAGGCCGCGAAGGCGTCGAGGCTGGTCCAGGCCTGGCTGCGCGGCAGGTCGCTTGTGACCAGCACGCCGCCGGATGCGGCGATGGCACCGTCGATCATCAGGTTGTCGCCAAGCGGGGCGAAATCCTCCACCAGCATGCCCTCGGCGTCCCGCCAGGTGCCGTCGGCGGCCTGGGAGGCGGCGAAGGCGGCGCGGGTGCGGGCGGCGAAGGGCGCGGCGGCGTTGGACCAGCCGAACACCGGGCGGCCGAGGGCGCGCATGAAGCCCAGCTCGAACACCGTGCCGGCATCGGCGCTGGGGCCGCGGAACGGGGTGAGGTTGGCCACCAGCGCGTCGCACCCGGCGATGTGCGCCTCGTTGCGGCGGGCGATGCGGAAGGCTTCCGGCAGCGCGTCCCAGGCGGGCGGGTCGCCGCCGGCGAGGTCATCGAGCGGGAAGACGCCGGTGAGGCCGTGGCGGGCGCAGATCGCCTTCAGCGCCGCGCCACGGGCGAGCGGGTTCGGCACGAAGACATCGGGTCCGGCGAGATAGACGCGCATGGGCGCATGTTGCCCCGGTGCGCGGCGCAACAGAAGGGCGGCGTTGCGTTCAGGCCGCCGGCAGCCAGGCCAGCAGGGCGGCGCGGCTGTGGGCGAAGCCTTCCCCCAGGCCGGCGGCGGCGGCGCGCGCGG
>CANHCJ010000197.1 GCA_947458025.1 Rhodospirillales bacterium | reverse complement strand
CGTCGCGGCCAATCTCGGCCCGCTCGCCCAGGTCGGCGCGACCACGCTGTTCACCCTGGGCGCCCAGGGCGGCGAAGGCCGCGACGCCCTGCTGCCGGAAATCCCCAACCTCGCCGAATACGCCGCCGCCCGCGGCACGGTGCCGCCGGCCAGCCTCATCCCCGCCTGGCGCGCCGTGGCCGCGGCGGCCCAGACCGAATTCGCCCTGGTCCTGCCCCAGCTCACCCCCGCCTCCCTGGTCGCCCTGTGGCGCAAGGCCGGCACCCAGGCCGGCACCGACCTTCAGGACCCCCAGGGCCGCACCCGTGCCGCGGCCGACCCCCAAGCCCTGGCCCAGTCCCTGGCCCCCGACACCGCCGCCCTGACTTCCCTGCGCGGCTGGCTCACGGCACGGCTCAACTGGGCGCCGGGGTAAGGAAGAGTCTTCTTTTTTCTGAAGAAAAAAGAAGCAAAAAAGACTTTCCCCGTCCTCAGCTCCACCGCCTCGACCCACATGTCGGCGGGTCGAGGCTCAAACGTGGGAAAGTTTTTTGGTTCTTTTTTTCAAAAAAGAACCGCTTGCTTTCTTACGCCGCAAAACTCGTCTTGAACCCCTCGAACCCCTTCGGAATCCGCTTCAATCCGTCGATCACGCGGCGCCGCGTCTTCTCGTCATCGTCCGGCAGGAAGTCCACGGAGACCGCGTCCGCGATCCCGCCGAACCGGTCCGCCACCGCGTCGGCCAGCTTGTCGTAGGTGGCGCGCACCGCGAACAGGTCCAGCACGTCGTCCGGCACCATGCCGGCCATCTCGCTCCACTGCCCCTTGCGGCTGGCCTCGTGCAGCTTGATGCCCAGGTCCGTCAGCCCGTGGATGTCGAACACCCCGCGATACGCCGGGGTGGAGCCGTAGAACGCCACGCGATACCGGAGTTTTTCGGCCGCCCGGTCCACGCTCGCCTGGTCCGGCCCCGTGGCGATGAACCCGCCCCCGGTCACCTCGAAATTGGCGAAGCTCTTCCCCGCCTTCTCCAGCTCGCCCGCCAGCAGCGGCCGCACCACGTCGGTGACGTATTTGCGCGTCGCGAAGCCATGCAGCCGCACCCCGTCGCACAGCCGCGCCGCGGTCTTCTGCATCTCCGGCCCCACGGCGGCGATCATGATCGGCACCATCGGCAGCTTCGCGGGCTTCGGCGAGAATTCCGGCGTCATCAGCGTGAAGTTGTAGAACTTGCCGCGGTAATCCAGCTTCTCCCCGGTCTCCCAGGTGCGCCAGATCGCCCGCAGCGCCTGCACGTATTCCCCCATGCGCGGCGCCGGATGCTCCCAGCGCACGTCGAACCGCCGCTCGTTGTGCGCCCGCACCTGCGTGCCGAGCCCCAGCACGAACCGCCCGCCGGAGTTCAGGTTCAGGTCCCAGCCGATATTGGCCACGATCATCGGGCTGCGCGGAAAGGAGATCGCAACGGAGGTCGCCAGCTGCACCCGCTCGGTCGCCATGGCGGCCAGCGCCAGCGGCATGAACGGGTCATGCGCCAGCTCCGGGCAGGTCAGCCCGTCCATCCCGTCCGCCTCGGCCCGCGCCGCGGCGGCGGCGATCGCCTTCCAGTCGCTGTACGGCACTCCGGTGGTGACGCGCATCGTTTTCCCCTCCCGTGGTTGCCCGCGATGGCACCATGGCACTGGGCGGCGCGCAACCCTGCCGTGGCCGCAGGCGGGATTGCGGGGCGCCGCCGCCCTGCGCAGGCTGCCGCCATGGCCCCCACCGCGATCGCCCGCCGCCCGCACCTCGATGCGACCGCGATCGCGGTGCTGGTCTTCCTCACCTCGCTCTGGGGCCTGCAGCAGGTCTCGGTGAAGATGACGATCCAGGAGGGCCTGTCGCCCTCGCTGCAGGCCGCGCTGCGCTCGCTGGGGGCGGCGGTGTGTGTCTTTGCCTGGATCGCGATCACCGAGGGCCGGCCGGCGGTGCGCGCCCTGGTGGCCCGGCGCACCCTGCTCCCGGGCCTCGGCGTGGCGGTGGTGTTCGCGCTGGAATTCATCGTCCTGTTCCGCGGCCTGCAGCTCACCACCGCCTCGCGCGGCGTGGTCTTCCTGCACTCCGCCCCGTTCTTCGTGGCCCTAGGCCTGCACCTCCTGGTCCCCGGCGAGCGCATGCGCCCGGTCCAGTTCGCCGGCCTGGTGATCGCCTTCCTCGGCATGGGCGCCGCCTTCGCCGAATCCCTGTGGGCCGGCGGCGGCTCCCTGGAAGGCGACCTCCTCTGCCTCCTCGGCGGTGCCATGTGGGCCACCACCACGCTCTGCGTCCGCGCCTCCCCCTCGCTCTCCACCGCCGCCCCGGCCACCATCCTCTGGCTCCAGCTCGCCGGCTCCACCCCGATCCTCTTCGCCGCCGCCTGGTGGCAGGGCGAGATCCCCCCTCTCCCCGCCGTCTCCCCGCTCGGCTGGCTCGGCCTGTTCTACCAGACGGTGATCATCGCCTTCGCCAGCTACCTCATGTGGTTCCGCATGATCCTCACCTACCCCGCGGGCCGCGTCTCCGGCTTCACCTTCCTCTCCCCCCTCTTCGGCATCCTCTTCGGCTGGGCGCTGATGTCCGACGCCCTCTCCTGGGGCCTCCTCGTCGGCGTCCTCGCCATCGTCGCCGGCATGCGGATGGTGAACACCCGCTGATCCCGGCCTTCTGTCTGAGCGCGTGATTCACGTCTGCGGCGATTCCGCCTCCGACGATCACGCGCTACGCTCCCCCCAACCACCGGGAGCCCCACCATGGACGACATGCCCATCCTCACCCGCCGCCGCATCGAGGCGGAGTTCGCAAAGGGCATCTACGAGGAGATGAAGGCCGAGCTGGGCGAGGACACCGCCCGCCGCATCCTCACCACCGCCGTGGTCAAGCTCGCCAAGCAGGCCGCCGCCGGCTTCGCCGCCAAGGCCCCGAACGGCCCCAGCCTCGACCATTTCCGCGCCATCCAGTCCCTCTGGACCGCCGAGGACGCGCTGCGCACCGAGGTGGTGAAATCAACGGAGACGGAATTCCACTTCAACGTCGTCCGCTGCCGCTATTCGGAGATGTACCGCGAACTCGGCCTGGCCGATCTCGGCGCCATCCTCTCCTGCAACCGCGACGGCGCCTTCTGCGAGGGCTACGACCCGAACCTCAAGCTGGAGCGCACCCAAACCCTCATGGGCGGCGCCACCCACTGCGACTTCCGCTACACCCAGAAGCCCTGAAGAGTTGGGAGCCGGGCCACCCCGGCTCCCGCGCCGCCTCAGCAGCGATAGCCCTTGGAGACATCCGAGGAGGTGTACCGGCAACCGGCCGGCCGCGACTGCGCCTCGGCAGTGGCGGCGGTCAGCACCGGCAGCACCACGGCGGCGCCAAGCAACAGGGCGAGGGCAAGGGCGATCTTCTTCATGAGCAGGTTCCCGAAATTGGCACAGCGCCGGCCCACGGCCGCGCGCACGCGACTCTGCCACGAAATCGGTACGAAACAAGCACGTAAGTAACCTCTTGTTCATGCATCACGAACCCGTGATGACCGCATCCCCCCGGGCTTCCGCCACACCCCCACGCCCGCTAGCCTGCCCTCCCCTGCCGCCGAGGTGCGCGTGATCGAGCTCTGGATCCCCATCACCGCCACCGCCGCCCTGTTCCAGACTTGGCGAACCGCGCTCCAGCAGCGCCTGCGCGGCCAGCTCTCCGTCAACGCCGCCGGCTTCGTCCGCTACGTCTACGCCCTGCCCGTCGGCCTCCTCTTCGTCGCCCTCGGCTACGGCCTCACCGGCGAGCCCCTGCCCACCCCCAACGCCCGCTTCCTCCTCTCCTGCGCCGCCGCCGGCTTCCTGCAGATCGTCGGCACCACCCTGCTCATCATGGCCTTCGGCTACCGCAACTTCGCCGTCGGCACCGCCTACGCGAAAACCGAGGCCGTCCAGGGCGCCATCGTCGCCTGGATCATCCTGGGCGAGGCCCTCACCCCGCTCTCCGTCGGCGGCATCCTCATCGGCGTCGCCGGCGTGCTGGTGCTCTCCTGGGGCGGCAAGGGCCTGGCCCCGCGCGACATCCTCGCCGCCACCGTCCAGCCCGCCGCCCTCTGCGGCCTCGGCGCCGGCTTCGTCTTCGCCTTCACCGCCATCTTCATCAAGGACGCCAACCGCGCCCTGCCCGGCGACATCGTCATCATCAAGGCCCTCTTCGGCCTGCTCGTCACCAACCTCATGCAAACCGCCATGCAGGGCGCCTTCCTGCTCTGGCGCGAGCCAGACCAGTTCCGCGCCGCCTTCACCACCTGGCGCTCGTCGGCCTGGGTGGGCGCGCTGTCCGCCTGCGGCTCGGCCTGCTGGTTCAGCGCCTTCGCCCTGGCCCCCGTCGCCCTGGTCCGCGCGCTCGGCCAGGTCGAGATGGTCTTCACCCTCCTCTTCAGCCGCTTCTACCTGCACGAGAAGCTCAAGCGCGCCGACATCCAGGGCCTCGTCCTCGTCGTCGCCGGCGTGGTGCTGGTGCTGCTCGGAAGTTAGGCTAATCTCCCCCCAACCACAGCAGGGCGGTCATGGCGTCCCGCCCCGCCTAAGCCCTCTCCCCCAAGCACTTTCGCGCATGGGAGAGGGTTGGGTGAGGGGTAGACCCAGAGCCGAAACCGCCTATCAAAAAGGAAACGTCCGATGACCGAGCCGGTCCTGGTGGAAGTCCACAAAGGCTACCGCGTGATCCAGCTGAACCGGCCCGACCGGCTGAACGCGCTGGACAAGGCCACCCACGTGGTCCTGATGCAGAAGCTGCTGGAAGCCGAGGCCGACGAATCCTGCCGCGCCCTCATCCTCACCGGCACCGGCCGCGGCTTCTGCGCGGGTGCGGACCTCGCCGGCCGCAACCAGCCCCCGGAACCCGAGCCCGAAGGCGCCCCCAAGCGCGATTCCGGCTCCTCCATCGAGGAAACCTGGAACCCGCTGGCCCGCAAGCTCGCCACCCTGCGCATGCCCGTCGTCGCCGCCGTCAACGGCATCGCCGCCGGCGCCGGCAGCTCGATTGCCATCGGCTGCGACATCACCATCGCCGCCCGCAGCGCCTACTTCCTCCAGGCCTTCACCCGCATCGGCCTCGTCCCCGATTGCGGCGGCACCTGGTTCCTCCCCAACCTCGTCGGCTCCGCCCGCGCCCGCGGCATGGTCATGATGGCCGAGCCCCTCCCGGCCGAGAAAGCCGCCGAATGGGGCCTCATCTGGGCCGTCCACGACGACGACAAGCTGATGGAGGAAGCCCACAAGATCGCCGGCAAGCTCGCCACCATGCCCACCAAGGCGATCCTGATGTCCCGCCGCGCCATCGCCGCCGCCACCGCCGGCAACGACCTCAACACCCAGCTCGACCTCGAACGCGACCTCCAGGGCATGGCCAGCCGCACCGAAGACCACAAGGAAGGCGTCACCGCCTTCCTCGAAAAGCGCCCCGCCCAGTTCAAGGGCCGCTGATGGCCCCGGCCTTCGCCGGCACACCAAAAAGCCCTCTCCCCTTGGGGGAGAGGGTTGGGTGAGGGGTCGGTCCAACAAATCCATGCCCCATGGCCCCCGGCGCCAGGCAACACCATGACCCCCCCACTCAACGACCCTCAGCAATTGGCCGAAGCCTGCGCCGCGGCGATGTGGGCCGACGACACCGCCAGCCAGGGCCTCGGCATGGTGCTGGAAGCCGTCGGCCCCGGCACCGCCCGCATGGCCATGCCGGTGCGCGACGGCATGGTGAACGGCCACGGCCTCTGCCATGGCGGCTTCATCTTCACCCTGGCCGACAGCGCCTTCGCCTTCGCCTGCAACTCCCGCAACGCCAAATGCGTCGGCGCCGCCTGCAACATCAGCTTCCTCCGCCCCGCCAGGCTCGGGGACCGCCTCACCGCCACCGCCGAGGAACGCCACCTCGCCGGCCGCTCCGGCCTCTACGACGTGCGCGTCACCAACCAGCAGGGCGAAGTGATCGCCGAACTCCGCGGCCAGTCCCGCGCCATCGGCGAGATGTTCTTCACATGACCCTCACCCCGTCATTGCGAGCAAAGCGAAGCAATCCAGAAAACCCTCCGCACCGAACAAGCCAAACATAAGGCAAGCATCTTCTTTTTTCTGAAGAAAAAAGAAGCAAAAAAGACTTTCCCCCTCCGCAGCGGAACCACCCGCCCCAAACGGACAAAAGTTTTTTGGTTCTTTTTTTCAAAAAAGAACATCCTTCCTTCAAGGCTCGCGCATGCCCCCCGACCTAACCCCCAGCGAAGACTCCCTCGAACCCGTCGAGACCTGGCCCACCGACCGCCTGCGCGCCCTCCAGCTCCAGCGCCTGCGCTGGTCCCTGCGCCACGCCTGGGAGAACGTGCCCCACACCCGCCACGCGCTGGAGGATGCCAAGCTCCACCCCGACGACCTCGAAACCCTCCCCGACCTCGCCCGCTTCCCCTTCACCACCAGGCACGACCTCCGCCATGCCCAGCCCTGGGGCATGCTCGCCGTGCCGCGCCAGCGCCTCGCACGCGTCCACGCCACCGCCGGCACCACCGGCCGCCCCGTCCTGGCCGGCCATACCGAGCGCGACCTCGCCGGCTGGTCCGCCCTCATGGTCCGCAGCCTGCGCGCCGCCGGCATCCAGCCCGGCTGGGCGGTGCTGGTCGCGCTGCCCTTCGGCCTCTCCCCCTTCGCCCACGGCGCCACCGCCGGCGCCGAACGCCACGGCTGCACCGCCATCCCCGCCGGCAGCCCCGACCCCGCCGCCCTCGCCCGCCTCGCCCAAACCCTGCAGCCCGAGGCCATCGTCACCACCCCCGGCCGCATGAAGGCCCTGCTCAAGGCCTGCCGCGCCGAGGGCATCCGCCCGGACGACCTCGGCCTCCAGGTCGCCGTGCTCGGCGGCGAAGCCTGGGACCGGGTGGACCGCGCCACCTTCGAAGCCGCCTGCGGCCTGCGCGCGCTCGGCGCCTACGGCATCGCCGAACTCACCGGCCCCGGCCTCGCCCAGGAATGCGTCGAAACCCAGGACGGCCCAACCCTCTGGGAAGACCACGTCCTGCCGGAAATCATCGACCCCCGCACCCGCCAGGTCCTGCCCGACGGCGAGGAAGGCGAACTCGTCCTCACCTCGCTCACCCGCGAGGCCATGCCCCTGATCCGCTACCGCACCGGCGACACCGCCCGCCTCCTCCCCGGCACCGCCCGAACCCACCGCCGCCTGAAGCTTCCGAACAACCCCTAGAAGAACAAGCCAGGCAGCGTCCAGGGATCAAACGAGACTCTTCTTTTTCTGAAGAAAAAGAAGCAAAAAGACTTCCCACGCCGCGCGGTCACCACCCCGCGTAGGGCGGGTCACGAAGCGGACCCGCCACCTCCCCCCCGGCACGCATCCAAGCGGACAAACGTTTTCTGGTTCTTTCTTTCAAAAAAGAACCACTGTCTTCCCCCGCTGTCGCATCACCCCAACCCAAGCAACCCATACAGCCGCTTGCTCGCCCCCCAGGCCGCCATCACCTCGGCGCGGAACGCCACCGCCGCCCAGCCGGCCGTGCCCAGCACCGCGAGGCTCGCCAGCCACGCCACCCCCGCCACCAGCAACAGCCGGCGCGAGGGTGCCTCGGCCGGCTCCGGCACCAGCTTTTCCTCCGCGCGCGGCGCCAACGGCTCCGCTTCCGCCTCCGCTTCGGGCGGCAGCTCGGCCAGTACCGGCGGCGGCGGCGGCAGGTCGGGTTCGGCCTCCT
>CANHCJ010000196.1 GCA_947458025.1 Rhodospirillales bacterium | reverse complement strand
GGCCGCGGTGCGCGCCGCCCTGGCTGGATAGGGAAGCCAGGGCCTGCCGCCCCGGCCTTCGCGGGAGTTCGGATACATGCTCACGCCCCTGCCCGACTTCCTGGCCTACCCCACGCATCACCTGTTCTTCACCGGGAAGGGTGGTGTCGGGAAAACCTCGGTTGCCTGCGCGAGCGCGCTCGCGCTTGCCGGCCAGGGGCGGCGGGTGCTTCTGGTCAGCACCGATCCGGCCTCCAACCTGGACGAGATGCTGGCCGTGCCGCTCGGTGATGCGCCCACGCCTGTGCCTGGCGCCCCGACCCTGTCGGCCATGAACATCGACCCCGCCGCGGCGGCGGAGGCATACCGGGGGCGCGTGCTGGGGCAGATGCCGGCGACCAGCACCGCGGAGGACCGGGCCACGGTGCGCGAGCAGCTCTCCGGCGCCTGCACGACCGAGATCGCCGCCTTCGACGAGTTCGCAAGCCTGCTGGCCGACGATTCAGCGGACTGGGACCATGTGATCTTCGACACCGCCCCCACCGGCCACACCATCCGGCTGCTGAGCCTGCCCAAGGCCTGGACCGGGTTCCTGGAGGGAAACGACCGGGGCGCCTCCTGCCTGGGGCCACATTCCGGGCTCAAGATGCAGGAGGCACGGTTCCGTGCCGCGCTGGACGCGCTGAGCGACCCCGCACGCACGACCATCCTGCTGGTCACCCGCCCGGACCATGCGGCGTTGCGCGAGGCGGCGCGCACCGCGGGGGAGTTGCAGGCGCTTGGCCTGGGCAGCCAGCGGCTCATCGTGAATGCGATGTTCCGTGCCAGCCGTGCCGGGGACCCGGTGGCAACGGCGCTGGAGCGGCAGGGGCGCCAGGCCCTGGAAGGGATGCCCGCGACACTGGCTGCGCTGCCGCGCGACGAGGTGCCGCTGCACGGGTTCGACATCGTGGGGCTCGGCGCGTTGCGCCACCTTTTCGGCAAGGACCCTTCCGCCGGCACCGCCCCGGAAGCCCTCCCCGCGGAGCCGGGTCCCCTGGCCGGCCTCGACCGGCTGGTCGACGAGCTCGCGATGGCGGGCAAGGGCCTGGTGATGGTCATGGGCAAGGGCGGCGTTGGCAAGACGACCATCGCCGCCGCCGTCGCGGTCGGGCTGGTGCGGCGGGGCCATACAGTGCATCTCAGCACCACCGACCCCGCTGCCCATCTGACACAGACGCTGGCCGGCGAACTCCCTGGCCTGCGGGTGGACCGCATTGATCCCGCCTTCGAGACCGAGCGATATATCGAGCGCGTGATGGCGACCAGGGGGCGTGACCTGGACGAGCAGGGCAGGGCGCTGCTGCGCGAGGACCTGCGTTCGCCCTGCACGGAGGAGGTTGCGGTGTTCCACGCCTTCTCCCGCACCGTGGCCGAGGCCCGGAGTGCCTTTGTCGTCCTGGATACCGCACCCACGGGCCACACGCTGCTGCTCCTGGATGCGACAGGCGCGTACCACCGGCAGATGACGCGAGACCTGCCGGCGGCGACGGGGCGCGTGGTCACGCCGCTCATGCGGCTGCAGGACCCAGACCAGACGCGTGTCCTGCTGGTCGCCCTTCCAGAGACGACACCGGTTTCCGAGGCGGCGGCGCTGCAGGAGGACCTGCGCCGGGCGCGCATCGAGCCCTACGCCTGGGTGATCAACCGGAGCCTGCTGGCCGCCGGCACGCAGGACCCGCTGCTGCGGCGGCGCCTGGCCGGGGAGCAGGCGCAGATGGAGCGGGTGCGTGGCGCGCTGGCGCAGCGGATGTTCGTGGTGCCGTGGCAGGTGGAGCCGCCGGTCGGTGTCGACGCCCTGGCGCAACTGGCGGGCTGAAGCCGAAGCAGCCCACGGCCAGGACGGTCCCTCCTAGGCGTGCAGCCCCGGCGCCTCATGCCCCGTGCGCGCCACATACTCACTGTAGCCGCCGTCGTACTGGTGCACTCCGTCCTCGGTCAGCTCCAGCACGCGGTTGGACAGGGCTGCGAGGAAGTGCCGGTCGTGCGAGACGAACAGCATCGTGCCCTCGTAGTTCGCGAGCGCGGCGATCAGCATCTCCTTGGTGCCGATGTCCAGGTGGTTGGTCGGCTCGTCCAGCACCAGCAGGTTGGGCGGGTCGAACAGCATCAGCGCCATCACCAGCCGGGCCTTCTCGCCGCCTGAGAGCACGCGGCATTTCTTCTCCACGTCGTCGCCGGGAAAGCCGAAGGCGCCGGCCAGCGTGCGCAGGGCGCTCTGCGAGGCGCGGGGGTGCTCGGCCTCCAGCGCCTCGAACACGGTCATGTCGCCATCCAGCAGTTCCATGGCGTGCTGGGCGAAGTAGCCCATCCTCACGCTGCCGCCGACCGCCACCGTGCCGGCATCGGGCTCCGTGGTGCCGGCCACGAGCTTCAGCAGGGTGGACTTGCCCGCCCCGTTCACGCCGAGCACGCAGCAGCGCTCCCGCCGGCGCACCAGCAGGTCCAGCCCCTGGTAGATCACGCGGCTGCCGTAGCGTTTGTGCACGCCCTTCAGCGCCACCACATCCTCGCCGGAGCGCGGGGCGGCGGGGAAGTCGAAGGCCAGCGTCTGGCGGCGGCGCGGCGGCTCCACGCGGTCGATCTTCTCCAGCTTCTTCACCCGGCTCTGCACCTGGCTGGCGTGCGAGGCGCGGGCCTTGAAGCGTTCGATGAACTTGATCTCCTTGGCCAGCATCGCCTGCTGGCGCTCGAACTGCGCCTGCTGGTGGCGCTCGTTCAGCGCGCGCTGCTGCTCGTAGAACGCGTAGTTTCCGGTAAAGCTGGTGAGCGTGCCGCCGTCGATCTCGATCACCCGGCCGACCACGCGGTTCATGAACTCGCGGTCGTGCGAGGTGAGCATCAGGGCGCCGTCGTAGTTGGCCAGGAACTGCTCCAGCCAGATCAGGCTTTCGAGATCCAGGTGGTTGCTGGGTTCGTCCAGCAGCATCACGTCGGGGCGCATCAGCAGGATGCGGGCCAGCGCCACGCGCATCTTCCAGCCGCCGGAAAGTGCCCCCACGTCGCCGTCCATCATCTCCTGGCTGAAGGACAGGCCGGCGAGAACCTCGCGCGCGCGGCTTTCCAGCTCGTAGCCGCCCAGCGCCTCGAAGCGGGCCTGGACCTCGCCGAAGCGCTCGATGATCTCGTCCATGCGGTCCATCTGGTCGGGGTCCGCCATGGCGGCCTCCAGCGCGCGCAGCTCGGCGGCCACGCCGGAGACGTCGCCGGCGCCGTCCATCACCTCGGCCACCGCGCTGCGGCCGGACATCTCGCCCACGTCCTGGCTGAAGAAGCCGATGGAGACGCCGCGATCCACCAGCACCTGGCCTTCATCGGGCTGTTCCTGGCCGGTGATCAGGCGGAACACGGTGGTCTTGCCGGCGCCGTTGGGGCCGACCAGGCCGATCTTCTCGCCGCGCTGCAGGGCGGCCGAGGCCTCGATGAACAGCAGCTGGCGGCCGTTCTGCTTGCTGACGTTGTCGAGACGGATCATGGCGCGGCGGGCCCGGGGCGGTTGCGGGGCGGGTTATGCCAAAGGTTGCTGCGCTGCACCATCGGGGTTGCGGCGCACCAGCCCGGCCAGAAGTGCGGCCACCAGCGCGATGGCGGCGGCGGCGAGGAAGATCGGCAGGTAGCTGCCCAGGTGGTCGCGCAGCACGCCGCCGGCAAACGCGGCCGCCCCGCTGCCCACCTGGTGGATGGCGTTGATCCAGCCGTACATCAGGCTGCCGCGCTCCGGCCCGAAATGCTGCACGCACAGCTTCACCATCGGCGGCACGGTGGCGACCCAGTCGAAGCCGTTCACGATGATGATGATCGCGAAGCCCACCGGGCTGTCGAAGCTGAAGGGCAGGAAGGCCAGCGCGATCGCGCGGGTGACGAAGTAGATGATCAGCAGCCAGCGGCTGTCGTAGCGGTCGGTCAGCCAGCCGGAGGCGAGCGCGCCGATCACGTTGAACACGCCCATGGCGGCCACGATGCCCGCGCTTTGCACCGCGGTGAAGCCGAACTCCATGCAGGCCGGGATCAGGTGGGTGCCGACGAAGCCGTTGGAGGTGGCGCCGCAGATCACGAAGGCGCCGGCCAGCAGCAGGAAGGTGCGGTTGCGCAGCCCCTCGCCCAGGGCGGCGAAGGTGCGCGGGAAGGGGTTGCCGGCGGGCGGCGGCACCGGGCGCGGCGGGCCGGTTTCGCCATAGGGGCGCAGGCCGATCTGCTCCGGCCGGTCGCGCATCAGCCAGGCGGTGAGCGGGATGAGGGCTGCGAGCACGCCGGCGATGGCCAGCACCATGGCGCGCCAGCCCAGCGCCTCGCTGAGCCAGGCAAGCAGCGGCAGCAGCAGCAGCGTGCCGGCCGCCGCCCCGGCGGTGAGCGCGCCGGTGACCACCCCGCGCCGGGCAGTGAACCAGCGCCCGGCGACCACCGGCACCAGCACCATGGAGATCACCCCACCGCCCAGCCCGGCGACGAGGCCCCAGAGCAGGGTGAGGTGCCAGGTGGAGGAGATCAGCGGCGTGGCCGCCGCACCCGCGACGATCAGCACCAGCGAGGCCAGCACGGTGCGGCGCACGCCCCAGCGGTCCATCACCGCCACGGCGAAGGGGCCGATCAGGCCATAGAGCAGCAGGTTGAGCCCGAAGGCGAAGGAGATCGCGCCCGCGCTCCAGCCGAACTCGCGCTGCAACGGCGGCAGCAGCACGCCGGGGGCGGCGCGCATGCCGGCGGAGGCGGCCAGCACCAGCAGCGTGACGCCGGCGACGACCCAGGCATAGTGCAGGCGCGGCATGGCGGGACCTCCCGCCCGCATGGATACCGGGCGGGGCGGGGTTGCGCCAGCGCGCGGGCTATTCCCCGCCGCGCAGCTTGCGCACGAAGCCGGCGTTCCAGCTTGTGTAGCCGGGCTGCACAAAGGCGAGCTTCTCGCGCAGCAGGGCGTGGGCGTCGGCCAGGCGGTGGAAGGGGATGGAGGGGTAGAGGTGGTGCTCGGCGTGGAAGGGCATGTCCCACATGAGCAGGCGGACGAGGCGGTTGGTGAGGGTGGTGCGGGTGTTGGTGAGGCCGTTGCGGTCCAGCGTGCAGCCGGTGTGCTCGGCGAGCAGGTAGCCGCGCAGGAAGGGCTGGCCGATCAGCTGGGGCAGGATCCAGAACAGGAAGGGCGTCTGCCAGCCCCAGATGAGGCCGGAGCCGATGGCCAGGGCGGCCACGGTGAGCGACATGGCGCGCACGCTGCGCACCACGCCGGGGCGCTGGCGGTCGTTGATGTAGAAATACTTCGGCCCCGTCATGTCGCCGCGCCAGGCATCGATGATCATGGTGAGGCGGGCGCGGAAATAGCCGACGCCCATGATGCGTAGGGCGTATTGGCCCAGCGTCTTCGGCTCCGCCAGCATCAGCTCCGGGTCCTGGCCCGGGACGTTGGTGTGGCGGTGATGGATGTAGTGGAAGGCGGCGTAGAAGTGGCTGGACTGAAGCGCGGGCAGGAAGGTGAGCCAGCCGACGATCTGGTTCGCGCGCGTCGAGGTGAACACCGTCTGGTGCATGGTTTCGTGCGAGGGGGCGAAGAGGGCCACCTGCACCAAGGCGAGGGCGAGCAGGGCCGGGAGCAGCCACCAGCCCTGGGCGACGGCCACCCCCCAGCCCGCCAGGCCGAGCAGGGTGACGTGGACGGCGAGGCGGATCACGCCCGGCCAGTTGGAGCGGACGGAGAGCGCGCGCAGTTCATCATTCGCGAGGACGCGATCGGTGGTGGCCATTCTGTGCTCCCGGGATTGGCCGGATTGGGCCATGACCCGGGGGCGGCAGGCAAGCCTTTCGTGACAGTTCAGAACGCGATCGTGCTGCGCAGGCCGAGGACCCAGGCGTTTTGCAGGGTACGGCCGGGGCGGGTGGGGTCGGGGAGGCCGGCGCCGGGTCGGGCGATGTATTGCAGGCTGGGCTGGAGCTGCCACCAGCCGGCGAGTGCGATCTGGTAGGTGGCTTCCAGCACCGTCTCGTTGCCGCGCAGCGGGGTGATTGTGCCGGTGAAGGCCTGGGTGTCGCGATCCAGCGCGCGGGCGGCGTGGCCCATGCGCAGGAAGGTGATGCCGATTCCGGCGGTGTCATCGTCCCGGCCGGGGATGGCGCCCTTCCAGGTGAGGGCGAAGGTGGCCTGGAGGTCGGCGGCGTTGCGGTCTCCCGGTGCGGCCATCAGGCGGGCGGAGACGCCGATGGACTGGGCGCGTTCCTCGCCGGTTTGGAACAGGAGCTGGTCGGCCATCACGTAGGCGCCCCAGTTGCCGGCGTGGCGGCGGGGGAGGCCGGTGGAGAGCGGGTCGGCCAGGGAGCGGCCGGTGGTGTCGGTGGCGAGGTCGGCGAAGCGCTGGTTGTGCAGCCAGGCGCCGAGGCGGTAGGCGCCGGGCAGGCCCTTGTCGGCCTCGCCCTGGTTGCGGTGGTACTGGATTTCGGCCATCGCGAGGGCGCCGCCGCGGAAGGCGAAGGCGCTGCGGCGCGGGGTGCCGTTGAAGACGCCGAGCTGGATGCGCCATTCCTCGGCCGGGGCGAGGCGCAGGCGGGCGCCGGGGGTGGCGAGCGGGTAGGCGGGGCCGCCGCCGGGCAAAGCGAGGCCGTAGATGCCGGGGAAGCCGAAGCTGGCATTGGCGAAGAGCATGCCGGCGCCGCCCCATTCCTCCGACTCGCCGTAGGTGCTGGTGAGGAACTCGGTGTCGGCGCGGATCTGGCCGAGGCGCAGGGAGACGGCGCGGTCGGCGAAGGACTGGTCGTACCAGGCCTCGTAGAGCAGGGCGCCGCGCGGGGCCTCGCTGCTGGTGGGGGACTGGATGCCGCCGACCAGCTCCGCGCCCGGGAAGCGGCCGAAGGTGGCGACGCCGCTGAGGTAGAGCTTGCCGCCCTGCCAGAGGCCGGCCGCGCCGGTGTCGAGCGCGAGGCTGGCCAGGCCCATGCCACCGGTGCGGGTGCCGCGGCGCTGGCCGCCGGACAGGCCGCGCCAGGCTTCGCCGGTGAGGGAGAGCGAGACGGTGACGCCCTTGGCGGCGAGGGCGGGGCGCAGGCCGCCGGCGTCGCCGAGGAGGGTTTCACGCTCCCAGAGGCCGTTCTGCGCGGTGTCCTCGGCGCGGGCGGGCGTGGCGAGGGCGAGCAGGGCGAGGGCGGCGATGGCGGTGCGGCGGGATGGCATGGGCGGGGCCTCGGTCAATCGTTGCGACCACCATTCATTCGGTTCGGTGAATCCGACGTAAAGGGGGGCGAAGGTGAGGCGGGTGCGGCGGTTGAGGCAAGGGAAGGAAGACAGGATTCAACACAGAGGGCACGGAGAAGAGAGGGAGGGCACCTCGTCTGGGTGGTGGGGGTGCGATCTGGACATGAGTCATCGCCGCGGGACGCGGGGTTTTCGCGACGGATTCGGGGTGAATGGGGGGTGTGCGGCGGCTATGGGGGCGCGCGGGCGGATTGCGGGGGGCGGAGTGCGGGCGCGCGGTGGCCGGACAGGGACATGCCGCGGTTGCGGGTGCCGCGCATGAGCCAGCCGATCATGGCGCGCAGCTGGAGGATGCGGCGGAGGGTGTAGGGGTTTTGGGCGGAGTCCAGGTCGTCGGCGAGGTCGGCGTGGGTGGTGAAGAGCCAGTCCTGGCGCAGGAGGTGGCGCGTGCGGGCGGTGGGGCTCGCCTTCGAGAAGGCGGCGAGCAGGGCCAGCAGCAGGAGCTTCAAGGCCGCCGGAATCCGGGCG
>CANHCJ010000195.1 GCA_947458025.1 Rhodospirillales bacterium | reverse complement strand
GAGGCGGGGGGCGGCGGGCGAGGCGCCAGGCGATGGCGGCGGCCGAGCGGGCGGAATCGGCCACCGGGCGCAGGAAGGCGGCCACGACGTTGCCGTGCGGCTGCGGCCCCTCGCCGGCCAGGCCGAACTTCAGCGTCTCGCGGCCCTTGGGCAGGTAGAGCGTGCCGAACATCCAGTCCCACAGGGCCCAGTGCTCGCCGAAATTGCGGTCGATGTGCTGCGGCAGGGCGCTGTGGTGGATCTGGTGCTGGGCCGGGCTGATGATGACGCGGCCGATGGCCGGGCCGTAGTAGAGCCAGACATGCGAGTGGTGCAGCACGTGGCCGAGCGTGTTGAACAGCGCGGACATGAGGCCGAGGCCGAGGAAGGTGAGGGCGGGGGCCTCGCCGGCATAGAGATAGACCGCGGGCGCCAGCAGCAGCCCGGTGGTGAGGGCGCGGATCGGGCCCAGCACGATGCGCTCGAACGGGTGCACCCGCGCGGTGGTGAGGGGGGAGAGCACCTCGGCGGAGTGGTGCAGCTTGTGGATCTCCCACAGCGGGCCGATGCGGTGCGAGGCCCAGTGGAACAGGAAGTAGCCGAAATCGGCGGCCATCGACATCAGCACGGTGAAGACCAGCACCGCGCCGATCCCCCATTCCGCGCCGACCGGGCTGGGGCCGAGCGTGGCGGTGAGCCAGGTGGTGATCCAGGCGGCCACCTTGGCGCCGGTGAACCACCAGAAGATGTTGGAGGCGGCGGACAGGCCGAGGTGGTTCAGGAAGCCCACCTGCAGGTCCACCCAGGTGGAGCGGTGCCGCCAGATGGCGCGCGGGAAGCAGTAGGCGAGGAAGCCGCGCAGGCCGCGGCGCCGCTGGGTGTCGGGGGCCGCCTCGGGGGCTGAGCTGGGCGCGGCGGCGAAGGCGTAGGCCCAGAGGGCCAGCACCAGGGCGGCGAGCAGGGCCAGCCAGTGGAACCGGCCGCCGAGTTCCGTGACCGGGGCGGTGAGGTATTCCAGCGTGCGGCGCAGCAGCACGGCCAGCCACGCGGCCTGCGGCGGCAGGACGGACTCCGCCCAGGCCACGACCGAGCCGGTAATCTCCTGCAGAAACGCCCGAATCCCGCCCACGACACCCGCCGAAGCCCTGCCGGCCGCATGCCTGCCGGTGGCCCAGCATAAAAATCCCGGCGGCGGAAAACCAGCATCCCCGTGCAGGCGCGGGCATGGCTCCCGTGCGCAAATGCGCGGGCGCGCGCGGCGGCGCTTGCGCGGCGGTGCGGGCGGTGGTTCGCTTCCGCCAGGGGCGCGCAGGCGCCGTGACCGACGGGAGAGAAACCGATGGAAGCTATGGGGGCCTTCCGGGCCGAGACCCGCGCCTGGCTGGAGGCGAACTGCCCGCCTTCGATGCGCACGCCGATGCCGGCCGAGGAGGCGGTGAACGGCGGCAAGAACGCCAGCTTCGCCAACCCGGATTCGAAGATCTGGTTCGAGCGGATGCGCGACCGCGGCTGGACCGCGCCGACCTGGCCGACGGCCTATGGCGGCGCCGGGCTCTCCAAGGAGGAGGGCATGATCCTCGAGGAGGAGATGAAGGCGCTGGGCTGCCGCGCCCCGCTGGTGGGCATGGGGCTTTCGATGCTCGGCCCCGTGCTGCTGGAATACGGCACCGAGGCGCAGAAGCAGGAGCACCTGACCAAGATCATCCGCGGCGAGATCCGCTGGTGCCAGGGCTATTCGGAGCCGGGCGCGGGCAGCGACCTGGCCAGCCTGCAGACCCGCGCGGTGCTGCAGGGTGATCACTTCCTGGTGAACGGCCACAAGATCTGGACCAGCAACGCGCACTACGCCGACTGGATCTTCTGCCTGGTGCGCACCGATCCCACGGTGAAGAAGCACGACGGCATCAGCTTCCTGCTGATCGACATGGCCGACCCCGGGGTGCGGCCGCGGCCGATCCGGCTGATCAGCGGCTATTCGGTGTTCTGCGAGACGTTCCTGGAGAACGTGCAGGTGCCCAAGGAGAACCTGCTGGGCGAGCTGAACAAGGGCTGGACGATCGCCAAGCGCCTGCTGGAGCATGAGCGCAAGTCGATCGGCGGCATCGGCGAGCGCGGCGCCAAGAGCCGGGAGAAGCCGATCCCCGACATGGCCAAGCAGCACGTGGGCGCGATCGACGGGCAGATCGCCGATGGCGAGTTGCGCGGGCGGGTGGCGAGCCACGCGATGAGCGCGCATGCCTTCGCGCTGACGCGCCGGCGCGCGGCCGAGGAGGCCGAGAGCGGGGCGCCGCCGGGGCCGCTTTCGGCGATGTTCAAGTATTACGCCACCGAGCTGAACAAGCTGCGCTACGAGACAATCCTGGCCGCGGCCGGCACGCAGCAGCTGGGCTGGGAGGGCGACGACTTCACCGATGACGAGATCCGCCTCGGCCGCGAATGGCTGCGCAGCAAGGCCAACACCATCGAGGGCGGCACCAGCGAGGTGCAGCTGAACATCATCGCCAAGCGCGTGCTTGGCCTGCCGGATTGAGGCGCGACCGATGCCGATGATCATTTCCTCTGACGCGAAGATGGTGCGCGAGGGCGCGCACGACTTCTTCCGCGAGAAATCGCCCATCCTCTCGCTGCGCAAGCTGCGCGACAGCCAGGACCCCGACGGCTTCTCCCGCCCGCTGTGGCGCGAGATGGCGGAGCTGGGCTGGACCGGGTTCCTGGTGCCGGAGGACCATGGCGGCTCCGGCTTCGGGCATGTCGGGCTGGGCCAGGTGATGGAGGCGGCCGGGCGCTCCCTGGCCGCCACCCCGCTGCTGGGCACGGCGCTGGTGGGGGCGGTGGCGATCGACAAGGGCGGCAGCGAGGCGCAGAAATCCGAGCACTTCCCGGGCCTGGTCGGCGGCGAGACCATCTTCGCCCTGGCGCTGGAGGAGCATCCGCACCATCGGCCGTACTGGATCAAGACCAGCGCGAAGAAGAGCGGCAGCGGCTGGGTGCTGAACGGCGCCAAGCAGTTCGTGCTGGACGGGCACGTGGCCGACACGCTGATCGTGGTGGCGCGCACCTCCGGCGAGGAAGGCGGGCGCAACGGCATCACGCTGTTCCTGGTGCCGGGCAATGCCGCGGGCGTGGCGCGCCGCCGCTCCATCATGGTGGACAGCCGCAACGCCGCGCGCATCACGCTGGAGAACGTGGCGGTGGGGCCGGAGGCGGTGCTGGGCCATGTCGATGGCGGGGCGGACCTGCTGGATGCGATCCTGGACGCGGCGCGGGCCGGGCTGGCGGCAGAGATGCTCGGCAGTTCCTCCGAGGCGTTCGAGCGCACGGTGCAGTATCTGAAGGACCGCAAGCAGTTCGGCGTGCCGATCGGCAGCTTCCAGGCGCTGAAGCACCGCGCGGCGCAGATGTACTGCGAGGTGGAGGCGACGCGCTCGGCGGTGACGGCGGCGCTGGATGCGCTGGATACCGGCGCCAACGACGCGAGCCTGCTGGTGAGCCTGGCCAAGTGCAAGGCGAACCAGACCGCGCGGCTGACCGGCGACGAGGGCATCCAGATGCATGGCGGCATCGGCATGACCGACGAGCACGAGATCGGCTTCTTCCTGAAGCGCGCCCGCGTGGCCGAGCAGACCTTCGGCGACGCCGCGTTCCACCGCGACCGCTACGCCGCGCTCTCCGGCTACTGAGCGGCACGGCACGGCCACCACGAAGGGCACGGAGACGGCACTCTCCGTGCCCTTTTCCGTGCCCTGCCTGGTTCCCCATCCCTTGAAGGAGTGATGCCCATGCGCAACGCCAATCGCCGCATCGTGCTGCGCGCGCGGCCCGAGGGGGTCGCGGGGCCCGAGCATTTCGCCGAGGAAACAGTGGCCGTGCGCGCGCCGGGCGAGGGCGAGGTGCTGCTGGAGACGCTGTACGTGTCGGTGGATCCGGCGATGCGGGTGTGGATCAGCGAGAATCCCGGATATGTGCAGCGCATCGACCCCGGCGACACGATGCGTGGCAGCGGCATCGCGCGCGTGGTGGAAAGCCGGGTGCCTGGCATTGCCGCCGGCGACCTGGTGCATGCGCGCACCGGCTGGCAGAGCCACCCGACGGTGGAGGCCGAGGCGGTGGAGAAGCTGCCGGCGGGCGTTTCGCCCACGGATTGGCTGGGCGTGCTGGGCATGACGGGGCTCACCGCCTATTTCGGCATGCGCGCGGTGGGCGCAGTGCAGCCGGGCGAGACGGTGCTGGTTTCGGGTGCGGCCGGCGGCGTGGGGCAGATCGCCGGCCAGGTGGCGCGGATCGAGGCGTGCCGGGTGGTGGGCATCGCCGGCGGGGCGGAGAAATGCGCCTGGCTGCGCGAGGAGCTCGGCTTCCATGCCGCGATCGACTACAAGGCCGAGCCCGACCTGGTGGCCGCGATCGCGCGCGAATGCCCAGGCGGGCTCGATGTTTTCTACGACAATGTGGGCGGCGCGATTCTGGATGCGGCGCTGGCCAACCTGAAGCTGCGCGCGCGGGTGGTGATCTGCGGCCGCATCTCCCAGACCGCGGCGGGCGAACTGTATGGCGTGCGCAACATGGGCCAGCTGATCGGCAAGCGCGCGCGGGTGGAGGGCTTCATCGTGAGCGACTTCGCCGCGCGCTTCGGCGAGGGCCGGGCCTGGCTTGCCGCGCGCATGGCCGAAGGATCGTTGCGCCACCGCGTGCACGCGATCGACGGGCTGGAGCGGGCGCCGGAGGGGCTGGCGATGCTGTTCCGCGGCGGCAACACCGGCAAGCTGGTGGTGCGCGTGGGCGATTGAGCCCGGCCCTTTCGGCATGGCTCCGACCGCATGCGCGGGCTGGACGGCGAGGCTTTCCGGACTGTAATCTGCTAGGTGCCAACTCGGCATTCCGCTGGTGGCAGGGCTGCGCCGCACGACGGCAGGCGATGCCCCGCCCTCCCGCGGCTGCGCCTTTCCGCGAGGGACCAAGCGAACGATGGCCACGATCTTCACGGCAATCGGCACGGGACGCGGGCAGGAGCTGTGGATCAGCTACGGCACCCCCGCGACCACGGTGTTCCTGAAGGACATTCGCAACGGCGCCACGGGCTCCAGCCCGCAGTTGCTCGGCCCGCTGCTGGTGAACGGCGTGAGCGACCCCGGACGCCTGCTGTTGCTGGCCGATGACGGCGTTGCGGGCCCGGAGCTGTGGGTGACGGACGGGACCGCGGCCGGAACGTCGCTGTTCAAGGACATCAACGCCGGCGCCGGCGGGTCCTTCGCCAGCGCCTGGGTGGCGCTGGGCACGCAGGCCGTGTTCACCGCGCAGGATGCCGCTTCCGGGCATGAATTGTGGGTGAGCGACGGCACGCCCGGCGGCACCGCGCTGCTCGCCGACCTCAACGCCGGCGCGGCCAGCGCGGCGCCGCTGCATCTCGGCAGCCTTCTGGTGGCCGGCAAGGCGGATGCCGGGCGGGCCATGTTCGTGCTGAACGACGGCAAGACCGGGCGCGAGATCTGGGTGACCGACGGCACCAAGACCGGCACCGCGCAGCTGAAGGACATCAACCCGGCCGGCGATTCCACGCCGACGCCGTGGACCGCGCTGGGCGGCGTGGCGGTGTTCGGCGCCAACAACGGCACCAATGGCCAGGAGTTGTGGGTGAGCGACGGCACCGGTGCCGGCACCGCGCTGCTGCTGGATGCCGCCACCGGGCTGCCCAGCTCCGACCCCGAGGTGCTGGGGCCGCTGCTGGTGGGCGGCGTGGCCGATTCCACGAAGCTGCTGGTGGCGCTGGACAACATCACGAATGGCCGCGAGCTGTGGCTGACCGACGGCACCAAGGCCGGCACCGCGCTGTTCCTGGATGCCGCGCCGGGCGCCACGGGCTCCGACCCCGGCACCTGGACCGCGGTGGGCAAGACCGCGGTGTTCGCCGCGACCACGGCGGCCGAGGGGCGCGAGCTGTGGGTGAGCGACGGCACCGCCAAGGGCACCGCGCTGCTGCTGGATGCCAACCCCGGCGCCGCCGGGTCGGACCCGGTGGTGCTCGGCCCGCTGCTGGTGGCCGGCGTGGCGGACCCGACCAGGCTGCTGGTGCGGATGGACGACGGCAAGAACGGCGCCGAGCTGTGGGTGACCGACGGCACCAAGGGCGGCACCGCGCTGTTCCTGGACATCAACGCCGGTGCCAAGGCCAGCGACCCCACCGCCTGGACCGCGGTGAATGGCCGCGCCGTGTTCGTTGCGCAGACCGATGCCGCCGGTGCGGAGCTGTGGACCAGCGACGGCACCGCGCCGGGCACCGCGCTGCTGCTGGACGCCAACCCCGGCGCCGCCGGCTCCACGCCTTCGCTGCTCGGCCCGCTGATGGTGAACGGCGCGGCCGATCCCACGCGGCTGGTGTTCCTGATGGACGACGGCGGCACCGGGCAGGAACTGTGGGTGACGGACGGCACCAAGGGCGGCACCACGCTGTTCCGCGACCTGAACACCGGCGCCGGCGACTCCTTCGCGCTGCCCGGGATCGAGACGAAGACCGCGCGCGCCGACTTCGCGGAGGCGACCGCGGCCGTGACCTTCGACATCGGCACATCCTCGGTGGCCGAGATCACCGGGTCCGGCTTCGACGACTCGCTGACCGGGAACAACAGCAGCAACAAGATCGATGGCGGCGCCGGCAACGACTTCCTGATCGGCTCCGGCGGCGATGATGTGCTGACGGGCGGGCCGGGGTCCGACGTTCTCGTCGGCAGCGTGGCCGGCAACGAGAACGACACGGCCGCGTTCTCCCAGCCGCGCTTCGAGTACAGCATCGTGATGGACGGGACCACGGGGTACCACAACGTCGGGACCTACGGCACCGACGGCTCCGACGTGCTGGTGAACATCAGGAACGCGCAGTTCAGCGACCGTACCGTGGACCTGCGCGGCAGCGACGGGGCGCCGCGCCATCTTTTCGCGGTGCGGATGCCGCAGAAGGACGGCTCGATCATCGACCACCTGATGGTCGGCGACACCTATACCGGGAAGGTCGCAGGGCTCGCCGACGAGTTCGTGTTCCCGGCCAGCGTCGACATGATGATTCAGCCGATGCAGGCCAATGCCTGGATCGTCACCGGCGCCGGGAACGACGCGATCGCCGTGGCGGCGGGCCGGAACGTGATCGATGGCGGCACCGGCTCCAACTTCCTTCAGGGTGGAGCCGGAGAGGACACGTTCTTCGTCGATGCCCGCAGCGGCGGGGCGACCTGGAACACGATCACCAGTTTCGGGGTCGGCGATTCGGTGACGGTCTGGGGCTACAAGGCCGGCGTGTCGAAGGACGGCACGGACAAGGACACCTGGTACGCGGACCTGGGGAGCCCCGGCTACACCGGCCTTACGGTGCATGCCAGGATCGACGGCTCCACGATCGGCACCGGCTCGATCACCTTCGCCGGGCTGAGCTGGGACGACCGCAGCAAGCTCGATGCGTTTACCGGCGTCGCGTCCGGCATCGACTACCTCTACATCACCCGCTTCGCCTGATCCCGGACCGGGGCGAGGCGTTCGCCGCGGGTTGGGCGGGCGCGCAGGCACGCCCATGCCTGCGCCGCGCGGCAGGGCGGCCTGCGCGCGAGGGCTAGAGCGGTAGCCGATCAGTCTGGATCATAGCCTGCTGCGGCGAAGTAGTTGGCGCACTCGTTGGGTGTGAAGGTGTCGATGATCCGCCCGATGGCGGACCAGAGGCCTTCGACGGTGCGCTCGCCGGCCTTTCGGAGCTTGGCCTTG
>CANHCJ010000194.1 GCA_947458025.1 Rhodospirillales bacterium | reverse complement strand
GGCTGGATTGCTTCACTGCGTTCGCAATGACGGGGTGGGTGGGGGGCCTTTTGACTGAGGTGGTTGTTGGGGCGACGCCCCCCTCCTTACTCCCCCCGCAGGCGGGGGGAGGGACTTGTAGGGGCGGCTTCAGAACAGGAAGTAGCGTTGGGTCATGGGGAGGGTGGTGGCGGGTTCGCAGGTGAGGAGGGTTCCGTCGGCGCGGACTTCGTAGGTTTCGGGGTTCACTTCGATGTTCGGGGTGGCGCTGTTGTGGATCATGCTGCGTTTGCCGATGCCGGCGCGGGTGTTGCTGACGGGGGAGAGGCGTCGGTTGAGGCCCAGGCGGTGGGCGGGGTTGGTATCCAGCGAGGCGGCGCTGACGAAGGTGATGCTGTGTTCGGCCATGGCGCGGCCGTATTGGGCGAACATGGGGCGGTAGTGGACGGGCTGGGGGGTGGGGATGGAGGCGTTGGGGTCGCCCATCGGGGCCACGGTGATGCTTCCGCCCTTGATGACCAGGTCGGGCTTTATGGCGAAGAAGGCGGGGGACCAGAGGACGAGGTCGGCGAGCTTGCCGGGGGTGATGTCGCCGATTTCGTGGGCCATGCCTTGGGCGATGGCGGGGTTGATCGTGTATTTGGCGATGTAGCGCTTGACGCGGTTGTTGTCGGCCGGGCCGTCGCCGGGGAGGGGGCCGCGTTGTTCCTTCATCTTGTGGGCGGTTTGCCAGGTGCGGATGCCGACTTCGGCGACGCGGCCCATGGCCTGGCTGTCGGACGAGATCATGGAGATGGCGCCGAGGTCGTGGAGGATATCCTCGGCGGCGATGGTTTCGCGGCGGATGCGGGATTCGGCGAATGCGACGTCTTCGGGGATGGAGGGGTCGAGGTGGTGGCAGACCATGAGCATGTCGAGGTGCTCATCGATCGTGTTGCCGGTGTAGGGGCGGGTGGGGTTGGTGGAGGAGGGCAGGACGTAGGGCAGGCCGGCGACCTTGATGATATCCGGCGAGTGGCCGCCGCCGGCACCTTCGGTGTGGTAGGTGTGGATGGTGCGGCCCTGGATGGCGGCGATGGTGTCTTCGACGAAGCCGGATTCGTTGAGGGTGTCGGTGTGGATCATCACCTGGATGTCGAAGCGGTCGGCGACGGCGAGGCAGGTGTCGATGCCGGCGGGGGTGGTGCCCCAGTCCTCGTGGAGTTTCATGGAGGAGGCGCCGGCGCGGATCATTTCCTCGAGCGCCTGGGGTTGGCTGGCGTTGCCCTTGGCGGAGAAGCCGATGTTGACGGGCAGGCCTTCGGCGGCCTGGAGCATGCGTTCGAGGTGCCAGGGGCCGGGGGTGCAGGTGGTGGCGGAGGTGCCGGCGGCGGGGCCGGTGCCGCCGCCGACGAGGGTGGTGAAGCCGGCGCAGAGGGCTTCTTCGACCTGTTGCGGGCAGATGAAGTGGATGTGGCTGTCGATGCCGCCGGCGGTGAGGATTTTTCCTTCGCCGGCGATGATTTCGGTGCCGGGGCCGATGATGATGGAGACGTTGGGCTGGATATCGGGGTTGCCGGCCTTGCCGATGGCGTGGATGCGGCCGTTCTTGATGGCGACGTCGGCCTTCACGATGCCCCAGTGGTCGATGATGAGGGCGTTGGTGATGACGGTGTCGACGGCGCCCTGGGCCTGGCTGAGCTGGGATTGGCCCATGCCGTCGCGGATGACCTTGCCGCCGCCGAACTTCACTTCGTCGCCGTAGGTGGTGAGGTCGCGTTCGACTTCGACGATGAGGTTGGTGTCGGCGAGGCGGACGCGGTCTCCGGTGGTGGGGCCGTACATGTCGGCGTAGGCGCGGCGGGGGAGGCGGGCCATGGTTACAGGTCTCCCTGGATCTGGGCGCGGAAGCCGAAGACGCGGCGGGATCCCTGGTAGGGGACGAGGGTGATGGTGCGGGACTGGCCGGGTTCGAAGCGGACGGCGGTGCCGGCGGGGATGTCGAGGCGTTGGCCGCGGGCCTGGGTGCGGTCGAAGGTGAGCGCGGCGTTGGTTTCGAAGAAATGGTAGTGGGAGCCGACCTGGATGGGGCGGTCGCCGGTGTTGGCGACGGTGAGGGTGGTGCGGGGGAGGCCGACGTTGAGTTCGATGTCGCCTTCGGCGGGGATGATTTCGCCAGGGATCATGGTGGGGTTCCTAGCGGATGGGTTCGTGGACGGTGACGAGCTTGGTGCCGTCGGGGAAGGTGGCTTCGACCTGGATGTCGTGGATCATCTCGGGGATGCCGGGCATGACCTGGTCGCGGGTGATGACGTGGGCGCCTGCCTGCATGAGGTCGGCCACCGAGCGGCCGTCGCGGGCGCCTTCGATGACGTAGTCGGTGATGAGGGCGATGGCCTCGGGGTAGTTCAGCTTGACGCCGCGTTCGAGGCGGCGGCGGGCGACCATGGCGGCCATGGAGATGAGGAGCTTGTCCTTTTCTCGCGGGGTGAGGTTCATGAAGGCTCCTTTCTTGAAGCGGCCTGCTGGTCCCCTTCGCACGCTGGCGCGCGCTACGGGGGCAGGACGCTAGCAGTTCCAGACTCTTGGGACGGGGCGAGCTTCGCGCAGGACTGACAGGGCCGCAACGATGCTGGTGCGGAGCGTGGCGCTGTCGGGGGCGACGAGGCGGGCGACGAGGAGGTTGTTCCAGGTGCTGGCGGCGGCCTGGGCGGGGGTGTTCTCCCAGGCGGCGCGCAGCGGGGCGAGGTGGGCGGCGGCATCCGGGGCGGCGTGGATGATTGTGGCGGTGGCGATGGCGCCGCCGGTGCCGGCGCGGGCGGCGAGGATGGGGGCGGCTTCGCCTTCGAGGCGGATGGCGTCGTGCAGGGCGAGCTTGCCGGCGCGGCGGATGGTGATGGTGTCGCGCAGGCGCAGGGCGTGGACGGTTTCGCCCATCATGGCGCGGCCGAAGACGAGGGTTTCGATGCCGAGGAACCAGGCGGATTCGGCGAGGTCGACGGACAGGGTGCGGGTGAGGGCGGCGTGGTCGAAGAGGATGGTCTCCTGCGGGAGCCATTCGGCTGACGCGCCTTCGGCCACGGCGAGGGTGGTGTGGATGGTGGCCGGCGGGTCGGTGGGGCGGGCGCGGTAGAAGCGCTCGGCGGCCTGGGCGGTGAAGGTGGCCTTTGCGTTGGCGCCGACGGCGAGGCGCAGGCGGAGCTGGTCGCCGGCGGCGACACCGCCGGAGCTGTTGAGCATGACGGCCTCCGCCCAGCCGGTGGGGCAGGGGAAGCGGGCCTTGAGGCAGCCATCCTGGCGGAGGTCCGCCAGCGCGGTGGTGCCGTTCCGGTCGCGCCAGGTGACGACGAGTTCGCCGCGGGCGCGCTGCAGGGACGGGGGAGCGGAGCCGGCCTCGGTGATGGGGGTTGCGGCATGACCCCTCACCCAACCCTCTCCCCCAAGGGGAGAGGGCTTTGGAGGCGGCGCCGGGGTCTCATACGGAAAGGCGGCGGCGGACGTCATCCTCGTTCAGCTCCTCGCGGCGGCCGTTGAGGACCACGTCGCCACGGTCCATCACGACGATGCGGCTGGCAAGGTCGCGGGCGAAATCGAAATACTGCTCGACGAGCAGGATGGCCATGCCGCCGCGGGTGCGCAAAAGATCGATGATGCGGCCGATGTCCTTGATGATGGAGGGCTGGATGCCCTCCGTGGGTTCATCGAGCACCAGGAGGCGGGGCTTCATGACCAGGGCGCGGGCGATGGCGAGCTGCTGCTGCTGGCCGCCGGACAGATCCCCGCCGCGGCGGCGGAGCATGGTTTTCAGGATGGGGAAGAGGTCGAAGATCTCGTCCTGCACCTTCCGCTCGCGGCGGGGGAGGACGGCGAAGCCCGTCTCCAGGTTCTCGCGCACGGTGAGCAACGGGAAGATGTCGCGGCCCTGGGGGACGCTGGCGATGCCGCGCCTGGCGCGCTCGTAGGTGGGGAGCCTGGTGATGTCCTGGCCTTCCCAGGTGATGGTGCCGGCGGAGATGGGGTGGGCGCCGGTGATGGCGCGCAGCAAACTCGTCTTGCCGACACCGTTGCGGCCCAGCAAGCATGTGACCTCGCCAACTTGCGCGGTGAGGGAGACCTGGCGGAGCGCGATGGCGGCGCCGTAGTGGAGGTCGACGGAGCGGACTTCAAGCATGGTGTGCGTGGCTACCCCTCACCCCGACCCTCTCCCCCAAGGGGAGAGGGAGAAGATCGCCTAAAGGACAAAGTTTTTTTGGTTCTTTTTGTTCACAAAAAGAACGGCTTTCTTCGCATGTCATCGCCCAAGGTACACTTCGATGACTTTGGGGTCGTTGCTGACGTGGTCGATGGTTCCTTCGGACAGCACCGAGCCTTCGTGCAGGACGGTGACGCGGACGCCGAGGGCTCGGACGAAGGCCATGTCGTGTTCGACGACGACGACGGAGCGGGTTCGGTTGATGTCGCGCAGGAGGTCGGCGGTTTGTTCGGTTTCCGCATCCGTCATGCCGGCGACGGGTTCGTCCACCAGGAGGAGCTGGGGGTCTTGGGCGAGGAGCATGCCGATTTCGAGCCATTGTTTCTGGCCGTGGCTGAGGGAGCCGGCGATGTGGTGGCGGAGGTCGGCGAGGCGGGTGGTTTCCAGGACCTGTTCGATGCGTTCGCGTTCGTCTTCGGTTTCGCGGGCCCAGAGGGTGAAGCGGGGGCGGCGGTCTCCGGCCAGGGCGAGGAGGAGGTTGTCCCAGACGGAGAGGGGTTCGAAGACGGTGGGTTTCTGGAACTTGCGGCCGATGCCCAGGGCGGCGATGGCGGGTTCGTCGAGGCGGGTGAGGTCGGTTTTCTCGCCGAAGATGACCTGGCCTTCGTCGGGGCGGGTCTTGCCGGTGATGACGTCCATCATGGTGGTTTTGCCGGCGCCGTTGGGGCCGATGACGGCGCGCATTTCGCCCTTTTCGACGAGGAGGGAAAGGGCGTTCAGGGCGCGGAAGCCGTCGAAGGTGACGGAGACGCCGTCGAGGTAGAGCAGGGTGTCGCCGGTTCGGGTCATTCGGCGGGTTCCGTTGCTGGCTTGGGGGCGGGTGCCTTTTCGCGGCGGCGGAAGAGGCCGAGGACCCCGTTCGGGAGGAAGAGGGTGACGAGGATGAAGAGGGCGCCGAGCGCGAAGAGCCAGATTTCGGGCAGGGCGCCGGTGAAGTAGGTTTTGCCGCCGTTGACCAGGATGGCGCCGAGGATGGCGCCGACCAGGGTGCCGCGGCCGCCGACGGCGACCCAGATGACGGCCTCGATGGAGTTGGCGGGGGAGAATTCGCTGGGGTTGATGATGCCGACCTGGGGCACGTAGAGCGCGCCGCCGATGCCGGCCATGACGGCGGAGACGACGAAGACGAAGAGCTTGTAGCGTTCCGGGCGGTAGCCGAGGAAGCGGGTGCGGGCTTCGGTGTCGCGCACGGCGACCAGGACCTTGCCGAAGCGCGAGCTGACGATGAAGCCGGCGGCGAGCAGCATCAGGCAGAGGGCGACGGCGCTGGCGAGCAGCAGGGCGACGCGGGTTGAATCCGCCTGGAGGCGGTAGCCGAAGATGTCCTTGAAATCCGTGAGGCCGTTGTTGCCGCCGAAGCCCATGTCGTTGCGGAAGAAGGCGAGCATGAGGGCGAAGGTGAGGGCCTGGGTGATGATGGACAGGTAGACGCCGGAGACGCGGGAGCGGAAGGCGAGCCAGCCGAAGACCAGGGCGAGCAGGCCGGGGACGAGCAGGACCATCAGCAGGGCGAAGGCCGGGTTGTCGAAGCCGAGCCAGTACCAGGGGAGTTCCTTCCAGTTCAGGAACACCATGAAGTCCGGCAGGACGGCGTTGCCGTACATGCCGCGGGTGCCGATCTGGCGCATGAGGTACATGCCCATGGCGTAGCCGCCGAGGGCGAAGAACGCCGCGTGGCCGAGGGAGAGGATGCCGGCGTAGCCCCAGACGAGATCCAGCGCGAGGGCGAGCATGGCGTAGCAGAGGTATTTGCCGACCAGCGAGATGACGTAGGTGGGGACGTGGAAGGGCGAGTCCGGGGCGGCGAGCTGGTTGCCGGCGGCGAGCAGGAGGGCGCCGCCGAGGACGAGGACCAGGCAGATCAGCGTGGCGGTGCGGTTCATGCCGGGGCTCCGGAGGAAGGAAGGCCTTCTTTTTCTGAAGAAAAAGAGGCAAAAAGACTTTTCCCCCTTTGATGCGGCAAGGCCTCGATCATGAAAACGGGCGCCATCGGATAAAGTTTTTTTGCTTCTTTTTGTTCACAAAAAGAAGATTCTTTCTTGCTCATGCCTCTACCGCCCGCCCCTTGATGGGGAACATGCCGCGCGGCTTGCGTTGGATGAACAGGATGACGAGGACGAGGACGACGATCTTGCCGAGGACGGCGCCGGCGACGGGTTCGAGGAACTTGTTGACGATGCCCAGTGTGAGGGCGCTGACCAGCGTGCCCCAGAGGTTGCCGACGCCGCCGAAGACGACGACCAGGAAGCTGTCGATGATGTAGCCCTGGCCGAGGTTGGGGCTGACGTTGTCGATCTGGCTGAGGGCCACGCCGGCCATGCCGGCGACGCCGGAGCCGAGGCCGAAGGTGAGGGCGTCGATCCAGGGGGTTCGGATGCCCATGGAGGCGGCCATGCGGCGGTTCTGGGTGACGGCGCGCATGCGCAGGCCGAGGGCGGTGTAGCGCAGCGTGGCGATGAGGGCGGCGAAGACCATCATGGCGAAGATGATGATGGTGAGGCGGTTCCAGGTGATGGTGAGGTGGCCCCATTCGGCCGCGCCGGACATCCAGGAGGGGGTTCCGACCTCGCGGTTGGTGGGGCCGAAGATGGAGCGGACGGCCTGCTGCAGGACGAGGGAGAGGCCCCAGGTGGCGAGCAGGGTCTCGAGCGGGCGGCCGTAGAGGAAGCGGATCAGGCCGCGTTCGATGGCGATGCCGATGCTGCCTGCGACGATGAAGGCGGCGGGGACGGCGAGGAAGAGCGAGTAGTCGAACAGGCCGGGGGCGGAGGTTCGGATGATGTCCTGGATGACGAAGGTGGTGTAGGCGCCGATCATGACCATCTCGCCGTGGGCCATGTTGATGACGCCCATGACGCCGAAGGTGATGGCCAGGCCGGCGGCGGCCAGGAGCAGGACGGAGCCCAGGGAGAGCCCGTAGAAGATGCCCTGGGCGACGGCCCAGAGCTGCTGCATGCGGTCGATATGGGTGACGGCATCCTGGGCGGCGCGGGCGACGGCGGGCGGCTGGTCCTTCAGCGTGGCCAGGACGGCGCGGGCATCGAGGTCGCCGCGGGTGCGCAGGGTGGCGACGGCGGCGATGCGGTCGGCTTCCGGGGTGGCGGGGCTGGCGAGTTGGGCGGCGGCGCGGGCTTCCTCCATTTCGGTACGGATGGAGGGGATCTTCTCGGCGGCGATGGCGCGGGTGAGGGGTTCGATCCCGGCGGGGTCGCGGGACTTGAAGACGGCCTCGGCGGCGCGGCGGCGGGTGGCGGTATCGGGGGAGAAGAGGGTGAGGCTGCCCATGGCGGCTTCGGCGGCGCGGCGGACGGCGTTGTTGATGCGCACGGGGCGCAGGCCGGCGGCGGTGACACCCTGGGCGGGCTGGCCGGTGCGGGCGTCGATGAGGGTGTCGCCCTGGCGGATGACGAGGATGCCGCCGGCTCCCGTGAGGAGGTTGCCGGATTGCAGGGCGGCGATGGTGGGGGCGGCCTGGGGCGGGGCGGCGGTGGCCAGGGCCTCGATGGCGCGGCGGAT
>CANHCJ010000193.1 GCA_947458025.1 Rhodospirillales bacterium | reverse complement strand
GGCCCCGATCTCCCAGCCCCCTGCCCCGCCGGCCTCGGTGCCGCGCGTGGTGGCCTCCCGCCCGGCGAGCACCACCTTCCGCCCGATCCGGCCGCAGACCTGCTGCTGGCCGATCGGCGAGCCGGGCACCAAGAGCTTCCGCTTCTGCGATGCCGAGGCGACAACCGGCAAGCCGTACTGCCAGGAACACGCCGCGCTGGCCTATGTGAAGGTGCGCGACCGGCGGGATGATGCGGCCGTCGCTTAAGCAAGCAGTTCTTTTTTGAAAAAAAGAACCAAAAAACTTTTGCCCGTTTGAGGCGGAAAGACCGGGTCTTTCCGCATCAAGCGGGCAAAGTCTTTTTGCGTTCTAGTGGAACACCCGCCCGGCATCGATCACGATCGTCTGCCCGGTCATGGTTTCCGTGCGGCACATCGTCACCACCATGTCGGCGCAATCATCCTTGTCGGCGGCCTTCTTCAGCAGCGCGGAGGAGGCGGAGTTGGTCACCTGCTCCGGCCGCAGGTTCGCCGTGGCGCGCGTGCCTTCCAGCAGGCCGGGCGCCACGCAGTTCACCAGCACCTCGGGCGCCAGCGCCACAGCCATGCAGCGCGTGAGGTGGATCAGCCCGGCCTTGGAGATGGCATAGGCGATCGAGGAGCCGCTGGGCGTCAGCCCCGCCACGGAGGAGATGTTCACCATCCGCCCGGCCCCCTGCGCCTTCATGATCGGTGCCACCGCCTTGGTGAGCCGCATCGGGCCGGTGAGGTTCACCGCCATGATCTTGTCCCACAGCTCCATGCTCATGGCATCGAGGTCCGGGAACGGCACGGATTTGTTGAAGGCGGCGTCGTTCACCAGGATGTCGATGCGGCCGAAGTGCTTGTGCACCGCGGCCACCAGCGCCTCCACCTGGCCCTGGTCGGTGATGTCGCAGCCGAAGGCCGCCGCATTCACCTGGTAGGTGGCGGCGAGCTCGCGCGCCACCGCCTCGCCCTGTTCGCGGCTTTGTGCGTACATCACCGCGATATGCGCGCCTTCCTTGGCCAGCGCGTGGCAGATGCGCTGCCCCAGCCCGCCATTGCCGCCGGTGACCAGCGCCACCGTGCCCCTGAGTTCCATCCGATCGCTCCCTTGCTGCCGATGCAGCTTATGTCACGCCACCGCGATTGACAGCCTGCGCCGGCCGCACACAGTGGGGGCGACGGCAACCAGGACCCCACGCCATGCAGGAACCCCTCTCCGGCCCCGGCCGCTTCTTCCGCGGCAACCTGCACACCCACTCCACCCTGTCGGACGCGATCCGCTCGCCGGAGGAGGTGTGCGCGCTGTATCGCGAGGGCGGCTACGACTTCATCTCGCTGACCGACCACTTCCTGCCGAAATACGGCTTCCCGATCGCCGATACGCGCGATTTCCGCACCAACCGCTTCACCACCATCCTGGGCGCGGAGGTGCATGCGCCCAGCACCGAGCTGGGCGAGATGTGGCACATCCTCTCGGTGGGCCTGCCGCTCGATTTCGCGCCCACCACGGCGGCCGAGACCGGGCCGGAACTGGCCGCGCGCTGCGTCGCCGCCGGGGCCTTCGTGGCGCTGCCGCACCCGGCCTGGAACGGCATGACGATGGGCGATGCGGATGCCATCCCCTGCGCCCATGCCGTGGAGCTCTACAACCACACCAGCCACGTGGAGGAGGATCGCGGCGACGGCACGGTGATGCTGGATGCGCTGCTGTCGAAAGGCCGCCGTATCTGGGGCTGCGCCACCGACGACGCCCATTTCAAGCGGAACGACTGGTTCGGCGGCTGGGTGATGGTGAAGTCCGAAACGCTGGAGCCGGAGGCGCTGGTGGAGGCGCTGAAGGCCGGGCGCTACTATTCCTCGCAGGGGCCGGAGATCCACACGCTGCAGGTCTCCTCCAGCGAGGTGATCGTGGAATGCTCGCCGGCCTCCGCCATCATCGCGCTCGGCCGCGGCTCGGCGGGTGCCTTCAGCCACGGCCCCGGCCAGCGCAGCGCCCGCCTGCCGCTCGACAAGTTCCGCAAGGGCGGCTGGCTGCGCGTGGTGGTGGTGGACGAGGCCGGGCGGCGCGCCTGGAGCAACCCGGTGTGGCTCGACGGCTGAGCGGGCGTCAGCCGATCGCGCCCAGGCTGCGCACCAGCATGTAGGCCGCCACCACCAGGATCAGCCCGGCGAACACCCGGGTCAGCACCCCGCGCCGTGCCGCCAGCACCCGGCCCAGCCGCGTGCCGGCCACGCTGCCCAGCAGGCCGCCGGCCACGAAGATGGCCGCCAGCGCCCAGTCCACCAGCCCCGCCGCGGCATAGCTGGCCGCGATGGTCAGGCCGAACGCCGTCACCGCCAGCAGCGAGGTGCCGATCGCCTGCAGCATCGGCATGCCGGTGGCGAGCACGATCGCCGGCACGATCAGGAACCCGCCGCCGATGCCGAAGAAGCCGGAGAGCAGCCCCACCCCGAGCCCACCGGCCACCAGCATCGGCGCGTTCTCCCGGCTGAGCCGCACGACGCGGTCCTCGCCCGGCTCGCGCCGGCGCAGCATCAGCACCGCGACCACCGCCATCATCACCGCGAAGGCCGCCAGCAGGGATTGGCCGTCCACCAGCTTGCCCAGCCGCGCGCCGAGGAAGGCCCCGGCGATGCCCATCCCCGAGAACAGCACGCCGCATTGCCAGCGCACGTTGCCCGCGCGTGCGTGGGAGGCAAGGCCGATGGCGGCGTTGGCGGCCACCGCCACCGCGCTGGTGCCGATCGCCACGTGCGGCGAGGCGACGCCCACGAGGTAGACCAGCAGCGGCACCGCCAGGATCGAGCCGCCGCCGCCCACCAGCCCGAGCGTGAAGCCCACTCCCACCCCGGACCCGGCCCCGAGCACCATCTGCATCGTTGAAAGCGTGGTCATCGCGCGGGTGCTCCGTGGACCGGTTGCGGTCAGGCCGTCGCGCGCTCGGCGGCGCGGTTCCAGGGCATCGCCCGCAGCAGCGTGGCCAGGCCGCAGGTGCCGGAGACGCCGGCGAACACCAGTCCCGCGCCCACGAAGCCGGACAGCGCGTGGAACCACGGCGACACGGTTGCGCCCAGCACCGCACCCAGCACGACCAGCCCGCCGGCCGCGATCTGCACCTGGCGCATCAGCTCCAGCGGCTGGCGGCGATCCTCCGCCACCGGCAGGCCGGCACGCTTCCACGCGTCCAGCCCGCCCTCCACCACATAGGCCTCGCAGGCCCCGGCCTTGTCGGCGAGGCGCGCGGCATGGCCCTGGGTGCGCGCGCCGGAGCGGCAGTGGAACAGCACCGGCCGGCCCTCGTGCACGGCCAGGTCCGCCTCGTCCAGCCGCGACAGCGGCAGGTTGGTGGCACCGGGAATGCGGGCGCGCGCGTGCTCGTCCGGCTCGCGCACGTCCACCAGCATGGCGCCGCCCTCGCGCAGCAGCGTGGAAGCGGCCTCGGGTGTGATGGTCTTGAGCATGGTCTGTCCCCTCGGAATGGTCAGTGGTGGTCGTTGCGGCAGTAGAGGCGATGGAGCAGCCCCAGCACCTCCGCCGCCTTCGGGTCGGCGAGGCGGTAGAACACGGCCTGGGCCTGGCGGCGCGTGGCCACCAGCCCGCTGTCGCGCAGCAGGGCCAGGTGCTGGGAGAGGGCGGATTGCGACAGGCCGACCGCTTCGGCCAGCGCGCCCACGCCCATCTCCCCGTCCACCAGGTGGCACAGCACCAGCAGGCGCTTGTCGTTGCCGAGCAGGCGCAGCAGGGCCGCCGCTTCGGCGGCCATGGGCTGCAGGCCGGGCATGATCTCGTCGCTGCGTTCCATCCATATTCTCTAATTTAGCTTGTGCTCAAGTAGACATCGCTTATATGAATGTCAAGCCCAATGCGCGCGCCCCGCCGCCGCCCCCTGGAGGACATCATGGCCACCGCACTCATCCGCCCCTTCTTCGACGAGCCGACCAACACGATCAGCTACCTGGTCTGGGACCCCGCCACGAAGCAGGGCGCCGTCATCGACCCCGTGCTGGACTGGGACAACCGCTCCGGCACCGCCGGCACCGAGTTCGCCGACCGGCTGCTCGCCGCCGCGCAGGAGGAAGGGGTGGCGATCCGCTACGTGCTGGAAACCCACGCCCATGCCGACCACCTCACCGCCGCCCCCTACATCAAGGCGAAAACCGGCGCGCCCATCGGCATCGGCGAGCATATCCGCGAGGTGCAGCGCATCTTCCGCCCGGTGTTCGACGCGCGGGACGTGAAGCCGGAAGGCGGCGACTTCGACCTGCTCTTCGCCGACGGCCAGCGCTTCCCGCTCGGCGAGCTTTCGGTGGAGGTGATGCACCTGCCCGGCCACACCCCGGCCGACATCGCCTATCGCATCGGCGAGGACGTGTTCGTGGGCGACACCATCTTCATGCCGGACTACGGCACCGCCCGCGCCGATTTCCCCGGCGGCGACGCCCGCCTTCTGTTCCGCTCCATCCGCCGCCTGCTGTCCCTGCCCGGCGAGACGCGGCTGTGGATGTGCCACGACTACAAGGCGCCGGGCCGCGACACCTATGCCTGGCAGACCACGGTGGCCGAGCAGCGCGCCCGCAACCCGCACGTGAAGGACGGCACCACGGAGGAGGCGTTCGTCGCCTTCCGCACGCAGCGCGATGCCGGCCTGGCCGCGCCGCTGCTGCTGCTGCCCTCCATCCAGGTGAACATCCGCGCCGGCCGCTTCCCGGAGGCGGAGGCGAACGGCGTGCGTTACCTCAAGGTCCCGGTGCGCACCCGCTCGCGCGAGGCCCTGGCCTGACCGGCGACGCCGCCGGGCGGCGGTTCGGGAGGGGTCGCCGCCCGGCCAGGCCAGCGCCAGCCCCGAGACCGGCAGCCCGGCCGCCCGCCGCGGCCATGATCCAGGTCAACGTGAAGGCGCGCCCGCCATGCGACCGCTATGGCCCCCAAGGGAAGCCGCGCCATGGACTGGACCACGGCCATCGACATCTACTGCGAGCGCACTGCGGCCGGCTTCTGGGCCGAGCCGCTCAACGCCTGGTCCAACCTGTCCTTCCCGCTCGCCGCGCTCTGGGCGGGGATGGCGGCGCGGCGCGAAGGCGGCGCCTCGGCGGAGTACTGGATCCTGGTGGCGCTGGCCGCGCTGGTCGGCGTCGGCTCCTTCCTGTTCCACACCTTCGCCAATGTGTGGTCGGAATACGCCGACACGATCCCGATCTGGATGTTCGTGGCCGCCGCCATCCTGGTTGCCATACGGCGGGTGGCGGGGCTGCGCCCTGGCCCGCTGGCCGTGCTGGCGCTGGCGGCCGGCGCGGCGCTGGTGGTGGCCTATCTCGCGCCCACCGACCCCATCGCCCAGCCGGCGCCGCCGGCCGATCCGCTCAACGGCTCCGGCCAGTATGCGCCCGCCCTGGCGGCCATGGCCGCGATGGCGGCACTCGCCTGGTGGCGCGGCCTGCCCACCCGCCACACCCTGCTCGCCGCCACCGTCGTGTTCGTCGCCGCCCTCACCTTCCGCACCATCGACCTGCGGGTCTGCGCCGCCTTTCCCACCGGCACGCACTTCCTGTGGCACCTGCTGCTCGGCGTGATGGTCGGCCTCATCCTGCACGCCCTGCGCGACGGCGCCGCCCCATCGCCTCAGACGGGCATCGTGCGGCCCTGATAGGCGCGGCCGATCGCCGCCGCATCCTCGCGCCCGCCGGCCAGCACGCGCACGCCGTCGTCGATGCGCTGCTTCACGTTGGCGGGCCAGCACGCCTCCAGGAAGGCGAGCCCGTTGCGGTGGCAGGCGCGCAGGATGCGGTCGCGCGCCGTCTGCATCTCCGGCGGATAGGGGTCGTTGCGCATGGTGAGGTAGCCGAGCGAGAAGCCCAGGTCGCCGGGCCCGATCTCGGCATAGGCCAGGCCCGGCACCGCCAGGATCTCCTCGCAGCGCGCCACGCCCTCCGGGCTTTCCAGCTTCACGCCCAGCATCAGCTCCCCGCGCGGGTTCAGCGGCCAGGGGTCGCAGCGCTGCTTGTAGTCGATCTGCTCGATGCCCCAGACATGCGCCGCATCGGGCTCGGAGCCCTGGCCACGCGTGCCAACGCCGAGCGTGCCGGGCTGGGGCGTCACCTTCTTCCGGCCGGCCATGCGTTCCAGCGGCGTGGGCATGGCGGGGTCGATGCCCTGCGCGCCGATCGGGTAGCGGCAGGATTCCACGAAGGCGCGCACGGCTTCCGGCGTCTCGGCCTGGCACAGGATGATGCCGTGCACCCCGCGCCCCAGGATCTGGCGGAACTGCCAGGCATTGTGCAGCACGTTGGCCTCCGAGGTGCCGTTCACCGGCGCCTCCACCACCACCGTGGGCGTGCGGTGCCCGGAGCGGGTAGGCCCGCCATCCACCAGCCCGCGCATGTAGGCGGCCAGCCCCGCCATGTCGAAGGCGCCGTGCTCCATGCCGATGTTGATGTAGTCGGCCCAGGTGCCGGCATCCTCGCGCCCCTGCTCGTAGGTCAGCACGTGCCCGGTGTGGTGGCCGGTGTAGTACACGCCGATGCCCTGTTGCAGCAGCTCGATGCAGCGGTTGATGCGCGCCATGGATCGTCCCCCGTGTCACACGGAGGCTAGCACGGCGCGGGCGGGTGGGAAGTCAGCGCCGCAGCGCCCGCAGCAGCCGCCCGTCGATGGCGGCCAGGCCCAGGCCGATCAGCGCCATGCCGGCCAGGGCGCGCAGGCTGATCGCCTCGCCCAGCACCAGCGCCCCCAGCAGCAGCGCGCTGGCTGGCAGCAGGAAGGTCACCAGCAGCAGGTTGGTCGCCCCCACCCGCGCCAGGATGGCGAAGTACAGCACGTAGCCCATGGCGGTGCAGAGCAGCGCGATGCCGAACAGCGCGGCCCAGGCGGTGGCGCTGGGCATCGGCAGCGCCCAGCTGCGCTCCAGCAGCAAGGCGAGCGGCAGCAGCATCGCCGCACTCGCCGTCACCTGCCCGGTGGCGACATGCAGCGACGGCAGCGCGCGGAACCGCCGCCCGTAGATCCCGGCAAAGGCATAGCTCACGGCAGCGCCCAGGCAGCACAGCTGGCCCACCAGGTCCGCCTGCCCGATCCCGCCCAGCAGGCCGGGCCCCACCAGCACCGCCACGCCGGCGAAGCCCAGCGCCACGCCGGCCGCCTTGGCCGGGGAAAGCCGCTCATCCGCCGTCAGCCAATGCGCCGCCAGCACGGTGAAGATCGGCGTGGTGGCGTTCAGGATCGCCGCCAGCCCGCTTGGGATGCGCGCCACGCCCAGCGTGATCAGCAGGAACGGGATGATGTTGTTCAGCAGCCCCATCACCGCGAAGGCCCGCCACGGCAGCCCGGCATGCATCGGCATGCGGCGCAGCACCAGCACCAGGTGCAGCATCAGCGCCGCCAGGGCCACGCGGCCGAGCACGATGGTCAGCGGCGGCAGCTCCACCACCAGCAGCGCGAAGAACAGGAAGGAGCTGCCCCACAGCACGGAAAGCACCAGCAGCAGCGCCCAGCCGGTGCTGTCCATCGCGGGGGAGGCGGCAGGCGGCGCGGTGCGGGTCATGGCGCCTGCATAGGGCAGGACCCCGCGCCGCGCCTTCCGGCCATTGCGGCCACTACGCCTCCCGCGCCGCCCGCAGCAGCGCCTCGGCCTCCTGCGGGTCCATGCGCAGGGCGCGCAAGGCCACGTCGCGGCTGAAGCCGGCGCGGGCGAAGCCGGCGAGTTCCTTCTGCACCCGCGCGGGATCGGCGGCCACGGTGCGGAACGGCCCCAGCCGGC
>CANHCJ010000192.1 GCA_947458025.1 Rhodospirillales bacterium | reverse complement strand
CTGGCCCCGCCCGCGGTGCTGGAGATCCGCGCCATCTGCCCGGCCGCCGAGGGCAGCGACCTCGACCTGCTGGCCGCGCGCGAGCTGGTGCGCTCGCCTTCCTCCTACGCCGCCGCGCTGCTGCCGCCGCTGCCGGCACGCTCCCTGCTGGGCGTCCGCCCCATCCTCTCGCCGGGACCGGGCTTGACGCCGGCAGCCGCGATGCGTAATTAGCGCGCCTCGCCCAGCCCTGCCGCGCGGATGCGATTGCGCGCGGCAATGCCGGCATTCTTGCCGATCACGCCTCTCCGTCGGGATCCGATTCCATGGCCAAGTCGAACACCATCCAGATCAAGCTCGTGTCCAGCGCCGACACCGGCCACTTCTACGTGACCAAGAAGAACGCCCGCGCCCAGACCGGCAAGCTGGAGTTCCGCAAGTATGACCCGGTGGCGCGCAAGCACGTCGCCTACCGCGAAGCCAAGATCAAGTAGTTCGCCGCAGCCCGCGCTGCACGGCATGAAGGGGCGCGCGAGCGCCCCTTTTCGCGTTTGCGGGCCTCTTTTCGCGTTTACGCTAAACGAGTTGCCCGACCTCGACGCGGTTCCGCCCTGCCCGCTTGGCGGCATAGAGCGCCTGGTCCGCGGCCTGGATCAGCCGCTCCGGCGTGGAACGGCTGCCCGGCTGCAGGCAGGCGATGCCCACGCTGACCGTGAGCGGATGGGCCAGCTCCGGCTCCGGCACGAATCGCAGCTCCTCCACCGCGCCGCGCAGGCGTTCGGCGGCACTCAGCGCATCCAGCTCGCTGGTGCCCGGCATCACCACCACGAACTCCTCGCCGCCGTAGCGGGCGATCGAATCGAAGACCCGGATGCGCGTGCGCAGCGTCTGCGCGATCAGCGTCAGCGCCTGGTCGCCCACCTGGTGGCCCCAGCGGTCGTTGATCTGCTTGAAGTGATCCACGTCCAGCATCAGCAGTGCCATCCCGCCCCCGGCCCCGCCGCCCATCAGCGTCTGCAGGTGCCGCGCCAGGTAGCGCTGGTTGTAGAAGCCGGTCAGCGGGTCGGTGAGCGCCATCTCCAGCGCGTGGCCGATGTCGCTGCGCAGCCGGTCCTGGTAGAATTTGCGCCGGATCTGGTTGCGGGCACGGGCACGCAGCTCCATCGGATCCAGCGGGCGCAGCAGCCAGTCGTTGGCGCCGAGGTCGAAGCCGCGCAGCACCAGGTCGCGCTGTTCCGGCTCGGCGACTACCAGCATCGGGACCGACTGCGTGTTCTCCCCCGCCCGCAGGCGCGAGGCCAGGCGCAGCGGGTCGTCGCCCACCATCGACAGGCTGATCACCACCAGGTCGAAGGCGATCGCCTGGGTGAGCGCCAGCATCTCTGCCTCGCTGGAGGCGCGGCCGGCCACCACGCCTTCCTCCAGCAGCGCCTGCTGCATCGCCTCGGCGGATTCCTCCCAGTCGTCCACCACCAGCGCCCGCGCGCCGGCGACCGATGGGAGGGCCGCACCGTCTGCGCCCAGGCCCAGGGCGCGCGCCGTCTCCCCGCGCACCCGCCATTCATCGAGCAGGCGCTTCAGCCGCACCAGGGAGCGCGTGCGCGCCAGCAGCGTGGTGAAATCGACCGGCTTGGTGAGGAAGTCGTCGGCCCCGGCCTCCAGCCCGCGCACCCGCTCCTCGCTCTGGTCCAGCGAGGTGACCATCACCACCGCGATGTGCCGCGTTGCCGGGTCGCGCTTGAGGGCGCGGCAGGTTTCGAAGCCGTCGAGCCCCGGCATCATCACGTCCAGCAGCACGAGGTCCGGCTGCCAGGTGCGCGCCAGGCGCAGCGCGTCGTGCCCGTCCTGCGCGGTGGCGACCTGGTAATACTCGGCGCTCAGCCGCGCCTCCAGCAGGCGCAGGTTCGCCGCCACGTCATCCACGATCAGGATGCGGGCCGTCATCCGTCCCGCCTCATCCGTCTCGCCCGCATGCCTGCCGCCGCACCCACATCCAATCCTTCAGCCACCGCTTGCCAGGTCCAGAACCGCCCGGAACCCGGAGCGCCGAAGCGGTGGGGCGCCGTGGCCCGCCAGCTGCCGCCCCGCGCCCTTCTGGCACGGAATTGGTTGAGGAATACGATACATTTTCCCGCGCCATCGCGCCATACGTTCCCCCGGCGGGCCGGGTTCGCTACCTTCCGCCCGCGGCCACCCATCGGCCGAGCAACGGAGCCCCCGCCATGGCCGCCCACGACTACGACCTGCCGAAGAACCAGGCCAACTTCGCCGCGCTCTCTCCGCTGTCCTTCCTGGCGCGCAGCGAGGCGGTGCATCCGAACCGCATCGCCACCATCCACGGCGCCCGCCGCATCACCTGGGCCGAGGCGGGGCAGCGCTGCCGGCGGCTGGCCAGCGCGCTTGCCCGCCATGGCATCGGCAAGGGGGATACGGTGGCCGCGATGCTGCCGAACATCCCGGAGATGTGGGAGGCGCATTTCGGCGTGCCGATGACCGGCGCCGTGCTGAACGCGCTGAACATCCGGCTCGATGCCGCCACCATCGCCTTCATCCTGCAGCATGGCGAGGCCCGCGTGCTGCTGACCGACCGCGAGTTCAGCGCCACTATCGAGGCCGCGCTGGCGCAGATTCCTGCCGGGAAGCGCCCCTACGTGATCGACGTGGTCGACGAGCTCGCCCCGCCGGGCAAGGCGCTGGGTGCGACCGAGTACGAGGCCTTCCTGGCCACCGGCACGCCCGATTTCCCGATCGAGCTGCCCGCCGACGAGTGGGATGCGATCGCGCTGAACTACACCTCCGGCACCACCGGGAACCCCAAGGGCGTGGTGTACCACCACCGCGGCGCCTACCTGAACGCCACCTCCAACGTGCTGACCTGGGGGATGGCGCCGCATCCGGTGTATCTGTGGACCCTGCCGATGTTCCACTGCAACGGCTGGTGCTTCCCGTGGACCATGGCCGCCGTGGCCGGCACCAATGTGTGCCTGCGCCGGGTGGAGCCGCAGGCCGTGCTGGCCGCCATCACCGAGCACGGCGTGACGCACATGTGCGGCGCCCCGATCATCGCCAACATGCTGATCAACGTGCCGGATGCGCAGTTCCCGGCGCTTCCCCGCACCGTGGAGTTCATGACCGCCGGCGCGCCGCCGCCGGCCGCCGTGATCGCCGGCATCGAGCGGCGGGGGTTCCACATCACCCATGTGTATGGCCTCACCGAGGTCTACGGCCCCGTGACCGTCTGCGCCTGGCAGGAGGAATGGAACGCCCTGCCCATGGAAGACCAGGCCCGCATCAAGGCGCGCCAGGGCGTGCGCTACCACTCGCTGGAGGGCCTGATGGTGGCGGATGCGCGCACCCTCGCGCCCATGCCGAAGGATGGCACTACCATGGGCGAGGTGTTCATGCGCGGGAACCCTGTGATGAAGGGCTACCTCAAGAACCCCAAGGCCACCGCCGAAGCCTTCGAGGGCGGCTGGTTCCACACCGGGGACCTCGGCGTGTGGCACGCGGACGGCTACATCGAACTGAAGGACCGCTCCAAGGACATCATCATCTCGGGCGGGGAGAACATCTCCACCATCGAGGTGGAGGACGTGCTCTACAAGCACCCCGCGGTGCTGGAAGCCGCCGTTGTGGGGCGGCCGGATGCCACCTGGGGCGAGACGCCCTGCGCCTTCGTGACGCTCAAGCCCGGCGCCGACGCCAGCGCCGAGGAGCTGATCGAATTCTGCCGCGCGAACATGGCGCGGTACAAGGTGCCCAAGACGGTGGTGTTCGGGGCGCTGCCCAAGACCAGCACCGGGAAGATGCAGAAATACGTGCTGCGGGAGCGGGCGGCGGCGCTTTAGCGAGGAAGCAAGCGCCTTCTTTTTCTGAAGAAAAAGAAGCAAAAAGACTTTTCGACCTTGGCAGCCGGATCTCCCTTCAGAGGCCGGGTCCGGGGCCGCCGGATCCGCCACCGGAGCCCGTGACTGCCGTGAAGGTCACGATGTTCGGCCTTGCCTGCTTTGGCATACAATATCAATACAATATTCGAATTCGGAATTGAACGAGTATTATTGTATTAGTAAAGTTTTCTTGAATAGAATTATTCACTTTAAGCTTGATGGATTCGCCTTATAGGCGCTTCGCTCCCTTGCCGCACGATGCGGCAGAGGGGAATCAGAATGAGCGACAAGACTCGCGCCGGTTCCGGCATCGACAATCCCGGCGCCGGCAAGGACGGCGATTCCGGCCCCACCGGCGGCTCGCCCGCACCCAGCAGCTCCAGCCCCGAGAACCCGGATGCGAGCAGCACCGGCCTGGAGGCGCTCGGCCAGGAGGCCGAACTGCAATCCGTGTTCGCCGAAGCCGGAGTCTCCGGCGACCTGCTCGCCCTGCGCGATGCGGTGGAGGCCACGCTGCTCGGCGCCTCCGGCTCGGTGGAGGCGCGCGCGGACGCGCCGTCCAGCCAGGGCATCGTGGGCGTCGGCATCGGCCTGCCGGACCCGGCCAGCCTCGGCTTCGGCCCCGGCGGCCCCGGCGAGCCGGTGCTCACGCTGTTCACCGAGAACGCCATGCCGCACGAGGAGCTGCTGGCCCAGCTGGCCGAGAGCGCCGGCACCCGCGCGCTTGCCAGCGTGCCGGTGCAGCAGGTGCCGGTGGGCGTGGTGGATGCCTTCTCCCACCGCGCGCGGCATCGCCCCGCCCCGGGCGGCGTTTCCGTGGCCCATACCAAGGTCACGGCCGGCACGCTGGGCAGCCGCGCCATCGGGCTCACCGCGCCCTGGACCAACCGGCACCTGATCCTGAGCAACAATCACGTGCTGGCGAACTCGAACGCCGCGGCGGTGGGCGACAGCATTGTCCAGCCCGGCCCGGCCGATGGCGGGCGCCACCCCGCCGACCAGATCGCGGTGCTGGCGCGCTGGGTGCCGATCCGGTTCGGCGGGGCCGCCAACCTGGTCGACTGCGCCTTCGGCTGGGCCTGGCACGACCGCATCCGCGGCGAGCAGTACTACCTCTCCGGCGGCCGCCCGGCCTACTACCGCACCGGCACCGCGCCGCTGGCGGCCTCGCTGGGCATGACCGTGGGCAAGAGCGGGCGCACCACCGGCCTCACCCAGGGCCGGGTGACCCAGATCGGCGTGTCGGTCAACGTCAACTACGGCGGCGGCCGGGTGGCGCTGTTCCGCAACCAGATCGCGATCCAGTCGGTGAACGCCAACCCGTTCTCCGCCGGCGGCGATTCCGGCTCGCTGATCTGGCAGTGGGCGGCGGGGCTGCGCCCGGTGGGCCTGCTGTTCGCCGGGGGCGGCGGCACCACCTTCGCCAACCCGATCGGCACGGTGCTCTCGGCCCTCAACATCCGCCTGCTGCCGTAGCCCGGGTACCGGCTGTCCTTGCCGCGGGGCAGCCGGCCGCCTATCTCCGCGCGGGCTGGAAAGGGCAGACGCGATGAGCGACATCGATCACGCCGGGCCGGATTTCTCGGGCTCCGGCCCTGTCGAGTACCGGCCGGACGAGGCCACCCCGCGCGGCCAGGCCGCGCAGGTGCTGGCGCAGGAGGAAGCCAGGCTGCTCGCCATCCCCGGCGTTGTCTCCGTCGGCATCGGCTTCGGCCCGCCGGGCCAGCAGGCCCTGATGGTCGGCGTCGTCGATGCCGGCGTGGCCGCCCGCGTGCCGCGCGAGCTCCGCGGCGTCACCGTGGTGGTCACCATCACCGGCCCGGTGGATGCGCTGCGGCCGCGCTGAGCCGCCCTGCCCATTATCGGCCCTGCCCGCCCCTGGCGAAGAGATCGGCGTCCAGTGTTAGACTGGCCTGCAGGTTCGACGTTCCAACGTCGACACAACGCCGAAAAGCACGGGAATCGCGGATGACCGACCAGGCCGCCGAGCGCCACGCCCGCCAGGTTCAGGCCTGGAACGGCCCCATGGGCGAGCAATGGGCCGCCAGCGAGGCCCGCACCGAGCGCGGCCTTGCTCCCGTTCTGGCCGCCCTGATGGATTGGGCGGCGCCTTCCCCGGGCATGCGCGTGGTCGATGTCGGCTGCGGCGCCGGGGGCACGACCCTGGCGCTGGCCAATGCCGTTGCCCCGCAGGGCCATGTCACGGGGCTGGATGTCTCCGCCGTGATCCTCGAGGCCGCCCGTGCCCGCCTGGCGGAGACCCCCAACGTCACCCTCACCCTGGCCGATGCCCTCAGCTGGCGGCTTGAAGGGGCGCCGGCGGACCTGCTGTTCTCGCGCTTCGGGGTGATGTTCTTCGGCGATCCCGTGGGCGCCTTTGCGAACCTGCGGCGTTCGCTGAAGCCTGGCGGGCGCTTCGCCTTCGCCGCCTGGGCGCCGTTGGCGGAGAACCCGTGGATGGACATTCCCTACCAGGCCGCCCTGTCCGCCCTGCCCCCGCCGGCGCCCCCGCCCCCGCCCTCCGACCCGTTCGAGCCCGGGCAGTTCGCCTTCGGCAACCCTGGCCGCGTGCTGCGCCTGCTGCACGATGCCGGCTACCCGGCGGCGCGGGTGCGCCCCTTCGACTTCACCATGCGCTTCCCCGGCGACGACCCCGCCCGCACCGCCGCCGGGCTCGCCAACATGGGCCAGACCGGCCGGCTGATGCGCGACCAGCCCGAGGCCGCGCGCGCCTGGGCCGCCGAGGCGATCACCCGGGCCATCACGCCGCTTGTCCAGGGCGAGTGGATCACGCTGCCCGCCCGCGTCCTGCTGTTCGACGCCCGAAGCTAACCCGCCACCGGCAGCCGCACCGTAATCGAGAGCCCGCCACCCTCCCGGTTCGCCGCCGCGATGCTGCCGCCCAGCAGCAGCACGTGCTGGCGCACCAGCCACAGCCCGATTCCGAAATGCGCCCCGGGCGCCGAGCCGGGCCGGTGCGAGTAGTAGCGCTCGAAGATATGCGCCAGCCGCTCCGGCGCCACGCCTGGACCGTCATCCTCCACGGTCAGCACCGCCTCCGCCCCTTCCCGCCGCAGCGCCACCCGCACCACCGCGCCGGCGGGGGAGAAGCCGAGCGCGTTCCCGATCAGGTTCTCCAGCACCGTCTCCAGCGCCTCCGCCTGGCCGCGCACCGCCACACCGAGCGCGATCGCGCCGGCCAGGCGCCCGGGGTGGCTCGCCCCCATCCCGTCCACCACCGCGGCGGCCAGTTCGGAGAGGTTCACCTCCTCCAGCTCCGGCTCCAGCAGTTCGGCCGCGGCCGTGTCCAGCACCCGGGCGGAGCGGACGAGGCCATCGAGCCGGTTCAGCGCCGCATCCACCGGCGCGAGCCACGCCGCCGCCTGGGCATCGCGCCGCAGCGGCTCCAGCGCCTGGCGGATGGTGACGATCGGGCCCTTGAAGGCATGGGCATTCGCCTCCGCCGCCTGGCGCAGCATCTCGGCACTGCGCCGCAGCCGCAGCACCATCGCGTCGAACGCCCCGGCCAGGCCCGACAGCTCCGGCACGCGCGCTGCTTCCGCGAAGCCTTCCGCCCGTGCGCCGGCCACCTGCTCCATGCGCCGCAGCGCCCGCCACACGCCGGAGAAGATCAGCGCCACCAGCCCGGCCCCCAGCGCATAGACCGCCAGCGCCGCCCGCGCCTCCGGCCGCTGCCAGTAGGGGGCGGGGTCTGCCACGCCGCGCAGCCGGGCCTCGGCGGTGCCGATCACCACCGCCCAGCAGCCGGCCTGCCCCGCCACCGTCACCACCGCCGTCAGCACCTCCTCCCCGGCGCCCAGCAGCACCGGCTCCCCGCGCGGTGCGTCGCAGCGGTCCGCGGCGCGCGGCAGGATGCCGAGATCCACCAGCATCAGCCGCGCCGCATCCATCTCGGCGGGCGCG
>CANHCJ010000191.1 GCA_947458025.1 Rhodospirillales bacterium | reverse complement strand
GAGAAGCTGGATCGGACCTATGTAGGTGACGTGCTGAGGCTGACGCTGCTGGCGCCATCGGTGGTGGAGGCGATCTTGGCGGGGAGGCAGCCGGATGGGATGACGCTGCTCACCCTCGTGCATAGGTCCACGCCTACACACTGGTCATCGCAACAGACAACCACAGCGGTCTCCGCTTCTCGCTCGTAATCCGTTGTCGTTCACAGCACGAACCAGTTCCCGTCAACTGGCCCGGCAGCCTTCACGAAGATAGTGAGGTCAGCGATGGTGTCGGTGTTCACGTTCCCCTGGATAAGCCTGACAGAGCCCTGGTCCTCCCATCGCAGTTCCCCAGGTGCGCCGCTGAACGTTGCGGAGCCAACGAACACGAAAGCGTCGTTGGCCACCGTTCCGGCGATGGCGTCGATCTGCGACAGGTCGAACTTCTCGTTGGCGGCACGGCTGAAGTCCTCGAAGGTCGTGGCGTTCACCGTGGCGTCGCCGAGTCCAGCAGACGTGAAGCGGAAGATGTCAGTGCCGGTCAAACCGGTGATGCTGTCAAGGCCGCTACCGATGATGAACACATCGGAGCCGGGTGTGCCGACGAGCGTGTCGTTGCCCGATGTTCCATAGATCGTGTCGTCGTCAAAGATCACCGCTTGGGCCGACGGAGTCGTGAGTGCGACTGCCGGCGACGGGTTGGCCAGGGTCACGGCGAAGCGCTCATTCAGCTCACCGGCGGTGTCGCCGAACACATCCACCGTGATGGTGCGGGTTGCCTCGCCCGGCAGGAAGGCGACGGTTCCCGAGGGCAGCACGCCGCCGACAAAATCGGCCGCGTTGGCCGGCACCGTGCCCGGGCCGGCTACACCTGCCACCACCCAATCGACGCTGCCGCTGCCGCTCGTATCCCCGGATCGAGAAACCCGGAAGGTGAACGCGGTGCTGCCGCCGGTGCCCTCCGGCTTGCTGGCCGAGAGGGCCGCGATGGCCAGGCTGGTGTCGTCGTTGAAGATGATGCCCTGGGCGGTTGCGGTCGTGAGCGTCATCGCCGGCGACGGGCTGGCCAGCGTCACGGCGAAGCGCTCGTTCAGTTCGCCCGCGGTGTCGCCGAACACGTCCACCGTGATGGTGCGGGTTGTCTCGCCCGGCAGGAAGGCAACGGTTCCCGAGGGCAGCACGCCGCCAGCGAAATCGGCGGCGTTTGCCGGAACGGTGCCCGCGCCGGCCACTCCGGCCGCGGCCCAATCGACGCTGCCGCTGCCGCTCGTATCCCCGGATCGAGAAACCCGGAAAGTGAACGCGGTGCTGCCGCCGGTTCCCTCCGGCTTGCTGGCCGAGAGGGCCGCGATCGACAGGCTGGTGTCGTCGTTGAAGATGATGCCTTGGGCGGCTGCGGTTGCGATGACGGCGCCGACTGAGGGGTTTGCCAGCGTGACGGCGAAGCGCTCGTTCAGCTCGCCGGCGGTGTCGCCGCTCACGTCCACGGTGAGGGTGCGGCTCGTCTCGCCCGGCAGGAAGGTGACGGTGCCCGTTGGCAGCGCGCCGCCGACGAAGTCGGCCGCGTTGGCCGGCAGGGTGCCGGGGCCGGCCACACCCGCCACGGTCCAGTCAACCGTGGTTGTGCCCCACGTCGATCCCGACCGGGCCACGCTGAAGGTAAACGGGGTGGTGCCGCCGGTGCCCTCCGGTTTGCTGGCCGAGACCGCTGCGATGGCCAGCCCTACCTCCTCGACGGCGATGCCGGTGTCGGCGCCCGGCAGGCTGGCGATGCTTGCCGCGTCGAACTCGATCGCGGCTGAACCGACATTTTGCATAACGTAGACGGCATACGGCGCGGAGTTGGTTGTCGGCACAACCACATCCGGCCGGCCATCGCCGGTCATGTCCGCGACGGCGAAGGCCTCCGGCCCAGTGCCGGGCACCGCAAGGAACGTGGGCGCGGACAGGGCGCCGCTGCCGTCGCCGAGCAACACGCCAATCGTGCTGCTCCAGCGTGCGACCACAAGGGCATCGAGCCGGCCGTCGCCGTTGACGTCAGCGAGCTCGACATCGTACGGGCCATTGCTACCGCCAAAGAATTCCTGTGGCCCGAATGCGCCGCCGCCGGTCCCGAGGCGGACCGAAATGCTGCTTCCCGCATCGGCACCGGAGTTTGCCGCCACAAGATCGGGCGTCCCGTCGCCGTTGAGGTCGCCCACCGCGACAGCAGCAGGGGCCGAGCCGACGCCGACGCTGCTGGCGGCCCCGAAATCGCCCTTGCCGTTGCCTGGCAGGATCGAGACGGTATTGGCATTGTTTTCGACGCGGATGATGTCGAGCTTCCCATCTCCAGTGGCATCAGCGATCGTCACCGACCAGACGGATGTGCCCGCTTTGTAAACCGCCTCGGGTGCGAAGCTGCCGCCGCCCGTGTTGAGGAACACCGAGACGCTCTGCCCCGCGCTGTTCGCCACCACGAGATCGACCAGCCCGTCACCCGACACGTCCGCCGCTGCCACCGCGGTGGGATTTGTGCCGACCGTCAATTCGGTCTTTGTCGGAAAGTCGCCCTTGCCGTCTCCGAACAGGACCGACGCGCTGTTTCCAAAGGTGTTGGCCGTAATGATGTCGGGATCGCCGTCCTGGTTCACGTCGGCGATCGCCACGCTGAACGGCCCATTGCCTGTCGCCACGGTCGCCGGCGCACCGAACGCGCCAGCCAGGGCAACCGTCACCGAACTCGCGCTGTAGTTGGCGACCACCACATCGCGCTGGCCGTCATGGTTGAGATCGCCCAGGGCAACACCCACCGGGCGCGCTCCGATTGCGATGCTGTCGCTGGCCGCATAGCTGACCGTCCCCTTCTCGCCGATGGTCGCCCCGTTCAGCGCCAGTCCCGTCACCTTGAGGTCGGGCGTCGCCTCGCCGCTGGCCACCTTGTAGTTGAACACCAAGTTGCCGCTGCCGTCCGTGCCCGAGTATCCCGCGCTCGCACCATTGCTCAGCAGCAGCGCCGGCAATCCGCCGCCGCCCGCGGCGGTGACAGTGGCCGTCCAGCTCGGGGTCAGGGTGAACATGACGGTGTCGCCGACATGCAACGCGCTGCCGGCCGCCACCGAGGCCGCCAGCGCCTCGGCGCGGATCGGGCTGTGATCGTCGTTGGTGATCAGGGCATCCGCCGCCGGCGCGGAAATCGACACCCCGGGCGACGGCACCGACAGCGCCACCGTGAAGCCGTTGTCGAATTCGCGGCTGGTATCCGCGGCGATGGCAATGGTCAGGCTGCGGCTGGTCTCTCCCGGCAGGAACACGAGGTCGCCCTCCGGCAGCACGCCGCCCACGAAGTCGTTGGCCAGCACCGCCTGCGGCCCGCTGCCGCTCACCGCCCAATGCACGGAGTCGGTGCCGGTGGTGACGCCCGACCGCGTCACCGCGAAGGTGAATGCGGTGGCGCCGCCCGTCCCTTCCGGCTGGCTCGCCGCCACGGCGGCGATCGCCAGGTTGGTGTCGTCGTTGAGGATCTCGCCCTGGGCGCTCGCCGTGGTGACGGTCACCCCGGCCGATGGGTTCGCCAGTGTGACGGTGAAGCCCTCGTCCTGTTCCGCGGCCGCATCCCCGGCCACGTCGACAGTGATCGTGCGGCTGGTCTCGCCGGGCAGGAACGTCAGCGTACCCGCCTGCATCGTGCCGCCCAGAAAATCTGTGCCCTCCGCCGGCCAGGCACCAGCCCCGGCCACGCTCCAATCCACGCTCTGCGTTCCGGAAACGACGCCCTGACGGATCACTTCGAACGTATAGGTAGTCGCCCCACCATTTCCCTCCGCCTGGCTCGCCAACAGGGGGGCGATGGCAAGGCTGGTGTCGTCGCTGCGGATGATTCCCTGCGCGACGCCCGCGGTTACCACGACACCGCTCGTGGCGTTCGACAGCGTCACTCTGAAGGCCTCGTCATCCTCAAGCGTGCTGTCGGCTGCCACATCGATCGTGATGGTGCGCTCCGTTTCACCGGGCACGAAACTGATCGTGCCGGAAGCCAGCACGCCGCCTGCAAAGTCGGCTGCATCGGCCGGCGAACCTCCCGTGCCGGTCACGCTCCAGTCCACATTGTCCCACCCGGTCAGGATGCCCGACCGGGTGACCGTGAAGATGAACGGCGTGGTGCCGCCGGTGCCCTCCGGCTTGTCGGCCGAGGCCGCCGCGATCGCGATGTTGATGTCGTCGTCCTCGATCTGGGCATCCGCGCTGCTCTCGGTGAGGCCAACCCCGGCCGAAGGGGCCGACAGCGTGATGGTGAAGCCCTCTTCGGGTTCGGCCAGGCTGTCGGCCAGCACATCGACGGTGATCAACCAACCGGTGGCGCCGGGCGGCAGGGTCAAGACGCCCGATGGCAAGACGCCGCCCACGAAATCATCAGCACTGGCTGGGCTCACCCCGCTGCCGGTCACCGACCAGGCGACGCTTGACGTGCCCGTGAGGTCGCCGGAGCGGGCCACGGCGAAGGTGAATGGCGTGCTGGTGCCAGAACCCTCCACCCTCCGCGCCGCATACGGCGCGATCTGCAGGGCGGTCGGCGTCGTGTCGTCGTTGCCGATTGTGCCCTGTGCGGCGATCGTGCCGAGACCCGCCATGGCCGACGGGTTGGACAGCGTGACCGTGAAGCCCTCGCTGGACTCCGCCAGGGCATCACCTCGCACCGCCACGGTGACGGTCTTGCTCACCTCTCCCGGTGCGAAGGTGACTACGCCGCTTGGCAGGACCCCGCCAACGAAGTCCGAAGCATCAGCAGCCGCCTGGCCGGGTGCCACCGTGCCGTTCACCGCCCAGGCGACGCTGTCGGTTACCGATGTGCCGCCGCTGCGCGTCACTGTGAAGGTGAAGGGGGTGGCACCGGCATCGCCCTCATGCTGCACAGCGTCGGCAGCGGCGATCGACATGATCGGCTGGGATTCGATGTGGAAGCCGCTGATCGTCAGGTTACCGGAATTGTCCCCGTAACCGCCAATCGCGTCACGGATCGCAAACGTGAACACCGGTGCGGAGATCTCCCAGCCCGCGCCGAACAGGCTGCTGAGCGACCGTTCGACCCGAAACACCGTCGGTGGATGTGGGCTCCCCAGGCCGTTCTCCGGCGTTGCCGGAAACAGTTCCGCCAGACCGAAGCCGGTGACCGAAAGGTACACGGCGCCGTAGGGCGGGGCGCCTGGCGGAAAGAAGGAACCTACCGGAACCGCATTGGAATTGGGCGGGGTCGTGTCGACCACGATCCCCGCGGCATTCACCGGCCCGCCGAACCCTCCATAGGTCAGGCCGGTGACGGTGAAGAAGATCTTGTCGGTCCAGTGGATCGTCGGGACAGACAGATGCAGCGCGGTTCCCGACGGATCGTTGGCCGGCACTGCAAACGGAAGCGGATAGCCGCCGGCATAGATGTCGGGCATCGATTCCTCCTTGCCGGCATCACACGGATGCGGCGCTGGTGATCAAGAGGCGATAACAGCCGTGGCGGGGCGCGTATCCCCTTCAGCCAACGTCGATCGAAGATCGCTCTGCAGGGCCAACGGCCCTGATTTCGCCCATGTGTTAACTATGAAAAACGGAGTTCCCGAGGTCGTTGATTTAGATCAACGATTAGGGGCGCGGGGCATTACATTTTTGCGACGCGCTGTTCGGGTTTCAGGTGCATTGCGTCTGGCGGGTGCGCAAGGGGCTGAGGGCGCAGACAACAAGAGGTGGCTCCGCTCATCTGCGTGCCGGTGACGGTCACCATCACGGTGGGCGTGAATGGCGGCGGCCGGCACGAAGTGCTGAGCATTTGACGACAGTGGCTTGCGTTGAATCAACGCCGCGCTAGCGGCACCCGGCATAGTGCGACTTGGCGGCGGGTGCCGGAGGAATAGATCGCATGCAGTTCAACCGCGCCCAGACAGTGGCGCCGCCCGGATACAGCCGCTGGATGGTGCCGCCCGCTGCCCTCGCGGTGCATCTTTCCATTGGCCAGGCCTACGCCTTCTCGCCGTTCAACCTGCCGATGACGCGGCTTCTGGGCGGGACGGAAGCGGACTGGACGCTGGTGGAACTGGGTTGGATCTTCTCGCTGGCGATCGCCGTGCTGGGCGTGTCGGCGGCGCTGTTCGGGCGATGGGTCGAACGGGTGGGACCGCGCCTGGCGATGGCGGTGGCTGCACTGTGCTTTTCCGGTGGCTTCGTGGTAGCCGCTGCCGGCGTGGCGTGGCACCAGTTGTGGCTCGTCTATCTTGGCTATGGCGTGCTCGGCGGCTGTGGGCTGGGCATCGGTTACATCTCGCCGGTTTCCACCCTGATCAAATGGTTCCCCGATCGGCCGGGCATGGCCACCGGTCTGGCGATCATGGGCTTCGGCGGCGGTGCGCTGGTGGCCGCCCCGCTGGAGGTGGAACTGATGGCCCGCTTCGAGGCACCCGGGGTATGGCAAACCTTCCTGGTGCTTGCCGGGGTCTATCTCTCCTTCATGCTGATCGGCGCCGCCGTGGTGCGGGTGCCACCCGAGGGCTGGGCCCCGCCAGGCTGGACCCCGCCGCCAGCGGCCAAGATGCGCGGCGTGGACGCAACCGCTGCGGTGCGGACGCGGCAGTTCTGGCTACTGTGGCTGGTGCTCTGCCTGAACGTCACGGCGGGGATCGGCGTGCTGGGTCAAGCCTCGCCAATGATCCAGGAGATGTTCCCCGGCCGGATCGACGCCGGGGCCGCGGCGGGCTTTGTCGGCCTGCTCAGCCTGTTCAACATGGCCGGGCGCTTCTTCTGGTCGTCGATCTCCGACCGTATCGGACGGCGGGCGACCTATGCCGTCTTCTTCGCCCTCGGGGTGGTGCTCTATGCCGCCGTGCCGGTGGCAGGGCAGATCGGTTCAGTCACCCTGTTCGTCGCCGGCTTCGCGGTGATCCTGTCGCTGTATGGCGGCGGCTTCGCAACCGTCCCGGCGTATCTGCGCGACCTGTTCGGCACGCTACAGGTCAGCGCAATCCACGGCCGGCTGCTCACCGCTTGGTCGGTTGCCGGATTGCTCGGCACGGTGCTGGTGAACTACCTGCGTACCTGGCAGATCGAGCGCGGGGTGGTGCCGGCCCAGGCCTATACGGTGACGATGTATGTCATGGCCGCCCTGCTGGCGGCGGGCTGGCTGTGCAACCGGATGATCCGCCCGCTGGAGCGGCGGTCATGACCATTCGGCTGGTTCTGCTGTGGCTGCTGGTCGGCGTGCCGCTAGGCTGGGGCATATGGCGCACGATGGTCTCTTCGCTGACGCTGTTCCTGTAGTTGAGATGGGACCGGCCCAACCTCGAAGATGTTGTGGTCGAGCACGTTCTGCAGCAGGTTGAGACCATATCTGCTAAACGCGGGTTGCCTGAGCAAAGCCAATGCTTGCGACGATTGAGAAAATTCGAGCCCAGACTCTATTGCCCGGTCGGATGACACATCCAACCTCGCGCGGGCGGAATTGGAAACACCAAATTATTTCAGAGTGATAGAACCTTGGGTGTAAATCCGCCTACCCCCAAGCTTCGGAGAGAAATGCCCCTCCGGAGAGCGAAAACGGGGTTCTGGCGCCGAAGCCACCCCCAACCCCACGCGAAAAACGCCCAAATATCTTGGGGTTCTGGGTGGCCTATCCGCCTGGAGAGAATGGTGGGGTGTCGGTGACTGGAGCAGCAGTCGACGCCGGAAACCAACATTCTCTGAGTGTCCATCCGGGAACAAGATTAGCCAGTTGAATCGGTTGTGATTTTGGCCGACGCGGAGGCAACGTCGATGCTTCCGCCATGTGGATGAATGTAAGTCGCGCCCGCTACGGGCGTCG
>CANHCJ010000190.1 GCA_947458025.1 Rhodospirillales bacterium | reverse complement strand
GACAATGCCAAGGTGGACGCGGAATTCCTCGCGGACCGCGGCTGGAAGTCGAACTTCCTGGTCAATCTGGGCCACGGCGACCCGGCGGCGGAGAAGCGGCGCGGGCCGAGGTTCTGGTTCGATGAGACCTGCTTGGTTCTGTAAGTAAGAGTCTTCTTTTTCTGAAGAAAAAGAAGCAAAAAGACTTTCCGACTTTAGCCCCGCGCCAGAGTCGGAAAAGTTTTTTGGTTCTTTTTTTCAAAAAAAAACATTCTTGCTTACTTCCAGTCCAACCACTCTCGAATCCCCCGCCCCATCACCCAGTCCAGGTCATCCCGTAGCCACGGCAGTTCTTCCGTGAACATCGTGATGCACTGGGTCCAGCTGCAGGGCATGCGGGTGATGTCGGTGCCCCAGAAGAGCCGCCGCGGCCCATAGGCGTCGTAGATGCGCCGCAGCCCGTCATGCAGGTTGCGGTAGGGGTAGGCCTCGGTGGAATACCCCGGCGCCCCGGTGGCCTTGATCGCCACGTTGGGCAGCCTGGCCAGCGCCAGCAGGTCATCGAGATGCACGAAGGCCGCCGCGTCCTGCTTCAGCCGCACCAGGCCGCAATGGTCGATGATCAGCCGCAGGCCGGGGTGGCGTTCGGCGATGGTGCGGAACTTGCCCAGCACCGGCCCGGCCAGCAGCGCCACGGGCACGTCGTGGCGTTCGGCTTCCGGCCAGATCCAGTCCATCGCGCCGGATTCGAACAGGGTGCGCGCGGCGGGATGCAGCGGCGCCCAGCGCAGGCCGAGCATGCCGGGCTGGTCGCGCCAGGTGGCGATGCGCGGCTTGTTGCCCTGGTCGCCCGCCGGGAAGCTGCCGAGGATGGCGAAGCGATCGGGCCAGCGGCGCACCGCCTCGGCGGCCACCGCATCGCAGTCGGGGTCCCAGCCCGGCGGGTGGATGATGGCGTCGGCCACGCCGGCCGCGTCCATGCCGGCGATCATCTCCTCGGCGGTGACCACGGGCACCGGGCGATGATCCTGGCTCGGCGTGCCGGAGGACCAGATGTGGATTTGGGCGTCGGTGATCCGCATCACGCAGCCTTCGCATCGAGGTAGGCCAGCAACGCCTCCCGGAACGGCGGCAGGCTCTTGTAGAGCGCCATCGGCTCCGGCAGCCCGCGCAACGCGGCGGCGAGGTCGGCGGCCACCTGGCGGTCGGCGGCGAGGCGGGCGACGGGGTAGAGATGCGTGCGGATGCCGAACAGCACCCCGCCGCTGCGCTCCAGCAGCCGCAGCGTCTGGCGTTCCACCCGCAGCCAGATGCGCTCGCCGGCATTGGCGGCCGTCACCTCGGCATTGTGCTCACGGCGGAACTTGCGGCTTTCGGCGTACAGGGCGGGATCATCGGTGATGCCCCAGTTGAGCCGCACCACCATCTTGCCCGGCCGCAGGTTCGGCATCAGCCGATCGACCGGCTTGGCCAGCCGCTCGCCATAGAACGGCACGCGGGTATGGATGGTCGCCAGGGGCTGGCCGAGCTTCTCGGCCAGGCTCCAGCGGCTGGGGAAGCACAGCACGGCGGCATCCAGCACCGGGCCGTCATCCGTGAGGCGCAGCAGGCAGAGATCCTCCTGCACCAGCCGCCCGGCCACCTCCAGCGGGTCGTGCGGGAGGGCATCGAGGTTCCAGGCCTCGCCGGTGAGGCGGTTGTGCAGCACCTGGCCCTCGCGGGCGAACCAGGCGGGGAAGCGGCGCGGCAGCAGGTCGACGAGGACATCGAGGGTTTCCCGACGCGCCGCCTCGCTGCCGGGCAGGGTGGCGAAGACGTCCTTGTGGCGCACCTCCAGCAGGCGGCGGCGCTCGGCCATCTCCTCCGGGTAGCGTTCGTCCAGCTCGATCAGCTCCTCGGGATCGGTGGCCACCAGCCCCATCGCCATGCGGTAGGGCCCGGGGTCGAAGCTGAGATGCACCGATTGGCGCGGCAGCGTGAAGGCATCCATGGCTACTTCCCCACCAGGGCCATGAGGGACAGGATCTCGAAGGCCATCATCGCCCCGATCTGGGCGGTGACGGTATTGGAATCATGCTGCGGCGCCACTTCCACCACGTCGCCCCCGATCACGTCGAGCCCGCGCAGGCCACGCAGGATCGCCTGCGCCTCGCGCGGGGTGAGGCCGCCGACCTCCGGCGTGCCGGTGCCCGGGGTGAAGGCGGGGTCGAGCCCGTCCACGTCGAAGGTGATGTAGAACGGCCCGCCGCCCACAACCTCGCGGGCCCTGGCGATCACCGCCGGCAGGCCCATCGCGTCCACCTCCTCGGCGTGGATCACGGTCATGCCGGACTCATAGCTGAACTCGTACAGCAGCTCGGCGGAGCCGCGGATGCCGATCTGGATGCAGCGCTCGGGATCGAGCACGCCATCCAGCACCGCCTGGCGGAACGGGCCGCCATGGTGGAAGCGGCTGCCCTCGGCGGGGCCGGAGGTGTCGCAATGGGCATCGATGTGCACCATGCCCACCGGGCGCTGCCGGCCCAGGGCGCGCAGGATCGGGTAGCTGATGGAATGGTCGCCGCCGATGGCGATGGGCTTCACGCCGGCGGCCGCGACCTGGGTGAAGAAGGCCTCGATATCGGCGATTGACTCCGGCAGCGAATAGCGGCTGCGGAACGGCACGTCGCCCACATCGGCAATGGCCAGCTCCGCTTTCGGCGTGACGCGCAGGGCATGGTGGTACGGCCCGATCCGCTCGATCGCCCGCACCGCCCGCGGGCCGAGGCGGCTGCCGTTGCGGTTGGTGACGGCGAGGTCCATCGGCACGCCGATCAGCGCCACGTCGAGCCCGGCGAGATCCCCGTCGGGCCGGTAGGGCATGTCGAGGAACGTCGAGACGCCGGCATAGGGCAGCGGGCGGCGGCCCTTTGTGTTGAACGCGGCCTCGGCGGCGCGGCGAAAATCCGGGTCGCGGATCTCGTCGGGCCTGTCGTTGGGGTAGCGGGCGCGCAGGGCGGCGAGCTTCTGGGGGTCCATGGGGCGACTGTGGCAAAGGGGAAGGGACGAAGGCAAGGATGTTCTTTTTTGAAAAAAAAGAACCAAAAAACCTTTCCGACTTGGCGCGCGCTGATCGGGAGAGACGGGTGCAAAAGGGGAAAAGTCTTTTTGCTTCTTTTTCTTCAGAAAAAGAAGATTCTTACTTAAGCCTTTTCTCCAGCTCCGCCACGATCTCCTCCGCATCTGGCCCGATATCGACGATGATCGGGTTCTCGTCGTCCCTCGGCGGTTCCAGCGTGGCGAACTGGCTGTCCAGCAGCGCCGTGGGCATGAAGTGGCCCTTGCGGGCGGCCATGCGGGCGGCGATCAGGGGCTTGTCGCCGGCGAGGTGGACCAGGCGCACATCGGGGCGGTTGCCGATCAGGATCTCCCGGTAGGCGCGCTTGAGGGCGGAGCAGGTGACGATGCCGCTGGCCCCTTCGGCGCGCCAGGTGTCGATCACCGCGGCGATGGCGTGCAGCCAGGGCCAGCGGTCCTCGTCGGTGAGCGGGGTGCCGGCGGACATCTTGGCGACGTTGGCGGGCGGGTGCAGGGCGTCGCCTTCCTGGAAGCGCCAGCCGAGGCGTTCGGCGAGCGCGCGGGCGATGGTGGTCTTGCCGCTGCCGGCCACGCCCATCACCACCAGGATCATGCGCGGAGCTCCTCCACCCGCCCGTCCTCGTGGCCGATGAAGGCGCGTTCGACGGGGAGCAGGAACAGCCCGGTGCAGACGACGCCAGCGAGGCTGCGCAGCACGCGGTCGAGCGTGAAGGGGTCGCGGATCGGGGCGAAGCCGGGGCAATCGAGGATCAGGTTGCCGTTGTCGGTGCGGACAGGGGTGCCGCCGGCTTGGCGCAGGGTGGGGCGGCCGCCGAGGGCGGCGATGCGGCGGGCGGTGGCCTCGTGGCCGAAGGGGGTGACTTCCACCGGCAGCGGGAAGCCGGTGCCCAGCCGGTCCACCAGCTTGGCGGCGTCGGCCACCACCACGAAGCGGGCGGCGGATTCGGCGACGATCTTCTCGCGCAGCAGCGCCCCGCCGCCGCCCTTCAGCAGGCGCAGCGTGCCGCGCTCGATCTGGTCGGCGCCGTCGATGGCAAGGTCGCAGGGCGTGTCGGGGGCGGCGATGAGCAGGCCGAGGGCGCGGGCGCGGGCGGCGGTGGCTTCCGAGGTGGGGATGCCGGCGAAGGCCAGCCCTTCCTCGCGCACGCGGCGGGCCAGCGCGCGCAGCACCGCCTCCATGGTGCGCCCGGTGCCGAGGCCGAGGCGCATGCCGGGCTCCGCCAGGCGGGCGGCGGCTTCGGCGGCGGCGATGCGGCCCAGTTCGCTCACGAGGGTTGCGGCATTACTTCTTGGGGGCCTCCACATGGCCGCCGAAGCCCAGGCGCATGGCGGACAACATCTTCTCGGCGAAGGTGTGGTCCTGGCGGGAGCGGAAGCGCACGAACAGCGAGGCGGCGAGCACCTCGGCGGGGGTGGCCTGTTCCACGGCGGTGTCGATGGTCCAGCGGCCCTCGCCGGAATCCTCCACGTGGCCGCTGAAGGTCTCCAGCTTGCCGTCGCGGGTGAGGGCCTGGGCGGAGAGGTCGAGCAGCCAGGAGACGATCACGCTGCCGCGGCGCCAGACCTCGGCCACGTCGGCCATGTTGAAGTCGTAGCGCTGGTCGGCGGGCAGCTTGGCAGAGGCGCGGCCCTGCAGGATGTCGAAGCCCTCGGCCATGGCCTGCATCATGCCGTATTCGATGCCGTTGTGGATCATCTTGACGAAGTGGCCGGCGCCGGAGGGGCCGCAATGCAGGTAGCCCTGCTCGGCGCGCGGGTCGTGGCCCTCGCCGCGGTCCAGCGTGCGCGGGATGTCGCCGATCCCGGGTGCCAGGGCGGCGAAGATGGGGTCGAGGAACTCGAAGGCGGCCTTGTCGCCGCCGATCATGAGGCAGTAGCCGCGCTCCAGCCCCCAGACGCCGCCGGAGGTGCCGACATCGAGGTAGCGCACGCCCTTCTGGCCGAGCTCGGCGGCGCGGCGCACGTCGTCCTTGAAGTTGGAGTTGCCGCCGTCGATCAGGATGTCGCCGGGGCCGAAATGCCCGCCCAGCTCGGCGATCGCCTCTTCGGTGATCTTGCCGGCCGGCAGCATCACCCAGGCCGCGCGGGGCGACTGGGTCAGCTTGGCGGCGAGGTCGGCCAGCGAGGTGGCGGGGGTGGCGCCGATGGCGGCCAGGTCGGCGACCGCCTTGGGGTTGGCGTCGTAGACCACGCAGTGATGCCCGGCGCGGTGCAGGCGCCGCACGATGTTGCCGCCCATCCGGCCCAGGCCGATGACGCCGAGTTCCATGGTTCCCTCCCGCGCTGACCCTGCGGCTCTAGCCGGTTGGCGCGGCGAAGGCCAGGGTGCACGCGGGCCGGGGGGGTCAGGCGGTGCCGGCCACCGGCATGGCGATGGGGTTCAGGGCGCGCACCACGGCGGCAAGCAGCCGCAGCGCCTCGGGGCCGCCGCGATCGTCGAGCGCGCCGGTCTCCATCTCCTCGGCCAGGGTCTCGGCCTGTTCGGCGATGGTGTCGGCGGCCTGTGCCAGCGCGGCACGGGAGAGGGCGAGCTGTTCGCCCTCGGCCAGGTGGTTCCAGTCGAGAATCATTGATCAGCACTCGCACGCGCCATTCTGGCGGGTTGCAGCCGCGGCAGGGACATCGCGCGGTCTCGGATGCTGGTATCGCGGGGAACGGTTAAGCGGGGGTTGCCACCGCCGCACGGCGCGGCGGGCCTCGTCATGAAAACATCATGCGCGCGACGCTGACAAAAGGGTGGGTGATCGACGATCTATCGCACAGTACCATCCACGCAGGAGCTGCCGCCGATGACCGACACGCTCGACCCCCGCATTCCCGCAGGCGATGCGCACAAGCTGGATGCCGGGGAGCATATCGGCTCCAACCCCTCCGCCGAGCCGTCGATCGGCGACCTGATCGAGCGCCGGCTGTCGCGCCGCGGCGCGCTGCGCGGGCTGCTGGGGGCGGCCGCGCTGGCCGCGCTGCCGGGCGAGGCGGAGGCGCAGGCCAGCGGGCCTTCGAGCTTCGCGTTCCGGGAGCTGAACCACGTCTACGACGCCACCCACCACGTGCCGGAGGGCTACGAGGCGCAGGTGCTGCTGCGCTGGGGCGACCCGATCCTGCCGGGCGCGCCGGCCTTCAACGTGAACAGCCTCTCCGGCGAGGGCCAGGCGCGGCAGTTCGGCTACAATTGCGACTACATCGACTACAAGCCGCTGCCGCAGGGCTCGCGCAATTCCGCGCACGGGCTGCTGGTGGTGAACCACGAATACACCAACACCAACCTGATGTTCGCCGGCATGGGCGCCGGCCGCGGCGCGGCGCTGCGCTCCAGCGCGGCACAGGTGGCCGTGGAGATGGCCGCGCATGGCGTGGCGGTGGTGGAGATCCGCAAGACCGGCGGGCAGTGGCAGGTGGTGGCCGATGGCCGGATGAACCGCCGCCTCACGGCCGACACGCCGATGACGGTGAGCGGCCCGGCCGCGGGCCATGAGCTGCTGAAGACCAGCGCCGACCCCACCGGGCGCGCCGTGCTCGGCACCATCAACAACTGCGCCGGCGGCGACACGCCCTGGGGCACGGTGCTGACGGCGGAGGAGAACTTCAACATGTACTTCGCCGGCGACACCTCCCGCTCGCCGAACGCCGAGATGTACAAGCGCTACGGCGTGGGGCCGCAGAGCGTGTACGGCTGGTCCAACCACGTGGCGCGCTTCGACCTGGCGAAGGAACCGAACGAGCCGCACCGCTTCGGCTGGATCGTGGAGTTCGACCCCTACGACCCCGCCTCCGTGCCGGTGAAGCGCACCGCGCTCGGCCGCTTCAAGCACGAGGGCTGCCACCACGGCATCGCCGCCGACGGGCGGGTGGTGATCTACATGGGCGACGACGAGCGCTTCGACTACGTCTACAAGTTCGTCACCGCGCGGGCCTGGAACCCGAACGACCGCGCCGCCAACCGCGACCTGCTGGACGAGGGCACGCTGTACGTGGCGCGCTTCACCGATGACGGCAAGCTGGCCTGGCTGCCGCTGGTGCACGGCCAGGGGCCGCTGACGGAGGCGAACGGCTTCCGCAGCCAGGGCGACGTGATGATCTTCACGCGCAAGGCCGCCGACCTGCTGAAGGCCACGCCGATGGACCGGCCGGAGGACGTGGAGCCGAACCCGGTGACCGGGCGCGTCTATGTGCTGCTGACCAACAACACCAGCCGGCGCTCGGAGCAGGTGGACCGCGCCAACCCGCGCGCGCGCAACGCGCACGGCCACATCATCGAGATGATCAACCCGAACAACGACCACGCCGCGCTGGAAGGCACCTGGAACATGTTCCTCGCCGCCGGCAAGCCGGGGATCGATGCCGGGGTGGTGTATCACCGCGCGGTGTCGAACAGCGGCTGGCTCTCCTGCCCGGACAACGTGGCCTTCGACAGCCGCGGGCGGATGTACATCGCCACCGACGGCGCGCCGACCGCGGCCGGGGTGGCGGACGGGGTGTACGTGACGGATACCGCCGGCCCCGGGCGCGGGCTGACGCGGCTGTTCTTCCAGGCCCCCACCGGTGCCGAGGTGTGCGGCCCGCTGCTGACGCCGGACGACCAGACCATGTTCCTGGCCATCCAGCACCCGGGCGAGGACCCCGGCTCCACCTTCGAGACGCCCTCCACCCGCTGGCCGGATTTCCAGGCGGGGATGCCGCCGCGGCCCTCCGTGATCGCCATCACCAAGAAGGGCGGCGGTCCGATCGGGGGCTGATCAGGCGGCGCGCAGCACCGTCG
>CANHCJ010000189.1 GCA_947458025.1 Rhodospirillales bacterium | reverse complement strand
CGGCCCGGCGCCGCGCCGACACCCTGGCCCGGCTGGCCGGCGACGTGGACGTGTGGGTGGCCACCGCGCGCGGCGACGTGCCGCACCTGATCCCGCTGTCGTTCCTGTGGGACGGGGCGCGGCTGCTGCTGGCCACGCCGGACAGTTCCGTGACGGCGCGCAACCTGCGCGCCACCGGGCGGGCGCGGCTCTCGCTGGGCACCACGCGCGATGTGGTGGTGATCGAGGGCACGGCGGAATCGCTGCCGGTGGCCGCGGTGCCGGCGGCCACGGCGGATGCCTTCGCGGCGCGGACCGGGTTCGACCCGCGTACCGAGCCGGTGCGCATGGCGTTCATCTGGATCACGCCGCGGCGCATCCAGGCGTGGCGGGGGGAGAACGAGCTGCCGGGCCGCGAATTGATGCGGGATGGGGTGTGGATCGGGTAGAAAGGAAGTCTGTTCTCTTTTGAAAAAAAGAACCAAAAAACTTTTGCCCACTGGCACGCGCGCCAGCGGGGAAAGTCTTTTTGCTTCTTTTTCTTCAGAAAAAGAAGAATCCTTGCTTCACTTCCCGGGCGCCCAAGGCACGATCTCGCAATTGGCGAAGCCCCGCCCGGTCAGCTGGCGGAAGAACGTGCCATGCCCCACCACCGCCACCGTCGCATTGGGGTGCTCGGCCAGCCAGCGCCCGAAACCCGTGACGCGCCCGTGGAACACCTCGTGCGGCTCCAATGGCAGGCCGCGTTCGTCGAGCGGGCCGTTGTGCCACCAGGGGTCGTCGAGGTGGTCGAACTTGAGGCCCGGGAACTCCTCGGCCAGCTCGCACGGGGAGCGGCCGACATCGCAGAAGGCCTCCAGCATTTCGCGGTGCTTGCAGGTGACTTCCACGGGCACGCCGGTGCCGCCGAAGATCGCCTGGGTGGTCTGCAGCGCGCGGGTGAGCGGGGTGGAGATGACCAGCTCCGGCCGGCCGATCTCGGCCATCAGCGCGGCCATGCGCTCGCGGGCCTCGGCGGCCTGGCGGTGGCCGAGTTCGGTGAGGCGCGCATCGACGTGGCCGGGATCGACCCCGTGCGCCTCGTAATGCGCGTTGAAGGTGGACTGACCGTGGCGGATCAGGAAGACGGTGGCGGCCATGGGGGGGCTCCGGGCGGGTCAGGCGACGAGGGCGGCGTGCAGGGCGTCCCAGCTGGCGCGGTCGGGCGCGCAGATCAGGCCGCCGCCGGTTGCGGTGGGGTCGTAGGCGCTGCCGTCGAAGCGGCGGGAATAGCCGCCGGCCTCCTGGTGCAGCAGCCAGCCGGGCGCGTGGTCCCAGGGATAAAGCCGGCCGTATTGCAGGAAATGCACGTGCCCGCCGGCGGCCAGGCGGTATTCGTGGGCGGCGCAGCGGTAGGACATGCTGGCGGCGACATCGAGCAGCCCGGCATGCACGCGGCGGCGCTGCGGCTCCGGCAAATAGCGCCAGCTGGCGCAGCCGCTCATCTCGGCCAGTGGCACCGGGGCGGCCACGCGCATCGCCGCCTCGCGCCCGTCGGCGGCCAGGGTGAAGGCGCCGTCCCCGCGCACGGCGATCGCGCTGTCATCGCCGAGCGGGTCGTGGATCACGGCCAGGGCCACCTCGCCGCGCACCACGGCGGCGGCCATGCAGCCGAACAGCGGCAGGCCGGCGGCGAAGTTGGCGGTGCCGTCCACCGGGTCGATCACGAAGGCCAGTTCGGCGCCCTTGAGGCGCTGCAGCACGGTCTCGTCGGCGGAGGCGGCCTCCTCCCCCACGATGGCGCAGCCGGGGAAGGCGCGCAGCAGGGCGGCCTCGATCACCTTTTCCGCGGCCTCGTCGGCATCGGTGACGAGGTCGAGCGGGCCGGTCTTGGCGCGCACCTGCCCGGTGGCCAGGCGGCGCCAGCGCGGCATGATCTCGGCGGCGGCGGCCTCGCGCAGGATGGCGGCGACGCGCAGGGCGTCGGTTCGGGTCAGCGTCACCGTTCGAGCCTTTCGAAACGCGCCCGGTCCTCGGGGCGCAGGCGCACGGTCACGTGCACCATCTCCTCGCCGTCGTCGCGCGCCACCACCTCGCCGTGCTGGTAGAGCCAGGCCAGGCGCTGCCCATCACCATGGGCGAGGTCGTACTCCGCCACCTCCATGCCGGTGGAGACGCGGCGGTCGATCTCGGCCTTCAGCGCGGCCAGCCCCTCGCCGGTGACGGCGGAGACAGCGATGCAGTTGGGGCGGATGGGCACGGCATCGACGCCGCCCATGAGGTCGGCCTTGTTCAGCACCTCGATGCTGCGCGCGGTCCAGGCCTCATCGAGCGTGCCTTCCTTCACCATGCCTTCCAGCACCCCGATCACGTCCGCGCGCTGGGCGGCGCTGTCGGGGTGGGCGATGTCGCGGACATGGAGGATCACGTCGGCCTCGGCCACCTCCTCCAGCGTGGCGCGGAAGGCGGCGACCAGTTCGGTGGGCAGCTCGCTGATGAAGCCCACGGTATCGGACAGGATCACCTGCCGGCCGCTGGGCAGGCGCAGGCCGCGCATGGTGGGATCCAGCGTGGCGAAAAGCTGGTCCCTGGCCATCACCTCCGCCCCGGTCATCGCGTTGAACAGCGTTGATTTTCCGGCATTGGTGTAGCCGACCAGGGCGACGATGGGGTACGGCACGCGCTTGCGGGCGCTGCGGTGCAGGCCGCGGGTGCGGCGCACCTGCTCCAGTTCGCGCTTCAGGCGCACGATGCGGTCGCCGATCATGCGCCGGTCGGCCTCGATCTGCGTCTCGCCGGGGCCGCCGAGGAAGCCGAAGCCGCCGCGCTGGCGTTCAAGGTGGGTCCAGGAGCGGACGAGGCGGGAGCGCTGGTATTCCAGGTGCGCGAGTTCCACCTGGAGCGAGCCTTCGCGGGTGCGGGCGCGCTCGCCGAAGATGTCCAGGATCAGGCCCGTGCGGTCGATGACCTTGCAGCCCCAGGCCTTCTCCAGGTTGCGCTGCTGCACGGGCGAAAGCTGGGCATCCACCACGGCCACGTCCACATGCCCGGCCTTGATCGGCGCGGCCTGGTTCTCCACCTGGCCCTCGCCCATCAGGGTGGCGGGGCGGCGGGCGCGCAGCGGCAGGGTGGCGGTGTGCACCACCACCAGGCCGATGGAGGCGGCCAGCCCCACCGCCTCGGCCAGCCGTGCCTCCGCGGCGCGGGCGCCGGCTTCCGGCCGGCTTTCCCACGGCAGGATGACGGCCGCGCGGGTGATGATGGCGGTGGGCTTGGCGGTCCACCCGGCGCCATCCGGCCCCGGGGGATCGTCGCGGTCGAGGTCGTCCTCGTCTCCAGGCTTACTCGGCACGGGCGGCGGCTGCCTCCCTTTGACCCAGCGTGAGGGTGTTGCCGCCCGCCGGGGCGGCGGCGCCCTCGGTGCGCGGGCCGTCGAACAGGGAGATCGGCGCGCCCGGCATCACGGTGGAGATGGCGTGCTTGTACACCAGCTGAGTATGCCCATCGCGGCGCAGCAGCACGGAAAAGTTGTCGAACCAGGTGATGATGCCCTGCAGCTTCACGCCGTTCACCAGGAACACCGTCACGGGGGTCTTGTTCTTGCGCACGTGGTTCAGAAACACGTCCTGAACGTTCTGCGACTTCTCGTTGGCCACGGGATCAGTCCTTCATTGGCGCCCCGCAGGTGACCTGCCGGCGGGCGGTGTTGTTGTTTTTCCCCCCCGGGCCCGTGGCGGACGTGGCGCGGCCGCATCCGGGCGGAGGGGCATTTCACCGCCTCGCTCACCCCTCCTGCAGGTTCTCCTCCAGGTATCGGGCCAGCGCCGCGGCGTCGGCGAAGTGAAGTCCCGGCGGGCAGTCGCTTCCCTGCATCAAGGCCAGGCCGCCATCATGCGCGGCATCGCCCAGCAGCACTGCGGTGCAGCCGGCGGCGTGGGCCGTTTTCATGTCCAACGCCGTGTCTCCAACATACCACACGGAAGGACCCGGCTGCACGCCGATCCTGGCCAGCGCATGCCAGACCGGAGCGGGGTGCGGCTTGTCCGCCTCGCAGTCGCCGGCGCCGACGATGGCCCGGAAACGCGGATTCCAGCCCAGATGTTCCACTTCGCGCCGCAGGAAGGGGCCCGCCTTGTTCGAAACGATCCCGAGCGGCACGCAGCGCGCAACATCCAGCATCGCCTCCGTGCCGGACAGCACGCGAACGTGATCCAGGTGAACGCGCGCCATGGCCGGCCCGAAGGCGTCCACCGCCGCCTCCCACCGCTCGCCGAACAGCGGCGGGAACGATTCGCGCATCGGGCCGCGGATGCGCTGGCGCCCCTCCTCCACCGTCCAGGGCGGCAGGCCGAACTCGCGGAACACCTCGTTCAGCGCGCCGACGATGCCGGCCCAGGCATCGACCAGGGTGTTGTCCCAGTCGAAGACGATGACGGACGGCACGCGCATGGATCAGTCGCGGTAGCTGGGGTCGATCCCGTCCAGGCGCTTCAGCAGGGCGGGCCATTCCAGCAGGCCGCGGCGGCGCATGCCGGTGGGCTTGAACAGGCGGTTGGTCTCCAGCACCGACTCGCGCGAGGGCAGGTGCAGCTCGGTGTTGCAGGACAGCGCCATCACCTGCAGCTCGCAGGCGCGCTCCAGCCGGAACAGGTTGTTGAAGGCTTCCGCGATGGTGGCGCCGGTGACCAGCAGGCCGTGGTTGCGCAGGATCATCACCTCGCGGTCGCCGAGGTTGGCCACCAGCCGCTCGCGCTCCTCCAGGTGGACCGCCGGGCCCTCGAACTCGTGGTAGCCGATGTCGATGAAGCGCATGGAGCTCTGCGCGATCGGCAGCAGGCCGACCTTCATGGCAGACACGGCCATGCCGGCCAGGCTGTGGGTGTGGATCACGCAGGCCGCATCCGGGCGGGCCATGTGCACGGCGCTGTGGATGACGAAGCCGGCCTTGTTGCAGCCGAGCCCGGTGGGGTCGAACAGCACCTCACCGGCCGCGTTCACCTTCACGAAGCAGGAGGCGGTCATCTGGTCGTAGAGCAGGCCGTAGGGGTTGAGCAGGAAGGTGCCGTCCTCCCCGGGCACGCAGACGGAGATGTGGTTGGCCACCATCTCGTCCCAGCCATAGTGGTTCACCAGGCGGTAGCAGGCGGCGAGGTCGACGCGGACCTGCCACTCGGCCGCGCTCACCTGCTCGCGCACCGGGCGGGTATCGGTGCTGGTGGCGGCAGCGGCCACCGTCTCGCGCATCATCTCGTTCATCGCTGTTCCTCCCCGGGGGTGGCGCAGGCCAGCAGCATTCGCCCGATCCCGCAACCCTCCTTGACAGCAGCCCTCCCTCCCTGCCCCTTCCCGGCGGTTGGAAGGGGAGACCGCGATGGACATCGCCGTGCTGCGCGAATGGATCGGCCGCCAGGAGGTGCTGGAGGACCGGCTGGGCCTGTTCCCGCCCGCCGCGCTCTCCGCCACGCTGGACCGCGACGATCCGGAGCCGAAGGAAGGCGACCTGCTGCCGCCGCTGTGGCACTGGCTCTACTTCCTGCCGCGCGCCCGCCAGTCGGAGATCGGGGCGGACGGGCATCCGAAGCGGGGCGGCTTCCTGCCGCCGGTGCCGCTGCCGCGCCGCATGTGGGCCGGCGGGCGGCTGTCGTTCCACGCACCGCTGAAGCTGGGCGAGGCGGTGCGCCGCGTCTCCACGATCGCCGATGTCTCGGCCAAGTCCGGCCGTTCCGGCAACCTCGTGTTCGTGCTGGTGCGCCACGAGATCGCCAACGCCGCGGGGGTGGCGATCACGGAGGAGCACGACATCGTCTATCGCGACCCGCCCGCGCCCGGGGAGGCGCCGGCGGTGCCGAAGCAGGCCCCTTCCGAGTCCGCCTGGAGCCGCGCCATCGCGCCGGACGACGTGCTGCTGTTCCGCTACTCCGCGCTGACCTTCAACGGCCACCGCATCCACTACGACCGGCGCTACGTGACGACGGAGGAGGGGTATCCGGGCCTCATCGTGCACGGCCCGCTGCTGGCCACGCTGCTGCTGGACCTGTTCGCGCGCAACGACACGCGGCGGGTGAAATCCTTCAGCTTCCGGGCCTTGTCGCCGGTGTTTGACACCACGCCGTTCACCGTGCACGGCACGCCGGAGGGCGACGGCGCGAAGCTGTGGATCCGCCGCGAGGACGGGGCGCTGTGCATGGAGGCGACGGCGCAAGCCTAGACGCCCTTCACCGCCGGGTGGCGACGCTGTCAGAAAGCGAAGTGGTCACAGAGAGCACAGAGGACCACGGAGGCCACAGAGAAGAAGAGCACATCAACCCTGGTCGGAGTCCTGACCGGAGTCTCTGTGCTCTTCGTGGCCCTCTGTGCCCTCTGTGACCACTTCGCTTGAGACGGTCCCCGCGCGTTGCGCGGTCCCAGATCAGTCCACGATGAACAGCGTGGTCGCGACCTTGGTGCGGCTGCGATGCGCCATCGCGCCGTCGGCCACCTGGTAGCTCATACCGGGCTTCAGGATGGCCACGGAGCCGTCGGCCAGCTCCGTCTCCAGCTCGCCGGAGAGGCAGAGCAGGATGTGGCCCTTCTCGCACCAGTGGTCGGCCAGGTAGCCGGCGGAATACTCCACCATGCGCACCCGGATGGCGCCGAACTGGCGGGTGCGCCAATGCGCCATGCCGGTCTCGCCGGGGTGTTCGGTGCGCGCCACGCCGGACCAGTCGGTGGTGCCGAAGGGGATGTCGCTCATCTGCATCGTCTGGCTCCTCAGCCCGCCACCGTGGTCCGCACCATGCGCCGCCGCTCGCCGGTGGCGGCGAAGGGGGTGGCGCGGTGCATCACCGCGCGGTTGTCCCACACCAGCACGTCGCCGGGCGACCAGCGATGGGAATACACGAAGCGCGCCTGGGTGGCGAAGCCCACCAGCCGCTCGATCAGCGCCCGGCTCTCGGCCTCGTCCCAGCCCTCGATGATGCGCGCATGGGCGCCGAGATACAGGGCCGCGCCGTGCGGGTTTTCCGCCCGTACCACGGGCTGGCGCACCGGCGGGTTCGCCGCCGCCTCCGCCTCCGTCACCAGCGCGGGATCGACGCGCCGGCGCGACCAGGCGAAGTCGTGCTGGGCCGACAGCCCGCGCAGCCGGGCCAGCTCCGCCGGTTCCAGCGCCGCGAAGGCCGCGCGCATGCTGGCGAACTCGGTGTTCCCGCCGGCCGAGGGGATTTCCCGCGCCGACAGGATCGAGAGCCGCGCCGGCACCGGCTTGAAGCTGCTGTCGTGGTGCCAGGACTGATTGGCGCGGTTGTTCAGCACCTGCCGGTCGGTGGGCGGCACGATGCCGCCATCGGGGCCCACATTGCTGAGCACGATCAGCTTGCTGCCGGCGCCATCGGCCCCGGCGCGCGTGGTTTCCAGCGGGCCGAACAGCTCGGAGAAGGCCACCTGGGCCGCATCGTCCACCGCCTGGCCCGGCAGGTGCAGCACGGAATGGCGGGCGATGGCCGCGCGCAGCGCCTCGGCCGCCGCCTGCGGCACCGGGCGGCGCAGGTCGATCCCGGTCACCGTGGCGCCCAGCACCGGGGCTTTCGCTTCGATCGTGAGCATGGTGGCCCTCCCTGGGCGCAGCAGTGCGGGAATCCCGCGATCGGGGACTAGCCGGAAATGTGGGGACTCACTGTCCCCGATCCGGCATCAATCGGGCCAGCCGTGGCGCAGATGGGCGATGAAGGCGCTGATCTTGGCCGGCACGCGCGGGGCGGCGGCGTGCACCGCGCAGATCGGCTCGTCATAGCCCAGCGGGGACATCCGCCAGCCCGGCAGCAGCGCCACCAGCCGCCCGGCGGCGAGGTCGTCGGCCACCATCCAGGCCGGCAGCAGCGCGAGG
>CANHCJ010000188.1 GCA_947458025.1 Rhodospirillales bacterium | reverse complement strand
GCCCCAGCGCCTCCCCAGCCCGGTTCGCCAGCCGCAGCATGGTGCCGAGGTTGCCCGCCGCCTGGCCGAACGCCGGCGCGGCCTCCACCGCGCGCTGCACCAGCGCGATCCCCTCGTCCTGCTGCCCGGCGGCGAAGCGCGCCACGCCCAGCAGGTGCAGCGCATCGGGGTTGCCGGGGCTGCGCGCCAGCACCCGCTCCAGCACCACCGCCGATTCCGCCATGCGCCGCGCGCCCTGCAGCTCTAGCGCCTCGCGCAGCTCCAGCGCGGTCAGCGGATCGGCCGCATCGGAAGGCGGGGTGGCGGGCGGCTGGGCCATGGGAAGGTCTCCGGTTCGGTCAGAAGGCGTCGGCGCGCGGCGGCCGGGCGGTCACCGCCCCACCCGCTCGTGCTCCAGCCGCGGCAGCAGCGCGATCAGCAGCCCGATCAGCGGCAGGTAGGCCGACACCTGATACACGAATTCGATGCTCGTGGCGTCCGCCAGCCGCCCCATCCCGGCCGCCCCCAGCCCGCCCAGGCCGAAGGCGAAGCCGAAGAAGATCCCGGCCACCAGCCCCACCCGCCCGGGCACCAGCTCCTGCGCATACACCACGATCGCCGAGAACGCCGACGACATCACCAGCCCGATCAAGATCGTGAGTACGATCGTCACCGGCAGGTTCGCATAGGGCAGCAGCAGCGTGAACGGCAGCACCCCCAGGATCGACACCCACATCACCGCCCGCGTCCCCAGCCGGTCCGCGATCGGCCCGCCCAGCAGCGTCCCCGCCGCATTGGCCGCCAGGTACACGAACAGCAGCACCTGCGCGGTGCCCATCGCCATGTCGAACTTCTCGATCAGGTAGAAGGTGTAGTAGCTGCCCAGGCTCGCCCCGTACACGCTCTTGCTGAACATCAGCGCCAGCAGGATCGCGATCGCGAAGGCCACCTTCCCCGGCGCCAGCACCAGCCCGCTCGCCTTGGCCGCCGCCGCCCGCGCCCGCGCCGCCCGGTTGTGCGCCGCATACCAGCGCGACACCCACGCCAGCACCAGCATCGCCAGCAACGCCGCGGAGGCGAACAGCGCCACCGACCACTGCCCCCGCGGCAGCACGATCAGCGCCGCCAGCAACGGCCCGATCGCCCCCCCGGTATTCCCCCCCACCTGGAACAAGGACTGCGCAAACCCATACCGCCCGCCCGAGGCCATCCGCGCCACCCGCGAGCTCTCCGGATGGAACACCGCCGAGCCCACCCCCACCAGCATCGCCGAGACCACCAGCATCGAATAGCTGTGCGCCTGGGACAGCATCAGCAGCCCCACCAGCGTCGCCCCCATCCCGATCGGCAGCGACCACGGCATAGAGCGCTTGTCGGTCACGAACCCCACCACCGGCTGCAGCATGGAGGCGGTCAGCTGGAACGCCAGGGCGATCAGCCCGATCTGCGTGTAGTTGAGGTCGAACTCGTCCTTCAGCAGCGGATACAGCGACGGAATCAACGACTGCATCATGTCGTTCAGCATATGGCAGAAGCTCAGCGCCACCAGCACCGGCATCGCGGTCGCCACCGGCGACGGCACCGAAACGGGCGCGGCAGGATCGGGCGCATCGGCAACGGCTTTCTGCATCAGAAGCATCCACGCTGGAAATGACGTTGCCACTATGCCGCGCCCACCCACGCCCCGGCCAGCCCGCGCAAGGCAGGACAGCAATTCGCGGCGGGCACAGGCGCCAAGGAAGCAAGACTCTTCTTTTTCTGAAGAAAAAGAAGCAAAAAGACTTTCCGACCTTTGATGCGGAAAGACCGGGCCTCACCGCATCAAAGGGGTGAAAGTTTTTTGGTTCTTTTTTTCAAAAAAGAACCGCTTTCTTCCTTTACCACAACCCATGCCACGGCCGCGTCCGATGCGCCTCCTGCAACGGCGTCAGCGCCCGCGGCCCATCGGCCACCTCGGTATAGGCCACGCCCAGGTCCTTCGGATTGCGCCAGCAATCCACCACGCCCAGGCTGCGCGTGCACACCACCTGCGTCTCCGGCGGCTTCTCCTCCGGCGCGCAATAGCTCTTGCCCGCATCCAGCCGCACCAGCGAGCAGTCCTTGCCGGCCACGGTGGAAATCACCGCATCCGGCAACGTCCGCCCGATCAGCGGCACCGCCGCCACGCTCACCCCGCCCACCGTCGCCACCGTCTCCAGGCACCCACCCAGCAACGGCACCAGCAGCAGTACCATCCTCGCATGCATCGCCATCCCGCCAGCCTGCGCCCGCGGGATGAACGCCCGGTGAACGGCCCGGCCTAAGCCGCGCGACGATACGTCTTGGGAATGCCGGCCCTTGGCACCTGCCCGTGCATGGGCTCATCCGGCAGCCCCTCGCGCAGCACCGCCCGCGCCGCGATCAGCCGCTCCAGGTCCACCCCCGTCGCGAAGCCCTGGCTCTCCAGCAGGAACACCAGGTCCTCCGTCACGATGTTCCCCGAGGCCCCCGGCGCGAACGGGCACCCGCCCAGCCCCGCCAGCGCGCTGTCGTACTTGCGGATCCCCTCCTCCAGCCCGGCCAGCGCATTGGCCAGCCCCAGCCCCATCGTGTCGTGCAGGTGCAGCCCCACCAGCACCCCCCCGATCGCCGCCCGCACCGCCCGAACCTTGGCCCGAACGTCGTCCGGATGCCCGTAGCCCACGGTATCCGCCAGCGACACCGCATCCGCCCCCGTGCCCGCCACCCCCTCGGCCACGGCCACCACGTCCCCCACCGGCACCACCCCGTCGAACGAACACCCGAACGCCGTCGACAGCGTCACCTCCACCGGCACATGCCCGCCATTGGCGGCCTCATGCGCCCGCACGCAGGCCACCATCCGCCCGATCTCGGCGATCTGCTCCGCCGGCGTCCGGTTCAAATTCGCCCGGCTGTGCCCCATGGTCACGGAAATCGGCACCGTGATCCGCTGCGCCCCCGCCGCCAGCGCCGCCTCGGTCCCGCGCAAATTCGGCGCCAGCGCCACCACCGTGAACCCCGGCACCCCCAGCGCCCGCGCCGCGCGCACGATCTCCCCGGTATCGGCCATCTGCGGAATCAGCTTGGGCGAGACGAAGCTCCCCACCTCGATCTGCGGCAGCCCCGAAGCCGCCATCGCCGCCACCCAGCGCTGCTTCACCGCCGTCGGCATCCGCCCCTTGGCAATCTGCAGCCCGTCCCGCGGTCCCACCTCGCAGATCGTCACCACCTCGGCCATCGCGCAACCCTCCCCGCAACCGCCCGAACCCTGACGCGCCCCGCCGGGGTTCGCAAGCCGTACCGGATTTGTGCCATGCTGCGCCGCAACGAGACATCCCAGGGCCAGATCCGAATGCCTTCTCCCCGCCGAGCCACGCTCGCCGCCGCGGCCTTCCTCGCCGCCTGGGCCCTCCCCGCTCAGGCCCAGATGGGCCCCCCGGGCCCCCCCACCATCGGCACCGTCGCCGCCCAGAAGCGCGCCGTCACCGAAAGCAGCGAGTTCACCGGCCGCATCCAGGCCGCCGCCCGCGTCGACGTCGTCGCCCGCGTCACCGCCTTCATCGAGGCCCGCCTCTTCACCGAAGGCGGCGAGGTCCAGGAAGGCGAGCTCCTCTTCCGCCTCGACCCCGCCACCTTCCAGGCCGAGGTCGCCGCGCGGGAGGCCAATGTCGCCCAGGCCACCGCCCTGCTGCGCAACGCCACCCTCACGCTCAGCCGCGCCCAGGCCCTCATCGGCTCCGGCGCCGGCCGCGCCTCGGCGGTAGACGACGCCCGCGCCCAGCAGGCCAGCCTCACCGCCCAGCTCCAGGCCGCCCAGGCCCAGCTCCGCGCCGCCCAGATCAACCTCGGCTACACCGAGGTCACCGCCCCCATCGCCGGCCGCGTCGGCCGCGCCAGCCTCTCCACCGGCAACGTCGTCACCCCCGCCTCCGGCCCCCTGGTCACCATCGTCAGCCAGGACCCGATGTACGTCACCTTCCCCGTCCCGGTCCGCCAGGCCCTCGAACTGCGCAACCGCTACGCCGACCGCGGCGGCTTCGCCGCCCTGCGCGTCCGCGTCCGCCTGCCCGACGGCCGGATCTACGCCCAGGCCGGCAGGCTGGACTACGCCGACCCCTCGGTCGCCCCCACCACCGACAGCCTCACCCTGCGCGCCACCATCCCCAACCCGCTGCGCGAGGGCGCGCGCCCCGGCGAGCCCGGCAACCGCGACCTGCTCGATGGCGCCTTCGTCACCGTCTTCCTCGAAGGCATCGAGCCGATCCAGGCACTCGCCATCCCCCGCGCCGCCGTCCTGTCAGACCCCCAGGGCAGCTTCGTCTACGTCATCGACGCGGAGAAGAAGACCCAGCAGCGCCGCATCACCCTCGCCCCCTCGCCGCCGGGCCTGGCCATCGTCACCGCCGGCCTGCAGGAAGGCGAAACCATCGCGGTGGACGGCCTGCAGCGCCTGCGCCCCAACATCCAGGTCAACCCCGTCCCGGCCCAGCCTCCCCCCGGCGCTCCCCCCGGCGCTCCTGGCGCCCCCCCGGCCGCGCCGAGGGGCTGACCCATGCTCTCCGCCATCTTCGTCGACCGCCCGCGCCTGGCGGTCGTCATCTCCATCATCGCCACCCTGGCCGGCCTGATCGCCTGGACCCGCATCCCCGTCGCCCAGTTCCCCGACATCGTCCCCCCCCAGGTCCGCGTCACCACCCGCTTCCCCGGCGCCTCGGCCGCCGTCGTCGAATCCACCGTCGCCCAGCCGCTCGAAGCCGCCATCAACGGCGTCGACAAGATGCTCTACATGCGTTCCAACAGCAGCAACGACGGCTCCTACACCCTCACCGTCACCTTCGACCTCGGCACCAACCCCGACATCAACACCGTCAACGTCAACAACCGCGTCCAGGCCGCCCTCTCGCGCATGCCGGCGGAGGTCCAGCGCCAGGGCATCACCGTCAACAAGCAAAGCTCGGCGATCCTCAAATTCGCCCAGTTCTACTCGGAAGACCCGGCCCTCACCCCGCTGGTCGTCTCCAACTACGTCACCGTCAACGTGCTCGACGCCATCGCCCGCGTGCCCGGCGTCGGCCAGGCCTTCCTGTTCGGCGCGCTCGACTACTCCATGCGCATCTGGTTCCAAACCGCGCGCCTGGCCGACCTCAACCTCGCCCCGTCGGACATCATCGCCGCCCTCCAGCAGCAGAACGCCCAGGGCGCCGTGGGCCGCATCGGCGCCAAGCCCACGCTGGAAGGCAACGCCGTCCAGATGAACCTGCAGGCCTCCGGCCGGCGCGGCACGCCGGAGGAATTCGGCGCCATCATCATCCGCGCCAACCCCGACGGCTCCGTGCTGCGCCTGCGCGACGTCGCCCGGGTGGAGATCGGCCCCGCCACGCAGGACACCGAAAGCCGCCTCAACGGCCAGCCCGCCGTCTCCATCGGCATCTACCTCGCCCCCGGCGCCAACGCGGTCGACACCTCGCGGCGCGTGCGCGAAACGCTCGATGAGCAGGAACGCCGCTTCCCGCCCGGCATGAAGAAGATCGTCTTCTACGACAGCTCCATCTTCGTGGCCGACACGATCTACGAGGTGATGAAGACGCTGGTGGAGGCCTTCGTCCTCGTCGTCCTCGTCGTCTTCATCTTCCTCGGCAACCTGCGCGCCACCATCATCCCCGCCGTCGCCGTGCCGGTCAGCATCATCGGCACCATCGCCGTGCTGCTCGTGCTCGGCTTCTCCGCCAACACCGTCTCGCTGCTCGCCCTCGTGCTCGCCGTCGGCATCGTGGTCGACGACGCCATCGTGGTGGTCGAGAACGTCGAGCGCGTGATGGAGGAGGAACCCCACCTCACGCCCAAGGAAGCCACCAAGAAGGCGATGGCCCAGATCACCGGCCCGATCATCGCCATCTCGCTCGTGCTGCTCTCGGTCTTCGTGCCGATCGCCTTCATCCCCGGCGTCTCCGGCCAGCTCTTCCGCCAGTTCGCCGTCACCATCAGCGTCGCCATGCTGATCTCGGCGATCGTCGCCCTCACCCTCTCCCCCGCCCTGTGCGGCGTCTTCCTGCGCCACACGGATCGAAGCCGCGGCATCATGTCCCGCGTCCTGCGCGGCATCGACAAGATCCGGGATGGCTACGCCGCCATCGTCCGCCGCCTCGTCCGCCTCTCCATCCTCGGCCTCGTCCTCGTCGCCGCCTCCGGCTTCGGCATCTTCTCGCTCTCCAAACTCGTCCCCACCGGCTTCCTGCCGGAGGAGGACCAGGGCGCCTTCTTCATCGCCGTCCAGCTGCCCGAGGGCGCCAGCGTGGAGCGCACCCGCGCCGTCGTCGGCCAGGTCGAGGGCGTGCTGCGCGCGCTGCCCCAGGTACAGAACACGCTCGCCATCGTCGGCTTCTCCCTGCTGGATGGCTCGGCCCAGTCCAACGCCGCCTTCATGGTCGCCCGCCTCAAGCCCTTCGCCGACCGCACGGCGGCGGCCGACCGCGCCCAGGCCGTCATCGGCCGCGTCTTCGGCGCCGCCCAGGGCATCCGCACCGCCGCCGTCTTCCCCTTCAACCTGCCGCCGATCATCGGCCTGTCCACCTCGGGCGGCTTCGAATACCAGCTGCAGAACCTCCAGGGCCGCGAGCCCGCGGAAATGGCCGCCGTGCTCGGCCCGCTGCTGGGTGCGGCCAACACCGACGGCCGCATGGCCCGCGTCTTCTCCACCTTCAGCGCCAACGCCCCCTCGGTGTTCCTCGATATCGACCGCGACAAGGCCAGCGCGCTGGGCGTCCCGGTCACCGACATCTTCACCACCCTGCAGGCCACGCTCGGCGGCATCTACGTCAACGACTTCAACCTCCTGGGCCGCACCTGGCAGGTGAACATCCAGGGCGAGGCCGCCGACCGGCTCGACCTCGATGCCGTCTGGCGCATCCAGGTCCGCAGCCGCACCGGCGCCATGGTGCCGCTGCGCGCGCTGGCCGAAGCCCGCATCGTCCTCGGGCCGCAGACCATCAGCCGCTACAACAACTACCGCTCCATCACCGTCAGCGGCGCACCCGCCCCCGGCATCTCGTCGGGGGATGCGCTCGCGGCCATGACCCAGGTCTCCGCCCGGGTGCTGCCGCCGGGCTACGGCTTCGAATGGAGCGGCACCTCCTACCAGGAGGTCCGCTCCTCGGGGCAGACCGGCCCGATCCTGGCGCTGGCCCTGCTCTTCGCCTACCTCTTCCTTGTCGCGCTCTACGAAAGCTGGGTCATCCCGGTCCCGGTGCTGCTCTCGGTCGCCGTCGGCGTGCTCGGCGCCTTCGTCGGCCTCTACCTCGCCTCGATGCCGCTCGACCTCTACGGCCAGATCGGCCTGGTCGTGCTGATCGCGCTCGCCGCCAAGAACGGCATCCTGATCGTGGAATTCGCCAAGGAGCGCCGCGAGGCCGGCAGCACCATCCGCGATGCCGCCATCCTCGGCGCCCGCACCCGCTTCCGCGCCGTGGTGATGACCTCGCTGGCCTTCGTCCTCGGCCTCTACCCGCTGGTCACCGCCCAGGGGGCCGCGATGCTCTCCCGCCAGGCCGTCGGCATGCCCGTCTTCGCCGGCATGATCGCCGCCACGCTGATCGGCATCTTCATCATCCCGATGCTCTACGTCACCTTCCAGACCCTGCGCGAAGCCGCCCACCGCCGCTTCACCTCCGCCCCCCACCCCCCCTCCTAGAGCAACAGCCCATCAGACGGAATCGTCTGATGGGCTTCAGTTGCTCGCCAAAACAAAGACCTAGAGCAGAAGGCGATCGTCTATCAGGTCGGCTTCTGCTCTAGGGCAGAACCCGAAGCGGTTCCGCCAGCGTCCTGTCCCCCAGCCCACGCCTGATCCCCCCCCGACCTCAT
>CANHCJ010000187.1 GCA_947458025.1 Rhodospirillales bacterium | reverse complement strand
TACAGCCAGCCGGCCCGCGCCATGATCGGCCGCGACATCGCCACCCTGATCTCCCCCGGCGACCAGCCCGCCTTCGCCATGGCCCAGGCGCTCGCGCCGGTGCGCGGCCGCCTGGCCCCCATGGTGCTCCACCTCGCCGACCCCGGCCGCAGCGCCGCCGTCATCGCCGCCCGCGCCGTCCCGGGGGAGGAAGCGCGGCTCTGCTTCACCATCGGCCCCGTCCCGCTTCCCGCCCCCGCTCGCGGCGAGCAGCCCGCCGCCATCCAGCCCCCGGCCGACTTCGCCCGCGAGGCAGAGGCCCACATGCGCGAAGGCGGCACCGGCCCGATGGGCCTGGTGGAGGTGCAGGGCTGGCAGGACGTGAAGAACCACCTCTCGGCCACCGAGCAGCAGCGGCTGCGCGCCGGCCTCACCACGCTGATGGGCGATTGCGGCCCGCAGGCCCGCCGCAGCGAGCTGGCCGAGGCCCGCTTCGGCGTGCTCGGCATCGCCCATAACGGCATGGACGTGCTGGTCCGCAAGCTCGACCAGTTCCTCTCGCGCTCTTCGGCGCGCAGCATCGCCCGCGTGAACGGCACCGAGATGTCGCTGGAAGCCGGCGCCATGGGCGCCGCCACCGCCAACCGCGTGCTGCGCTACGCCGTCGCCCGCTTCACCGCGGAAGGCACGGCGGGCGTGAACGCCGTCGGCGGCGCCGGCGGCCTCAGCGGCATCCTGGCCCAGGCGGAGCTGCGCACCCAGTCGGTCCGCGCCGCCCTGGCCGGCCACCGCTTCCGCCTGCTGTTCCAGCCCGTCGTCTCCCTGGCCAGCCGCGCGGTGCACCACTACGAGGCGCTGCTGCGCCCGATCGCCACCCCCGGCATGCCGCTGGGCTCGATCCAGGAATTCGTCACCTTCGCCGAGGCGGTGGGCCTGGCCGAGGTGATGGACCTGGCGGTGATGGAGAAGGCGCTGATGGCCCTGCGCTCCGCCCCCGGCGTGTCGGTGGCGGTGAACCTCTCGGGCCTGTCGCTGCAAAGCCCGGGCTTTGCCGAGCGCATGTTCGGCCTGCTCGGCGAGATGCGCCCCACCCCCGGCGCCGCCGGCAAGCCGCGGCTGCTGGTGGAGCTGACCGAGACGGCGGAGATCGACGACCTCCCCACCGCCTCGGCCACCATGGCGAAGCTGCGCGAGCAGGGCGTGGGGCTGTGCCTCGACGATTTCGGCGCCGGTGCGGCGGCGATCCGCTACCTGCAGCAGTTCCGCGTCGACTACGTGAAGATCGACGGCAGCTTCGTGCAGTCCGCCGGCCAGGGCCCGCGCGAGCGCGGCATCGTGCAGGCGATGGTGGAACTGGCCACCAGCGCCGGCGCCAAGACCGTGGCCGAGATGATCGAGACCGAGGAGCAGGCCGCCCTGATGCGTGAGCTCGGCGTGGACCAGGGCCAGGGCTGGCTGTTCGGCAAGCCCGGCGGGCTGCCGGGGGCGATCCGCTAGACCGCCGGCTTCGCCCGCCAGCGCTTCACCAGCATCCAGGCCAGCACGAGCACGCCGGCGCCGAGCCCGGCGAGCAGCAGGTGGTGCTGTTCCATCCCCGCCTCCTCCGCCCCGCGCGCCGCGGCGTAGCCGGGCAGCATCAGCAGCGGCGCCCACACGAAGGCCGAGGCGATGTTGGCGGCCTGGAAGTGCCGCTCGCGCATGCGGGCAATGCCGGCCACCAGCGGGGCGACGGCGCGGACCGGGCCGAGAAAGCGGCCGAAGAACACCGCCGCCCAGCCGAAGCGGCGGAACAGCAGCAGGGCCCGGGCATAGGCGCGGCGCTGGCTGCGCGGCAGCACGCGGCGCACGAGGTCCGGCCCGTAGGCGCGCGACAACCAGAAGCCCACCGCATCGCCCACGATGGCACCGGCGATCGCGGACAGCACGATCGGAACCGGGTCGAGCGTGCCGGTGCCCAGCAGCGCCCCGGTGGCCAGCAGCAGGGCGGTGGCCGGCACCAGCAGGCTGATGCCGGGCAGCGACTCGAGGAAGGTGATGACGAAGACCACCGCCGGCGCCCAGCCCGCCCCGGCCTGAAGCCAGGACTGCGCCGTCTGAACCAGCCCGTCACCCATCAGCGTCTCCCACCAGCACCCGATCCCGCCGGGCCCGTCGCGATATAGGGGTTCCCGGCGACGATTTCAGCCACAATCAAGCGAGGTCGGCCACCGCCCGGTGCCAGCGCCGGATCGCCGCGGCATGGTCGGCGAAGTCTCGCCCGGCGATGCGGCGATGGTGGTTGCGGTTGAAGGTGGTGTTGAGCGTGACCCGCGAGACGCCCGCCTGCTTCCAGAACAGGAATTCCTCGCGCCACTCCGCCTCGCCCCCTGCCCCCATCGAGGTCCAGACCTCGATGCCCACGCCGGCCGGATCACGCCCGGCTTCCTCAGTGTAGCGGCGCAATGTGGCGAAATCGTTGAGCGCCGCCTCCCCGGGCGGATGGACGTTCATCATCCAGCCGTCGCCGAGCCGGGCGATGCGGCGCAGCGTGACATCCATGTGGCCGCCGAACCACACCGGCACGCGGCCGGAGGCCGGGCGCGGGTTGATGCCGGCATCGGGGATGGTGTGCCAGCGCCCCTTGAAATCGACATGATCGGCCGCCCACAGCGCCTGCATCACCTCGATCTGCTCGGCGGAGCGCTTGCCGCGGTCGTGGAAGTTCTCGTTGAGGCCAATGAACTCCGCCTCGTTCCAGCCCACGCCGATGCCCAGCCGAAAGCGGCCCTCGCTGAGCACATCCACATTGGCCGCCTGCTTGGCCACCAGGGTCGCCTGGCGCTGGGCGAGGATCAGCACCTGGGTGGAGAAGTGGATGCGTCGGCAGACGGCAGAGAGGAAGCCGAAGGCCACGAAGGGGTCGTGGAAGGCATCCTTCGAGGTGTTGCGCGCCCCCCAATCGGGCCGGCTGGCCACGTTCACGCCCAGCACGTGGTCGGGCAGCATCAGGTCGTCGTAGCCGATCTCCTCGGCCAGCAGCGCGAAGTCGCGCAGCGCCCCCGGCGAGGCGCCCATGTCGGTGGCCGAGAACGCCACCCCCAGCTTGACTGCCATCGCACGCTCCCCTGTTTGCCCGGTTCGGGCCGGACTATAGACTGGCAGGGACGACTGGCCATGGGGCGCACCCACGCCATATGCGGTCGAGGCAATCGGGGACGGAACAGATGCTCAAGCTCGGCTACAAGGCCTCGGCGGAACAGTTCGCGCCGGCCAGGCTGCTGGACTACGCGGTGCAGGCGGAGCAGGCGGGGTTCGATTCCGTCTTCATCAGCGACCATTTCCAGCCCTGGAAGCACACCGACGGCCATGCGCCGAACTCGCTGGTATGGCTCGGCGCGCTGGGTGCGCGGACCAGCCGGATCGTGATGGGCACCTCGGTGCTGACGCCCACCTTCCGCTACCACCCCTCCATCGTGGCGCAGGCCTTCGGCACGCTGGGCAGCATGTTCCCGGGCCGCGTGATCCTGGGCATCGGCACCGGCGAGGGGCTGAACGAGGTGCCGGCGATGGGCATCCATTGGCCGGAGTTCAAGGAACGCTTCGCCCGGCTGCGCGAGTCGGTCCAGCTCATGCGCAAGCTGTGGACCGAGGAGCGGGTGAGCTTCGAGGGCACCTACTACAAGACCGAGAACGCCACGATCTACGACCGGCCGGAGACGCCGGTGCCGATCTATGTCGCCGCCGCGGGCGCCATGATCGCCAAGTATGCCGGCCGCGCCGGAGACGGGTTCATCTGCACCTCCGGCAAGGCGGTGGAGCTCTACACCGAGACGCTGCTGCCCAACGTGAAGGAAGGCATCGCCGCGGCCGGGCGCGAGAAGCCCGGCTACGACAACATGATCGAAGTGAAGGTGAGCTTCGACACCGACAAGAAGCGCGCGCTGGAGGATACCCGCCACTGGGCGGCCCTCGCCCTCTCCCCGGAGGAGAAGATGTCGGTGGAGGACCCCGTCGAGATGGAGCGGCTGGCCGATGCGCTGCCGCTGGAGCGGGCGGCGAAGCGCTGGATCGTCTCGGACGATGCCGAGGAGCATGTGGAGAAGATCGGCTGGTATGTCGGCCTCGGCTTCCGCCACCTGGTGTTCCATGCCCCGGGGCCGGACCAGGCGCGGTTCCTGAAGCTGTATGGCGAGACCGTGCTGCCGCTTCTCCGGAAGAAGTTCGGCTGAGGTGCCGGCCTCCCTTTCGCTGCATGCGCTGCCCGGCCTGCCGATGGTGCGGCCGGGCGACGATCTCGCCGAACTGATCTCGGGCGGGCTGGCGCGCGCCGGGCTGGTGCTCCAGCCCGGCGACGTTTTGGTGCTGGCGCAGAAGATCGTCTCGAAGGCCGAGGGGCGGATCGTGGCGATCCCCAATGTGGTCGCCTCGGCCGAGGCGATCGAGCTGGCGCAGACGGTGCAGAAGGACCCACGCGTGGTGCAGGTGATCCTGGACCAGGCGGTGCGGGTGGTGCGGGCGCGGCCGAACCTGCTGATCGTGGAGCACAAGCGCGGCTGGGTGATGGCCAATGCGGGCATCGACCATTCCAATGTCGGCGCGCAGGACGGCACCGAGCGCGTGCTGCTGCTTCCGGAGGACCCGGATGCGAGTGCCGAGCGGCTGCGGGCGCGACTGGCGCCTGCGGTGGGCGGGCCGTTCGGCGTGGTGATCTCCGACAGCTTCGGCCGCGCGTGGCGGCGGGGCACGGCGGGGATCGCCATCGGGGCGGCGGGGCTGCCGGCGCTGGTGGACCTGCGCGGCAATCCGGATCTGTTCGGGCGCATCCTGGAGGTGAGCATCAGCGGCTTCGCCGATGAGATTGCAGCAGCGGCCTCGCTGATCCAGGGCCAGGGCAACGAGGGGCAGCCGGTGGTGCTGGTGCGCGGGCTTTACTGGTCGCAGCCGGCGATGGGGGCGGCGCAGCTGGTGCGACCGCCGCATGAGGATCTGTTCCGATGAGCCGTGACCTCGTGGTGGCGCTCTCCGGCGGTGTCGGCGGGGCCAAGCTGGCGCTGGGGCTTTCCAAGGTGGTGGCGCCGGAGAACCTGCTGATCGTGGCCAATACCGGCGACGATTTCGAGCATCTCGGGCTTTCCATCTCGCCGGATATCGACACGCTGACCTATGCGCTGTCGGGCCTGGACAACCAGACGCTGGGCTGGGGGCGGCGGGACGAAAGCTGGAACTTCATGGAGGTGCTGGCCACGCTGGGCGGGCCGGCCTGGTTCCGGCTCGGCGACCGCGACCTCGCGCTGCACGTGGCGCGCACGATGCGGCTGAAGGCCGGCGAGAGCCTGTCCGCCATCACCGCGGACATGACGCGGCGGCTGGGGATCGCCGCACGGGTGCTGCCGATGTCCGAGGATCCCGTGCGCACGCGGGTGGACAGCGACGAGGGGCTGCTGGATTTCCAGGATTATTTCGTCGGGCGGCAGTGCCGGCCGGTGGTGAAGGCACTGCGCTTCGACGGCGCCGCGGCGGCGCGGGCGCATCCGGACTTCCTCGCCGCGCTGGCCAGCCCCCGGCTGCGCGCGATCGTGATCTGCCCGTCCAACCCGTTCATCTCGGTGGAGCCGATCCTGGCGCTGCCGGGCGTGCGGGAGGCCTTCGCGGCGCGGACGGCACCCTGCGTGGCGGTCTCGCCGATCATCGGCGGCAAGGCGGTGAAGGGGCCGACGGCGAAGATGATGGCCGAGCTCGGCCTGCCGGCGGGTGCGGCCTCCGTGGCAAGGCGCTATGGCGCGCTGCTCGACGGCTACGTGCTGGACGCGCAGGACGCGGCGGAGGCGCAGGGGCTATCGGCGCGCTGCGTGACGGCGCCGACGCTGATGACCTCGCTGGAGGACAAGGTGGCGCTGGCCCGCGTGGCGCTGGAGCTGGCTGACGCGCTGCGCGCATGAACGGCATATGGGCCGTGATCCCGGTGAAGGAGCTGGAGGGTGCCAAGCAGCGCCTGGCCGGCTTCCTGTCGCCAGAGGAGCGGCATGCCCTGGCCATCACGATGATGGAGGAGGTGCTGGCCGCGCTGGCCGGGGCCACGCGCCTGGCGGGCGTCGCGCTGGTAACGCTGGAGGCCCGCGCGGTGGCGATCGCGCGGCGGCAGGGCTGGCGGGTGATCGAGGTCGGCGCGCGCGACGGGCATACCGGCAGCGTGGATGGCGGGCGCCGGGTGCTGGCGGCCGAGGGGGTGGCGGGGATCCTCACGCTGCCGATCGACATTCCCGCCACGACGCCGGCCGAGATCGATGCCGCGGTGGCGGCGCACGGGGCGTCGCCGGCCTTCACCATCGTGCCGGCGCATGACGAGCAGGGCTCGAACACGGTGATCGTCTCGCCGCCGCTGGGCGTGAAGCTGCGCTTCGGCGACAATTCCTACTTCCCCCACCTGGAGGCGGCGCGCACGGCCGGGCTGGCGCCCCTGATCGTGCGCCAGCCCGGGATTGCGATGGATATCGACCACCCGGTGGACCTCGCCGCCTTCCTGCGCCTGCCGCAATCGCACGGCACGCGCACGCGGGCGCTGCTGGAGGCGATGGGCGTGCCGGGGCGGCTGGAGGAAGCCGGTATCTGAAGCATGCCGGGCGGTGAACCTGTCGCCCGAAGTGAATGAAAAACTGGGGAACTTTTCCCTCCGCCAAGCATTCCTGCACCGGCGTTTGCAGTGGAGAGCGGAGTGACACCCAGGGCTTTGACGGAATTGCCGATCGGTACCAACATTATTGAGCAGACCGCGATCTGTTTTTCCCATCTGCGCTGGGATTTCGTGTTTCAGCGCCCACAGCACCTGATCACGCGGCTGTCCCGCCGGATGAGGGTGATCTTCTGGGAGGAGCCGGTCTTCGCGGCCGGGGCGGTCCCGGTGCTGGAGATCGAGCCGCGCTCGCCGCAGCTGGAGGTGGTGCGCATGCGCCTGCCGGAGGGCATGGGCGCGGAGGCAGCCGAGGCAGCGCAGCGCGCGGCGCTGGATGGGCTGGTGCGCGCGCGCGGCATCGTGCGGCCGCTGCTGTGGTACTACACCCCGATGATGCTCGGCATCGGCGGCCACCTGCCGGCCGCGGCGGTGGTGTACGACTGCATGGACGAGCTGTCCGCCTTCCGCGGCGCGCCCGCGGGGCTGCGCGAGCGCGAGGCGCGGCTGATGGCCCGCGCCGACCTGGTGTTCACCGGCGGGCACAGCCTCTACGAGGCCAAGCGCGACCGCCACCCCGACATCCATTCCTTCCCCAGCAGCGTGGATGCAGCGCATTTCGGCCGCGCGCGCGGCACCGTGGCAGAGCCCGAGGACCAGCGCGGCATCGGCCGGCCGCGCATCGGCTACTACGGCGTGATCGACGAGCGCCTCGACCTCGACCTGCTGGCGGCGGCGGCCGACGCCCGGCCGGACTGGCAGTTCGTGATGCTGGGGCCGGTGGTGAAGATCTCGCCCGACGACCTGCCGCGGCGGGCGAACATCCATTACCTGGGCGCCAGGCGCTACGAGGAGCTGCCGGACTACGTGGCGGGCTGGGACGTGGCGATGATGCCGTTCGCGCTGAACGAATCGACGCGCTTCATCAGCCCGACCAAGCTGCCGGAATACCTCGCCGCCGGGCGGCCGGTGGTCTCCACGGCGGTGGTGGACGTGGTGCGGCAGTACAGCGACCTGCCCGGCGTGGAGATCGCGCGCGGGGCCGCCGGCTTCGTGGCCGGGATCGCGGCGGCGCTTGCGATCGGGGCACGCCAGCCGGCCTGGCTCGGGGGCGTGGACCGGGTGCTGGCGGGCATGTCCTGGGACCGCAGCTGGGGCGAGATGTGGTCGCTGATCGCGGCGAAGCTGGCGGCGGCGGCACGGCCGGTGGCGGCG
>CANHCJ010000186.1 GCA_947458025.1 Rhodospirillales bacterium | reverse complement strand
CGCCCCCGCCCCATACGCTTTCCGTATCACGAACCATGGTTCCAACATCTGGAACACACCGGGGAGCCCGCCATGAAGCCGATCACCGGTCGCAGCGCCTGGAAGCGCGCCGACGTCGAGGCCGACACCTCCTGGCTGTTCGAGCTCAAGCCAGGCTGGATCGACGAGATCGACGCCGCCGTGGTGAACCTGCGCCGCGTCGGCGCCACGCTCGACACCATGGCGCGCGACGACTTCCCGCTGCCCACCCTCGCCCCGGAACTGGCGCGGCGCATGTGGGGCGAGGTCTGCCAGGGCCGCGGCTTCAACGTCATGCGCGGCCTGCCCATCGCCAAGTATTCCGATGCCGAGGCGGCCATGATCGTCTGGGGCCTCGGCCAGCATCTCGGCCAGGGCGTCTCGCAGAACGCGAAGGGCGACAAGCTCGGCCGCGTCTTCAACCAGGGCAAGGACTACGAGGCGCTGAACGTCCGCGGCTACCAGACCAACCACGAGCTGAAGTTCCACACCGACTCAGGCGACCTGCTCGGCCTCATGTGCCTGCGCCGCGCGAAGGAGGGCGGCCTCTCCTCCATCTCCAGCGCCCACACAATCTACAACACCGTGCTCGCCGAGCACCCGGACTACATGCCCCTCCTCCTGCGCGGTTTCGAGTTCGACCGCCGCGGCGAGGAAACCCCCTTCCAGCAACCCGTCTCCGGCAAGCTCCCAATCTTCGCCGATGTCGATGGCGACATCTCCGTCCGCTACGTCCGCCAGGCCATCAAGACCGCCCGCCCCAAGCTCGGCCTGCAGTTCACCGAGGAGGAGCTGGCCGCGCTCGATTTCTTCGACAGCATCTCCATGCGCGAGGACGTGAAGTTCTCCATGATGCTGGAACCCGGCGACATGCAGTGGGTGAACAACTACACCGTGATGCACTCGCGCACGGAATACGTGGACAACCCGGAGCCCGGCCAGGAACGCCACATGCTCCGGCTCTGGATAAAACTGCACGGCTGGCGCAAGCTCGATCCCATGCAACTCGATCACGATCCCCATTCCGGCTGGAGCCGCCGCGACGGCATCCTGCCCCGCGGCTGGACCATGCGCGACGGCCGCCTGCAGGCCGCGGAATGAGCACGCCCGAACCCTGGCGGCTGGACGCCAGCGCGCTCGCGGCGGAAATCCGCCACGGCCGCCTCACCGCCCGCGAGGCGCTCGAATCCGTCCTCGCCCGCACCCGCGCCGCCAACCCGCGCGCCAACGCCCTCCCCCTGGTCCTGGCGGAGGAGGCGCGCGCCGCAGCCGATGCCGCCGATGCCGCCCAGCGCGCCGGCGCCGCGCTCGGTCCGCTGCACGGCGTGCCCGTCAGCATCAAGATCAACATCGACCAGCACGGCCAGCCCAACGACAACGGCGTCGTCGCCTTCCGCGACATGATCGCCACCGAAGACAGCCCCGTGGTCGCCAACCTGCGCCGCGCCGGGGCCATCCCCTTCGCGCGCAGCAACTCCCCCGCCTTCGCCCTGCGCGGCCACACCGACAACGCCCTGCACGGCCCCACGCGCAACCCGCGCGACCCCCGCTTGGTCTCCGGCGGCTCCAGCGGCGGCGCCGCGGTGGCGGTGGCCACCGGCATGGGCCCCATGGCGCTGGGCACCGATTTCGGCGGCTCCATCCGCGGCCCCGCCTACATCAACGGCATCGTCGGCCTGCGCCCCACCCCGGGCCGCATCCCGCACGTGAACCCCTCGGCCGCCGTCACCCGCCCGCTCTCCACCCAGCTCATGTCCGTCCCCGGCCCCATGACCCGCAGCGTGCGCGACGCGCGGCTGGGCCTCGAAGCCATGATGGCGCCCGATGCGCGCGACTACCGCCACACGGAAGTCCCGCTGCACGGCCCCGCCCCCGCCCGCCCGATCCGCGTCGCCCTCGTTCCGGCGCCAGACGGCCCGGCCATCTCGCCCCACATCGCCGATGCCATCCGCCAGGCCGGCACCCTGCTGCAACGCGCCGGCTACGCCGTGGAGGAAGCCGCCCCGCCCTCCATCACCGACACCGCCGAGCTCTGGTACCGCATCCGCACCACCGAGGGCTGGCACCTCTCCCGCGCCGGCATCATGAAGCACGCCGACGCCGATGCCCGCCGCGTGCTCGAGCTGATGATGGAATACCACCCCCCGCTGGACCTGCCCGGCTACCTCGCCGCCTGGGTGGAGCGGGACCGCATGTGCGACGCCTGGCAGCGCTTCTTCGCCACCTACCCGCTCATCGTCATGCCCACCACCGGCGGCCCGCCCCCGAACCTGGGCGACGACCACCGCGACCTCGCCTCCTCGACGCAGTTGCGCACCACGCACCGCTTCCAGAACGTCGCCCCGCTGCTCGGCACCCCCGCGCTCGCCATGCCGATGGGCTTCCACGGCGCCATCCCCGCCGGCGTGCAGATCATGGCCGCCCGCTACCGCGAGGACCTCATCCTCAACGCCGCCGAGGTGATCGAGGCCGCGCTCGGCGTCCCCGACCCCATCGACCCCGTCTAGCCGCTACTGCAGGTGCTTGCCCCAGAAGGCCAGCATCCGCTCCCAGGCCAGTTCGCCATGCGCCCGGTCATGCACCGGGCGCTGCTCGTTCATGAAGCCGTGGTCGGCATCGTACTGGAAGAACGCCGCGTCCTTCCCGGCCTGCTTCAGCCCGTCCTCGAACGAAGCCACCGCCGCCGGCGTGCACCAGTCGTCGCGCAGCGCGAAATGCCCCTGCAGCGGCACCCGCACATCCGCCGGCCCCGCCACGCTCCCCGGCGGCAGCCCGTAGAAGCACACCCCGGCCGAAAGCTCCGGGATCCGGCACGCCCCCAGGATCGTCACGGCCCCGCCCAGGCAGAACCCCGTCAGCCCCACCTTGCCGCTGGCGCGCAGCAGGAACTGCGCCGCCCCGCGCACCACCTGGTCCGTCGCCTCCAGGAAGTTCAGCGACGACATCTCGCGGTTCGCCGCATCGGTGTCGTGATACGGCACCACCGTGCCGCCATACAGGTCCGGCGCCAGCGCGTCGTACCCCGCCAGCGCCAGCCGGTCGCAGATCCCCTTGATCTGGTCCTGCAGCCCCCACCATTCCTGGATCACCACCACGCCGGGCGCGCCCGCCTTGCCGGCCCGCGCCAGGTATCCCTGCGCCTCCTTCCCGTCCGGCCGCCGGAACGGAATGCGTGTGCCCATCTCTCGTCCTCCCGATCTAAGCCGCCAAGGCGCCCTTGCCGCGCACCTCGGCCTCCTCGAACTCCGCCGCCGCGATCGCCCGCTCCAGCGCATCGCGCAGCGCGATCGCCGAATCCAGCGTCAGCTCCACCCCCGCCCGCGCCGAAGGCCCCAGCGCGGGGTTGAGGAAATCCAGCGCGATCACATCGCCCAGCGGCGCATGCCGCGCATGGTCATAGGTCACCACCGCCTGCGCGAGCGGGAACCAGCCCTCGTCCCGCCGCGCCATCCCCTCGGCCGCGGTGATCTCCACGATGGAGGTGCACATGCGCCTAGCCCCCCAGATGCTTCTTGAAGAACGCCCAGGTCTTGCCCCACGCATCCATCGCCTGCTCCGGCCGGTACAGCGGGCGGTGCCAGTAGTTGAAGCCGTGCCCCGCCCCGTCGTAGCGGTGGAACTCATAGGTCTTGCCGTGCTTCTTCAGCTCGGCCTCATGCAGGTTCACCTGCTCCGGGCTCGGCGCGCGATCATCGTTGCCGAACAGCCCCAGCACCGGGCACTGGATGTCCTTGGTCATGTCGATCGGCGCCACCGGCGTCTTGGCGTTCAGCTCCTCGGGCGCCATCACCACGCGCCCGCCCCACTGGTCCACCACCGCATCCACGTCATGCCGCTGCGCCGCATAGATCATCGCATGCCGCCCGCCGGAGCAGGAGCCGATCAGCCCCACCTTGCCGTTCAGCGCCGGCTGCGAACGCATCCATGCCACCGCCGCCGCGGTGTCGCCCACCATCTGCGCATCGGGAATCCCGCCCTCAGCCCGCACCTTCGCCGCCACGTCGTCCGGATGGCCCTCGCCCGCGCGCTCGTACAGGTTCGCGCAGATCGCGATGTAGCCATGGTGCGCGAAGCGCCGCGTGGTCTCGATGTAGTACTCGCTCCAGCCCGGCAAATGATGGATCAGCACCACGCCCGGAAACTTCCCAGCTCCCTCGGGCCTGGCCACATAGGCGGTGATCGCCGTCCCGCCATGCCCCGTCAGCGTCACGTTCTCGCAGGTCATGCCGCGATAGAATGCCATGGTCCGCCCTCCCTGTGTGTCCCGGGAGTATTCGCCCGCCGGCCGCCGGGCGCAACGCCCGAGGAAGCAAGCATGTTCTTTTTTGAAAAAAAGAACCAAAAAACTTTTCCGACTTGGCACCCAGCTCTCCATGGGAACCGGGTGCAAAACGGAGAAAGTCTTTTTGCTTCTTTTTCTTCAGAAAAAGAAGAATCCTTGCTTACTGAAACCTGCCCAACCGAAACGCGCCGGGATCCACCAACGGCGTCGCCCCCGTCGCCAGCTGCGCCGCCAGCTCCCCGATTGCCGGCCCGATCCCGAACCCGTGCCCGGAAAGCCCCGTCGCCACCGTCAGCCCCGGCAGCGCCGCAAGGTTGTCGATCACCGGCACCACGTCCGGCGTCAGGTCGATCCACCCCGCCCAGACCCGCGCCGCCTGGATGCCCTCCAGCTCCGGGCACGCCGCCACGATATCGCGCAGCGCCGGCTCCACCAGCGCCAGGTTCGGCCTGGCATTCAGCACGCGGATGCGCTCGAACACCGTCTCCCGGTCGAAGCGCCATTTGCGATGGATCGCGTCCGGCCCTTCGAAGAACGACCGCCCCATGCGTAGTTCCACCACCTTGCGGTTGGCCAGCAGGCCCTTCCCGAACCGCGCCACATAGCGGATCGCCGCCGGCGTGATCTCGATGCGCGTGCGCGCCTTCGCCGCCACGATGTAGCCGCCATCCAGCAGCGGCGTCAGGCACAGATCGGCGGAATAGAACCCGCCCTCCACCACCTGCTTCGCCGGCGTGGTCGCGAACACGGTGGAATGCACGGAGCTTTGCGGCAGGTCGATCCCATGCCGCCGCAGGAACATGGAAGACCACGCCCCCCCGGCCAGGATCACCGCATTCGTGCGCACCAGCCCATGTTCGGTGAACACCCCGCTGATCCGCCCGCCCGTGGTATCCAGCCCGCGCACCGCGCAGTTCTGCACCACAGAGGCCCCCAGCGCCCGCGCCGCCCGCGCGATCGCCGGTGCCGCCAGCCCCGGCTCCGCCCGCCCGTCCTGCGGCGAGACCACGCCGCCGATCCAGTCCTGCGGCGCCCCCGGCGCCAGGCGCCGCGCCTCCTCCGCCCCGATCATCCGCACCGGCGCCTGGTAGGGCCGCGCCATGTCCGCCCAGGCCTGCCACCCCGCCAGCTCCTTCGGGTCCTTGGTGACGTACAGCAGCCCGTTGCGGCGGAACCCCATCTCCTGCCCGGTCTCCGCCGGCCACTGGTCCCACAGCGCATGCGCCCGCTGCATCAGCGGGATTTCGCGCTCGTCGCGGCTCATCAGCCGGCACCAGCCCCAGTTGCGGCTGGATTGCTCGCCGGCCACCACGCCCTTCTCCAGCAGCGCCACGGAATGCCCGGCCTTGGCCAGCGTATAGGCCGCCGCCACCCCCGAGATCCCCGCCCCGATCACCACCACGTCGGCCGAAGCCGGCGGCCGCGCATCGCCCTCGACAGGATCCACCCAATGTCCCGGCAGCGCGCTCATCCCACACGGTCCTTGTAGCGGTAGTAGGCGCCGACCAGCGGCAGGAACCACGGCGTGCCCCAGTTGAACGGCAGCGCCCGCCACGGCAGCTTGCGGAACGGATTGGCCTCCGCCTCGCCGCCCATCACGCGCGCCATCTGCTGGCCCAGATGCACCGACATCTGCGCCCCGTGGCCCGAAAGCCCCATCGCGTAGAACAGCCCCTCATGCTCCCCCGCCCGCGGCAGCCGGTCCTCGGTGATGTCCACCAGCCCGCCCCAGCAATAGTCGAAGCGCACACCGGCCAGCTGCGGAAACACCGCCATCAGCTGCGCCCGCAGCACCTCGCCGCTGCGCGCATCCTCGGTCGGGTTGGAGAACGCGAACCGCGCCCGCCCGCCCCAGATCAGCCGGTCGTCGGGCGAGATGCGGAAGTAGTTGCCGATATGCTGCGTCGTCGTCGCCGTCCGCCGCGTCGGCATGATCGAATCCAACTGCGCCGCGCTCAGCTTCTCCGTCACCACGATGAAGCTGCCCACAGGCACCACCCGCCGGCGGAACCAGCCGAACGGCCCTTCCCGGCTCGGCCCCGTCGCCACCATCACCTGCCCCGCCTCCAGCGTGCCGCGCGCCGTCGTCACGCGATGCGCCGTGCCGGAAAGCCGGGTCAGTCCCGTCACCCCCGCCTGCTCGAAAATCCGCGCCCCCGCCCGCGTCGCCGCATCGGCCAACCCGGCGCCGAACTTGCCCATGTGCATCATCGCACTCTTGCGATACAGCAACGCCCCGAAGAACGCATCGGAACCGATCTCCTCGCGCACCCGCTCGCGCGGCAGCAGCTCCGTTTCGGGATCGCACTCCTTGTTCAGCCGCTCGAACCCGCGCGCGATGCTGTCGTAATGCGCCGGCTTGGCCGCCAGCTTGATCTTGCCGCTGCGCCGGAAGTCGCAGGTGATCTGCTCCTCCCGCACGATCCGCTCCACCGTGTCCACCGCATCGTCGAAGGCGCGGTACAACGACAACGCATGCTCCTTGCCCAGCTTGTCGGCCAGCCCGGCATAGTCATGCGCCGTGCCGTTGTTCACATGCCCGCCATTGCGCCCCGAGGCCCCCGCAGCCACCTGGCCGGCCTCCAGCACCGCCACGCTCGCCCCCCGCCGCGCCAGCGCCAGCGCCGCCGAAAGCCCGGTGAACCCGGCCCCGATCACCGCCACGTCCACCCGCCCCTCCACGGGCCCCTCCGCCGCCCCCCGGAACGGCGCCGCGGTATCCAGCCAGTAGCTGTCGAGCTTCATCGCCTCAGCAGCCCAGCAGCCGCGCCAGGCCCTCGATATCCGTCGTCTCGTGATACCCGAACGACGGCACCGAAACCTCATAGCCCCGGTTCACATAAAGCCGCTGCCCGATCCGCAGCGCATGCGCCGGAATCAGGTCGTAGCGCAGGCTGGAGGACACATGCAGCACCTCCTCCGGCGCGCAGCCCAGCATGTCGAACATGTATTCAAAGGCCTGCATCCGCGGCTTGTAGGCCTGCGCCTGCTGCGCCGTGTAAACCTTGTGGAACGGCGCCTGCAGCAGCTCCACGTTGCGCAGGATCTGCTCGTCCGCCGCGTTGGAAAGCACCACCAGCGGATAGCGCTGCCCCACCCGCGCGAGCGGCGCCGCAACGTCCGGGTGCGGCCCCCATGTCGGCACCGCGTCATAGATCGCCTGCCCGTCCGCCTCGCGAAACGCCACGCCGTGCTTCTTGCACGTCCGCTCCAGCGAGTTCTTCAGCACGTCCACATAGGGCTGCCAGGCCCCCAGCACCTCGTCGTAGCGGTACCACATGAAGTCGGTCAGGAACGCCTGCATCCGCGCCGCCGGCACCCGGTCCGCCATCAGCTCCGCCGCCGTCTCCCCGGGCTTGAACCAGGTCAGCGTGCCGTAGCAGTCGAAGGTCACAAACTTGGGCCGCAAGGCGGTCATCACGGGCGCTCCGTCGTCGTGCCGCGCCAGTCTAGAGCGTGATCTTCTTACGCTGAAGCGTATCCTGCATGTCTAAGGTAGCTCGCGCACTCGGCGGGTGAGAATGCGCTGAGGAGGGTGCCGATGCGGTGCCAGACGGCGGCAATGGAGCGTTCGTCGGCGCGTCGCAGCAGTGTCTT
>CANHCJ010000185.1 GCA_947458025.1 Rhodospirillales bacterium | reverse complement strand
CTCCGGCCCGGAGCGCTCCTGCGGCCGCGGCGCACCGGGGCGCGGGGCGCGCAGCGCGAACTCCGGCGGCATCGACAGCGGCGCGCGCGTGGTTACCTGGAATTCGTCGGGCGCATCGCGCTGCAGCCCAAAGGTGCGGGACATGCCGTCGCCGCAGCCGGCGAGCAGCAGCGGCAACGTCAGGGCCAGGATCGCGGCGCGGTATGGAATACGCATGCCACCTGCTTAGCGGGGTGGCGTGGCCGCATCAAGGCATCTGCCCTGTCCCTTGCCGGGCGCGGGCTTCCTTCCGCCCGGCAAGGAGCGAATCCAGCAGCAGCAGCCCCACCCCGCAGACGATCGCGGCGTCGGCGACGTTGAACACGTACCAGCTCCAGCCCCAGGCATGGGCATGCACGAAATCCACCACCGCGCCGAAGCGGATGCGGTCGATCACGTTGCCCACCGCCCCGCCGGCCACCGCGCCGAGCGCCAGCGCCACCGCCATCCGCTCGGCCTGCCACAGCCACACCGCCAGCGCCGCCACCACCGCCAGCGCCACGGCGGCCAGCACCAGGGCACTCCAGGCGGAATCGCTGCTCAGCAGGCCGAAGGTGATGCCGCGGTTCCACACCATGGTCAGGTTCAGCCACGACAGCACCGGCACGGATATCCGCGCCGGCAGGTCGAACACCTCCAGCACCCACCATTTGCTGATCTGGTCGAGCACCAGGATGGAAAGCGCCATGCCGATGCCCCAGCCCCGCAGCCGCGCCATGCCGGTCATGGCGTCACCGGCACACCAGCCCCGACTCCACCGCATCCACGCAGCGCGCGCACAGGCCCGGATGCGCGGCGTGGCGGCCCACTTCCGGCAGCACCTTCCAGCAGCGCTCGCACTTGGTGCCCGGCGCCACCGCCGCCCGCGCGCCGGCCACCGCCGCCCGCTCCACCGTGGCGCCGGCGACGATCAGGATGTCGGCCCAGGCCTCGGCCGAGAGCAGCGCGGCCTGCTCATCCGGCAGCGCCATCGTCACCACCGCCTGGGTGCTGGCGCCGATGCGCTTGTCCGCCCGCATCGCCTCTAGCTCCGTGGTGCCGAGCCGGCGCAGCTCGCGCACCGCCTCCCACTTCGCGCCCAGCGCGTCGTCGCGCCAGCTGGCCGGGATGGCGGGGAAATCCTGCAGATGCACGGAGTCGTCTGCGCCACGCGCTTCGCTGCCGGCGTGCTCGCCAAAGCGCGCCGTCCAGGCCTCCTCGGCGGTGAACACCAGCACCGGCGCCAGCCAGGTGCACAGGCAGCGATGCAGGTGGTCCAGCACCGTGCGCGCCGCCCGCCGGCGCAGCGTGTCCGGCCGGTCGCAGTACAGCGCGTCCTTGCGGATGTCGAAGTAGAAGGCGCTGAGGTCGGAGGAGCAGAAATTGTGCACGGCGGCATACACGCCGGTCCAGTCGTAGCTCTCCACGGCGGCGCGGATCAGCCCGTCCAGCTCCGCGATCCGGTGCAGCACCCAGCGCTCCAGCTCCGGCATGTCCGCCTCGGCCACGCGCTCCGCCGCATCGAACCCGTCGAGCGACCCCAGCAGCCAGCGCAGCGTGTTGCGCAGGCGGCGATACAGCTCGGTCTGCTGCTTCAGGATCTCCTTGCCGATCCGCATGTCCTCGCTGGTGTCCGACGACATCACCCACAGCCGCAGGATGTCGGCCCCGTACTGGTCGTTCACCTCCTGGGGTGCCACCACATTGCCGAGCGACTTGCTCATCTTGCGGCCCTGCTCGTCCATCACGAAGCCGTGCGTCAGCACCGCCTTGAACGGCGCCACCCCGCGCGTGCCCACGGATTCCAGCAGCGAGGAATGGAACCAGCCGCGATGCTGGTCCGAACCCTCCAGGTACAGATCCGCCGGCCAGGGCAGGCCGCGCTTCTCCAGCACGAAGGCATGGGTGGAGCCGCTTTCGAACCACACGTCCACGATGTCGAACACCTGCTCGTAGTCCGCGGGGTTGCGGCCCGCGCCCAGGAAGCGCTCCGGCGGCGAGAAGTACCAGGCATCCGCCCCCTCGGAGGTGAACGCGTCCACGATCCGGTCCACCACCGCCTGGTCGCGCAGCACCTGGCCGCTGGCCTTCTCCACGAACACGGCGATCGGCACGCCCCAGGCACGCTGGCGGCTGATGCACCAGTCGGGGCGGGAGGCGACCATGGAGCCGATCCGGTTGCGCCCCTGGTCCGGCACGAACTGCGTCGCCGCGATCGCCGCCAGGGACTTGCCGCGGATGTCCTCCGGCCCGTCCATGCGGATGAACCATTGCGGCGTGGCGCGGAAGATCAGCGGCGCCTTGCTGCGCCAGGAATGCGGGTAGGAGTGCACGAGCTTGCCGCGCGCGATCAGCCCGCCGGCATCCGCCAGCGCCGCGCACATGGCGTCCGCCACCTTGTAGACATGCTGCCCGGCGAAATGCGGCACCCAGGCGTTGTAGGTGCCGTCCTCGCCCACCGTCTCGGGCACCTCGATGCCGTGCTGGCGGCCGAGCTCGAAATCCTCCTCGCCATGCCCGGGGGCGATGTGCACGAAGCCGGTGCCGGCGTCGGTGGTGACGTATTCGGCGGAATAGACGGTCACGTCGTGGTCGTAGCCGCGCCCGCGCATCGGGTGGGCGCAGACCGTGCCGAGCAGCTCGCGCCCCTTGTGGACATGGATCACGTGGTGCGTCTCCACGCCGGCCGCCTCGCAGAGCTGCGGCAGCAGGGCCAGCGCCACCAGCACCCGCTCACCCGCCTTTGCCAGCGAGCCGTCCTTGGCGCTGTCGATCCGCACCACGGCGTAGTCGATGTCCTCGCCCAGCGCGATCGCCCGGTTGCCCGGCATGGTCCAGGGCGTGGTGGTCCAGATCAGGATCGCCGCGCCCTTGAGCGATGCCACCGGGCAGCTCACGATCGGGAAGCGCACCGTGATCGTGGTGCTGGTGTGGTCATGGTACTCGATCTCGGCCTCGGCCAGCGCCGTCTTTTCCACCGGCGACCACATCACCGGGCGCAGGCCGCGATACAGCGCGCCGTTCATCAGGAAGCGCCCGATCTCGCCGAAGATCGCCGCCTCGCTCGGCAGGTCCATCGTGGCGTACCGGTCCTTCCAGTTGCCCAGCACGCCCAGCCGGCGGAACTCGCTCTCCTGCACGCCCATCCAATGCGCGGCATAGGCGCGGCACTCGGCGCGGAAATCCAGCACCGGCACCGCGTCCTTGTCCTTCTTGGCGGCGCGGTACTGCTCCTCGATCTTCCATTCGATCGGCAGGCCGTGGCAGTCCCAGCCCGGGATGTAGTTGGCGTCGTAGCCGCCCATCTGCCGGGCGCGGTTGATCACGTCCTTCAGGATCTTGTTCAGCGCCGTGCCGATATGCAGGTTGCCGTTCGCATACGGAGGGCCGTCATGCAGGATGAAGGAGGGGCGGCCCGGCTTGGCGCGCAGCCTGCCCCAGATATCCATCGCCTCCCACCGGGCCAGCATCCCCGGCTCCTTCTTCGGCAGGTCGCCGCGCATTGGGAACGCGGTCGTCGGCAGGAACACCGTGCTGCGATAATCGCGGCCGGCAGCCGGGGCGGAAGCGTTGTCGGTCATGGGATGTGTCTCGCGCGGCTGCGATAGCCGCCAAAGGGGTAGGGGACTGCGCGCGTCGAACCCGGCTCTCTAGCGAGAGGCCGGGCCGGTAATTCGCGCTATGACTGCCCCGAACATGGCCCGATCATGCCATCCGGGGCCCCGAACGGCAAGGCGAGGCGCTACGCCAGCAGCTCCCGCGCCCGGGCCGCGTCCGCGGCGATCTGGGCCTTCAGCGCGTCCAGCCCCGGAAACTTCTGCTCCCCGCGCAGGAACGCCACCAGCGACACCCCGATCTCCTGCCCGTACAGGTCGCCCTGGAAATCGAACAGGTTCACTTCCAGCCGGCTCTCCGGCCCCTCGTTCACCGTCGGCCGCCGCCCGATATTGGCGACGCCCTTGCATACGCGCCCATCTTCCAGCGCCACTGTGACCGCATAGACGCCGCGCGCCGGCTCCAGGTGCCGGCCCAGCGGAACATTGGCGGTGGGGAACCCGATCGTCCGCCCGCGCTTGTCGCCGTGCGCCACCACGCCGCGGATCGCCCAGGGCCGCCCCAGCATCGCGGTCGCCCGCTCCGGATAGCCGTCCTGCAGCGCGCGGCGGATGCGCGTGGAGGAGATCGCCCCCTCCGCATCGGCCAGCGGCGGCACCACCGAAACCCCGATCCCGAGCCCCGCCACCCGCTCCGCCAGGAACGCCACGCCGCCGCCGCGCCGGTGCCCGAAGGCGAAGTCCGGCCCGCACGCCAGGTGCTTCGCGCCGAGCCCGGCATGCAGCACCTCGGCCACGAAGGTCTCGGCGCTCATCTGGCTGAACGCTGCGTCGAAGGGCAACTCGTAGACGAACGAAACCCCCAGCCCCGCCAGCGCCGCCGCCCGCTCGGCCGACAGCGTGAGGCGGAAGGGCGGGTCGTCGGGCCGGAACACCTCGCGCGGATGCGGCTCGAAGGTCAGCACCGCCAGCTTCGCCTCGGGCCGCGCCGCCGCCGCCGCGCGCAGCACCTGGGCGTGGCCGCGATGCACCCCGTCGAAATTGCCCAGCGCCACGCTCGCCCCGCGCGCACTCTCGGGCAGGCTCCGCCAGTCGGCGAACAGCCGCATCAGAACCCCCACCTCACAGCGGCCCCGCCGCCGAACGTTGCCGCGCCCATTCCGACATCTGCACGGGATAACCCAGGTACTGCTCCAGCACCTCGGCCGTCGGCCCGTCCGCCCGCACCCGCCCCTGGTCCATCCACACCGCCCGCGTGCACCACTGCAGCACCACGTCGGGCACATGGGAGGAGAGCACCAGGATCTCCACGCCGCGCACCAGGTTCTCCAGCCGCTCCCGCGCCCGCTCCATGAACCCCGCGTCGCCGGCCAGGAACCACTCGTCCATCAGCAGCACCTGCGGCCGCACCGAGGTTGCCAGCGCGAAGCCCAGCCGCACGATCATGCCGGTGGAATAGATCCGTACCGGCAGGTCCAGGAAGTCGGTGAGTTCGGCGAACGCCGCCACGTCCTCGGCCAGGCCCTCGATCGCGCGCCGGTCCAGCCCCAGGTACATGCCGCGCAGCGTGATGTTCTCCCGCCCCGTCAGGTCCGGGTTCATGCCCAGGTGCGGATCCACCAGCGCGTTCAGCGAGCCCTGCACCCGCACCCGCCCGCGCACCGGCTCGTAGATCCCGGCCATGGCGCGCAGCAGCGTCGTCTTGCCCGCCCCGTTGCCGCCCACCAGTGCCAGCCGGTCCCCCGGCCGCAGCCGCAGGTTCACGTCGCGCAGCGCCTCCACCACCACCCGGTTGCGGTTGTCCGCCGCCATCCGCCCGGTCATGGTCGAAAGCACCGTCTTCTTCAGGCTGCGCGCATTGCCGTGGTACAGCGGAAAGCTGAGCGACAATCCCTCGACATCGATGGCGGAGGACATCGCGCTACAGCCAGAATGCGATGCGCCCGCGCACCCGCGCGAACACCAGCCAGGTCACCACGAACAGCACCGCGCTGTAGAACAGCGCGCAGCCGAGCACGAGGTCGCTCGGCATCCGCCCGATCAGCGGCCCGCGCACCACCTCCAGCAGGCAGAAGAACGGGTTCAGCGCCAGCATCCACTCCCGCTCGCCCAGCTGCTCCGGCTTCCAGATCACGGCGGAAAGGAAGAACGCCATCTGCATCAGGTTCGCCACGATCGGCGGCACGTCGTGCAGCCGCGCGCACAGGGCCCCCAGCAGCAGCCCCAGGCACAGCGACACGCCCAGCCACAGCACCATCCCCGGCAGCGCCAGCCACGCCACCCCGCCCGGCCAGGTCCACAGCAGCGTGTTCACCACCAGCACCACCACGAAGTTGTGCGCCAGGATGATCAGGTTGCGCACCACGATCCGCGCCGCATACAGCGTGAACGGCATCCGCACGGAGCGGATCATGCCCTCGCTGGCCGTGAACACGGCGCAGGAATCGGCCACCAGCGCCGCCCCGAACCCCCACAGCACCAGGGAAAGGCCCAGGTAGGGGATGTAGTCGCGCAGATCGAGCCGGAACAGCACCGCGTACAGGATGCCCATGGCCGCCACCATGGCCCCGGTGGAGATGGTCAGCCAGAACGGCCCCAGAAGCGAGCCGCGGTATTTCAGCCGGATGTCGAGCAAGGCCAGCGCCCACACCAGGCGCCATTGCGAAAGCCCTTCGCGGATGTCGCGCCAGGCGGCCCGGTTGCGATCGCCCCAGCGCTGGTCCGCCGAAAGATCGAGGACCGCGTGCTCGCTCGGCTGCAGGTGGGTGGAGGACTCCATTGCCGGCGCGATACCCGATCCTCCCGCCGCGGGCAACCAAGTGCCGCCGTACGTTTACGTTACCCGCCTGTCCCCTCTGCCAAGCCTGGCCTCAGCCCGCCACCCGCCCGATCCGGGTGCGCGCCCCGCGCGTCAGCACCACCCGCTCGCCGGCCTGGAACCGCTCCTCGTTGGTCTGCACCACCGAGATGGTCTGCCCGTCATCCTCGCGGATGATGAATTCCATCGCCTCGCCCGTGGTTGCGGAGCGCTCGGCCATCGTGCCGGCCAGCCCGCCGATGATCGCGCCGCCGATCGCGCCCAGGATGTTCGCCCGCGGGTCGCCGCCGATGAAGCTGCCGGCCACGCCGCCCGCCGCCGCCCCACCCAGCGTGCCCACGCCGGCGCCCTGGCCCTGGATCGTCACCGGGCGCATGGAAACGATCACCCCGTAGCTCACCTGCGCGCTGCGGCCGATATCGGCCGGGGTGTAGGTTGTGTTGGTGTTGCGCGGCCCGCAGGCCCCCAGCGCCAGCACGGCGGCGAGGCACGCGGCGGCGACCAGGGGCCGGGCCGGCAAGAGGCGGAACGGAACGGGCATGGGCCATCTCCTTCACGGCGCAAGGCGCGGCACGCTCTGGCACGCACCATGGTTTCGCCGCAAGTTTGTGCCCTTCATTTGCGGCCGGATCAGGGCCGTCTCAAGGTTGCCTCAGGGGGCGATTTCCGATAAGGGTTTGCGGCCAGTTGCTGTGAATGCCCTTCAACGGATACCCCCAGGTATCCGGTCCTACTCGGTTTACCCGCGGGCCGCGTTTCCCCCGAAACGGCCAGCCAGGCGGTGCGCCCAAGCCGGAGAGTGAACCGCATGCCGTTCCCGAGCCTGTCTCCGGCCCCCCTCCGGCTCATGATGTGCCTCGCGGCGATCGGCCTGCTGGCCGCCTGCTCGTCCAACACCCATGTCGCCCGCTCCAGCGCCGAATACGCCGCGCGCGCCAAGGGCAACTACGCCCCGCCGGGTCCGCCGAGCGACCCCTGGGGCCCCTATATCGTCAAGGCCGCGGCGCGCTTCGACGTGCCGGAGCGCTGGATCCGCGAGGTCATGCGCGTCGAATCCGGCGGCCGCCTCTACCAGGGCGGCAAGCTCACCACCTCGCATGCCGGCGCCATGGGCCTGATGCAGGTGATGCCCGGCACCTACGAGGAGCTGCGCCTGCGCCACGGGCTCGACGACGACCCCTACGACCCGCACGACAACATCATGGCCGGCACCGCCTATATCCGCGAGATGTACGACCTCTACGGCTCGCCCGGCTTCCTCGCCGCGTACAATGCCGGCCCGCGCCGCTTCGAGGACTACGCAATCCGCAACCGCGGCCTGCCCACCGAAACCCGCCGCTACGTCGCCAAGATCGCCCCCTTCATCGCCGACCACCGCCCGCAGCGGGAATCCGAGGCCGCGCAGCTGGCGATGTACCAGATCCCGGCCGACATCCCCGCCGGCCCGCGCTTCCCGCGCGGCGGGCGCGACCCGGCCCCGGTCGCCCTCGCCCAGGCCAGCCCGCTCCCGGCCCGCG
>CANHCJ010000184.1 GCA_947458025.1 Rhodospirillales bacterium | reverse complement strand
GCGCGGGTCCGGCACCGGCGTGCGCGGCGCCGGGCGGATCACGGCGGCGGGGATCTCCGGCTCCGGCGCCGGCTCCGGCGGGGCGATGCCGATCGGCGGCAGGCGGCGCTCCAGGTCGGCCATCGTGGTGAACTGGCCCGGCTGGGTGGTTTTGAGCGTCAGGTGCAGGTCGGTGAGCTCCTGCAGCCGGACCGGGTCGTTCAGCAGGGCGTAGTCGGCGCGCAGCATCGCCCCGCGGGCGCGGGTGTCGTCCACTGCCTTGAGGGTGGCGTGGATCTCGCGGTCCAGCATCTGGGCGCGGTACTTCACGCGGTAGAGGTAGAGCCCCGAGCCGATGGCCAGCAGCATGCACAGCAGGGTGAGCGGGCGCATCATCGGCCGGCCTCCCCGGGCAGCCGCTCCATGGCGCGCAGGCGGGCGCTGCGAGCGCGCGGGTTGGCGCCGGTCTCTGCGTCACCCGGCTTGGCGGCGCCGGTGGCGAGCAGGCGGAAGCCGGCGGCCTCGCGCGCCAGCAGGCCGGCAGGGTCGTGGCGCGAGGGTGCGGGGGTGCGCCCGGCCGCCTCGGCCATGAAGCGCTTCACCAGCCGGTCCTCCAGCGAGTGGAACGACACCACCACCAGCCGCCCGCCGGGGGCGAGCAGGCGGGCGGCCTGGTCCAGCGCGCGCTCGACCTGGCCGAGCTCGTCGTTCACCCGGATGCGCAGCGCCTGGAAGCTGCGCGTGGCCGGGTGGTGGCCCTTGCGGTCGGGCGGCAGCACGGAGCGGATGACCTCCGCCAGGCGCCCGGTGGTGGTGATGGGCGCCTCGCTCCGCGCGGCCAGGATCGCCTTGGCGATGCGGCGGGAGGCGCGCTCCTCACCCAGCTCATAGAGCGTGTCGGCCAGCTCGCGCTCCGGCAGGGTGTTCACCAGGTCGGCGGCGGTGGGGCCGGAGCGGGCCATGCGCATGTCGAGCGGGCCGTCGTGGCGGAAGGAGAAGCCGCGGGCGGGGTCGTCGAGCTGGAAGGAGGAGACGCCGAGGTCGAACACCACGCCATCCAGCGCGGTAACGCCGTGGGCGGCGAGCAGGTCCACCATGTCGGCGAAGGCGCCGTGCAGCAGGTGGAGCCGGCCGGGGTGGCGGGCGGCCAGGGCGGCGCCGCGGGCGATGGCATCGGGGTCGCGGTCGATCGCCCAGACGGTGCAGGACGCGGCCTCCAGGATGGCGGCGGAATAGCCGCCGCCGCCGAAGGTGGCATCGAGGTAGATGCCGCCGTCGCGCGGGGCGAGCGCGGCCAGCACCTCGGCCAGCATCACGGGGACATGGCCGCTCACTTGGCCACCTGCGGGGCGGCGGGCAGGGTCATGCGCAGCACGCGGGCGCGTTCGCGCGCCTCGGCGATGCGGCGCTGGGCGGCCTGGGGCTCCCAGATCTGGAAGTGGCTGCCGGCGCCGATGAAGGCGACCTCCTCGCCCAGGCCGGCATGGTCGGCGAGGTCCTTGGCGAGCACGATGCGGCCTTCCTTGTCCGGCTCGGCATCGACGGCATCCGAGTAGAGCGCCAGGGCGAGGTCGTCCTCCTCGTCGCTGAAGCGGGGCAGGGCCTGGATCTGGGCGCCCTGGGCGGTGAAGGCGTCGGGGTGCCAGCCTTCGACGCAGGGATGCTTGTGCGAGGGGCGCAGGACAACCGCCCCGTTGGCGGAGGCATCGCCCTTCAGCAGGGCGCGGAACGGCGCCGGAATGGACACGCGGCCCTTTCCGTCCCGTCGTACCAGATGGGTGCCCTTGAACTGGGTCATCCCTGCCAGCGCTGCCCTTCCCGCCCGGGTTCAACTTGATCGCGCGAAACCGAAGGCACCGGCACGGCGCGCGCGCACCTGCCGGCGTGGCGCAGTATCGCCGCGCCGGACATGGGTGTCCATGGGATATTGTGGGAATTGGCGCCCCAGGAGCGTCCTGTCATGGGAAGGACGGATGCGGCGTGGGTCGCCGCGGGGCGTAGTTTCGTTCTATTTCAGGAATTTATCGTGGTTCGGCAGGAGTTTTCCCCAGGGGGTTGTGGATAACTGCAGTGGCGGGGCTTCGGTGGCGCATGGCGCCCGCCCCAAGGGGAGCAGGCCGGGGTGGCAGGAGGGGAGCCGACCGGCACGAGTCGTGCCGTGTCAACTGAAATCCGGCCGGGGCAGGCGCCAGACGACCTGTAAGCCGGGTTCTGTCCGACACCCCTTGCGGGGCGCCGGGGCGGCCATTCCTCTGGGACGCGCATTGCTGCGCGCCTCGCGCGACCAACCCGGGCGACGGGGCCAAAGCACCCCTGCATCAACGCTTTCGCGCCATGCCGGCCGCCCCTATTCGGTCTTGCTCCCGGTGGGGTTTGCCCTGCCGCCCCTGTTGCCAGGGGCGCGGTGCGCTCTTGCCGCACCGTTTCACCCTTGCCTGCGGCGGCTTTCCCTTGCGGGGCGGCCGGCGCCGGCGGTCTGTTTTCTGTGGCACTTTCCCTGGGGTCGCCCCCGCCGGCTGTTGGCCGGCACCGTGCTTCGATGGAGCCCGGACTTTCCTCCACCGGGGTTGCCCCCGGCAGCGGCCGCCCGGCCGTCTGGCAGGGGGGTGATGCGCCCCCGGCGCCGCCGCGTCAACTACAGGCCGCGCTCGCGCTTGATCCGGTCCCATGCGGCGTTGATCCGCGCCACCTTCTCGCTGGCGCGGGCGATGAACTCGGGCGGCACGCCGCGGCTGGCCAGGCTGTCCGGGTGGTTCTCCCGCATCAGCTGGCGCCAGGCGGCGCGCAGCGCGTCGTCGGCGATGTCGCGCGGCACGCCCAGCACGGCGTAGGGGTCTTCCTCGTCGCTGCCGGGGCGCTGCGGCTGGGCGCGGCCGGAGGCGCGGGCCCAGGCCTCGGCGGACAGGCCGAAGCCGCGCCACACCCCCTCCAGGAAGTCGTGCTCGGCGCGGTTCAGCGGCTTGTCGGCGCGCGCGATGGCGAACAGCGCCGCCAGCACATCCTCCAGCATGCCGTGGTTGTCGCTGAAGGTCTCGCCCATGTGCAGGGCGTAGCCCTCGTAGCCCTCCGGGCTGTCGCGCGCCTGGTCGAACAGCCGGCCGATGTCGCGCGCAGCCCCGGGGGCGGCGTGGAAATGGCGCTTGAAGGCGTCGATCTCGGCGCGGTTCACCGCGCCATCCACCTTGCTCAGCTTGGCGGCGATCACCACCACGCCGAGGGCGAAGACCTGTTCGCGGCCGAGCGCGGGGGCGGCGGCGAAGGGCAGGCGTTGCTGGCCCAGCATGCCGCCCACGGCATTGCGTCCGGCCTCGCCCAGCCGGCCGAGCCCGCCGCTTTCCGCCGCATGGCCGAGCGCCATGCCGGCGACCGCCCCGAAGGGCCCGCCCATGGCGAAGCCGGCCACGCCGCCGATGATCTTGCCCCACACCACGTTGCAGATGCTCCTGATCCCGCCTGGGGTAGCACGCAGGGATGAACAACCGCAAAACCCCGTGGGTTGCCTGCCGCCCGGCGGCCCCGGTGCCGGCGCGGCATCTTGGCCCCATGCGATCGTGTCGCTAGAACCGCGCATCCGCTTGAAGGGTGGGCGCCGGCGCGCCGAACCCGCTGGGAGTGACGACATCCGATGTGGCAGTTCTGGATCGACCGCGGCGGCACCTTCACCGACATCGTCGCGCGCGACCCGGCGGGGCGGCTTTCCACGCACAAGCTGCTGAGCGAGAACCCGGAGCGCTACCGCGACGCGGCGATCGCCGGCATCAAGACCGTGCTGGGCGTGCCGCTGGACATGCCGATCCCGCGCGGGCTGGTGGATTGCGTGAAGATGGGCACCACGGTGGCCACCAACGCGCTGCTGGAGCGCAAGGGCGAGCGCACACTGCTGGTGGTGAACAAGGGCTTCGCCGACATCCTGCGCATCGGCAACCAGGCCCGCCCGCGCCTGTTCGACCTGCGCGTGGTGCTGCCGACGCTGCTGTACGAGGAAGCGGTGGAGGTGGCCGGGCGCGTGGACGTCAATGGCGCCGAGGTGGAGGCGCTTGACGAGGCGGCGGCGCTGGCTTCGTTCCGCGCCGTGCGGGCCCGCGGCATCCAGGCCATCGCCATCGTGCTGATGCATGCCTGGAAATACCCCGCCCACGAGAAGCGCCTGGCCGCTTTGGCGCGCGAGGCCGGGTTCACCCAGGTCTCCACCAGCCATGAGGTAAGCCCGCTGCTGCGCCTGGTGCCGCGCGGCGACACCACGGTGGTGGACGCCTATCTTTCGCCGATCCTGCGCCGCTACGTGGAGCAGGTAGCCGGTGAGCTCGGCGGCGTGCGGCTGTATTTCATGCAATCGAACGGCGGCCTGGCCGAGGCGCACCGCTTCCAGGGCAAGGACGCGATCCTGTCGGGCCCGGCCGGCGGCATCGTGGGTGCGGCGCGCACCGCGGGGATGGCCGGGATCGACCGCATCATCGGCTTCGACATGGGCGGCACCTCGACGGACGTGGCGCTGTACGACGGCGCCTTCGAGCGGGCCTTCGAGACCGCCGTGGCCGGGGTGCGCATGCGCGCTCCGATGATGGCGATCAACACCGTGGCGGCCGGCGGCGGCTCCATCCTGCATTTCGATGCCGGCCGCTTCCGCGTGGGGCCGGACAGCGCCGGCGCCAATCCCGGCCCGGCCTGCTACCGCCGCGGCGGGCCGCTGGCGGTAACGGATGCCAATGTGGCCGTGGGCAAGATCCAGCCCAACCACTTCCCCGCCATCTTCGGGCCGAACGGCGACCAGAAGCTGGATGCCGCCATCGTGGTGGAGAAGTTCCAGGCCCTGGCCGAGCGCATCGCCGCCGAGACCGGCGTGAAGCGCGACCCGCGCGACGTGGCCGAAGGCTACCTGCGCATCGCGGTCGCCAACATGGCCAACGCCATCAAGCAGGTGAGCGTGCAGAAGGGCCACGACGCCACCCGCTTCGCGCTGCAATGCTTCGGCGGCGCCGGCGGGCAGCACGCCTGCCTGGTGGCCGACGAGCTGGGGATGGAGACGGTGTTCATCCACCCCTATGCCGGCGTGCTCTCCGCCTATGGCATGGGCCTGGCCGACCAGACCGTGATGCGCGAGCAGGCGGTGGAGGTGACGCTGTCGGAAGCCGCGATGCCGGATCTCGCCGCGCTGCTGGAGCGGCTGGGCGGCGAGGCCTCCGCCGAACTGGCGGTGCAGGGCGGCGACCCCGCCCGCGCCACCGTCGCGAAGAAGCTGCATGTGCGCTACGCCGGCACGGAAGCCGCGCTGATCGTCGATTTCGCCGCGGCGTCGGCGGTGGAGGCCGCCTTCACCACGGCGCACAAGGCACGCTTCGGCTTCGCCACACCCGGCCGCGCGCTGGTGGTGGAGGCCGTGGCGGTGGAGGCAACCTCCCCGGGCGAGGTTGTGAACGAAGCCACCATCCCTGCCAGCACCGGCCTGCCGGGGCGGATCGACACCGTGAGCATGTGGAGCGGCGGCCAGGCGCACGAGACGCCGGTGTATGACCGCGCCGCCCTGCGCGCCGGGGACCGCATCCCCGGCCCCGCCCTGATCCGCGAGGCGATCGCCACCACCGTGGTGGAGCCGGGCTGGACGGCCGAGGTCTCCAGCCTCGACCACATGACGCTGAAGCGCACCACCGCGCGCCGGTTCGTCGCCGCCTCCGGCACCGAGCGGGCCGACCCGGTGCTGCTGGAGCTGTTCAACAACCTGTTCATGAACGTCGCCGAGCAGACCGGCGCGGTGCTGCAGAACACCTCCATGAGCGTGAACATCAAGGAGCGGCTGGATTTCTCCTGCGCCATCTTCGATGCCACCGGCGGGCTGGTGGCCAATGCGCCGCACGTGCCGGTGCATCTGGGTGCCATGGGCGAAAGCGTGCGCACGGTGCTGGAGCGGCGGGGCAGCACGCTGCGGCCGGGCGACGTGGTGGCGCTGAACAACCCCTACAACGGCGGCACGCATCTGCCGGACGTCACTGTGATCACCCCGGTGTTCGACACCACGGGCAAGGAGATCCTGTTCTTCGTCGGCAGCCGCGGCCACCACGCCGATATCGGCGGCATCACCCCGGGCTCCACCCCGCCGGCCTCGCGCACGCTGGAGGAGGAGGGCGTGGTGATCGACGATTTCCTCCTCGTCGATCAGGGCCATTTCCGCGAGCCGGAGTTCCGCGCCGTGCTGGCCGGCGCCAAGTACCCCGCCCGCTCGCCGGACGTGAACGTGGCCGACATCAAGGCCCAGGTGGCCGCCAACGAGAAGGGCGTGCAGGAGCTGCAGCGCGTGGTGGCCCAGTTCGGCTGGGGCACGGTCAGCGCCTACATGAAGCACGTGATGGACAATGCCGAGGAAAGCGTGCGCCAGGTGCTCGCCCGCATCGGCAACGGCAGCTTCGACTACGTGATGGACGACGGCGCGCCGCTGAAGGTGCGCGTGACGGTGGACCAGGCCGCCCGCACGGCGGTGGTGGACTTCACCGGCACCGGCCCGCAGCGCGACAACAACTTCAACGCCCCCCCGGCGGTGACGCGTGCGGCGGTGCTTTACGTCTTCCGCTGCCTCGTCGGCTCCGACATCCCGCTGAATGACGGGTGCCTCAAGCCGATCGAGATCCGCATCCCGCCGGGCACGTTCCTCTCGCCCTATCCCGGCGCCGCGGTGGTGGCGGGCAACACGGAAGTGTCGCAGGCCACCTGCAACGCCTTGTTCGGCGCGCTGGGGGCGCTCGCCTGCTCCCAGGCGACGATGAACAACTTCCTGTTCGGCGATGCCACCCGCCAGTACTACGAGACCATCTGCGGCGGCATGGGCGCCGGCGACGGGCATGACGGCACCAGCGCGGTGCAGACGCACATGACCAACACGCGCATGACCGACCCCGAGGTGCTGGAGCTGCGCTACCCCGTGCGGCTGGAGCTGTTCGGCATCCGCCGTGGCTCCGGCGGCGCCGGCCAGTGGCGTGGCGGCGATGGCTCGGTGCGCCGCATCCGCTTCCTGGAGCCGATGACGGCGGTGATCGTCTCCTCGCGCCGCAACGTGCCGCCCTTCGGCCTTGCCGGTGGGGCGGATGGCGCGGCCGGGCGGCAATGGGTGGAGCGTGCCAGCGGCGCCAAGGACGTGCTGACCGGCACCGACAAGGCGGAGCTGGCGCCCGGCGATGCCTTCGTGATCGAGACGCCGGGCGGCGGCGGCTACGGCGCCCCGCGATGAGCGTGCTGGCATGAGCCGCGCGCCGCACCCGGCATGACCGCGCTGCGCCACCTCTCCCTCGGGCTCGTGGCGCTGCTGGTCCTGTTGCTGGGCGGCGCCTGGCTTGCGCCTTCCTTCCTCGACTGGAGCCGCTATCGCGGCGACGTGGCGGGCCTCGCCTCGGCCGCGCTGGGCCAGACGGTGCGCATCGAGGGGGCGATCACCCTGCGCGTGCTGCCGCAGCCCTTCCTGGTGGCCGGCGGCGTTGCGGTGGATGCCGGCGGCGGCGCCTCGGTGACGGCCGAGCAGCTGCACCTGCGCGTGGCGCTGATGCCGCTGCTGGCCGGCCGGCTGGAGGCGCGCGAACTGGTGCTGCGCGGCGCCGATATCCGCCTGCCCTGGCCGCTCGACCCCGCGTCGCTGGCGCTGCGCGCGCCCTCCTGGCTGTCCTCCCTGTCGGCGCGCATCGAGCGCGGGCGGCTGCAGATCGGCGAGGTGGCGGTGACGGGGCTGGATGCCTCGCTGGCCACCAGTGATGCCTCCGGCAGCTTCCTCAGCACCGGGCGCGCACGCGGCGGCGGGCGGGACTGGGTGTTCACCGCCCGGGTGAGCCAGCCCGGCGGTGACGGCGCCGTGGGCGTGGACGTGCCGCTGGATGGGCAGGGCCCCGGGGCGGTGATCTCCGGCCAGCTGCAGCCGGACGGCACGATGCTCGGCCGCGTGGCGCTGCGCGGCGGCGACCTCTCGCAGCTGGTGCCGGCGCCGGCGGTGCCGTTCCGGCTGGAGGGCCGGCT
>CANHCJ010000183.1 GCA_947458025.1 Rhodospirillales bacterium | reverse complement strand
GCCAGGAACGGCACCCCCTCCGCATGCCGCCCCGCCTGGCACGCCGCCACCCCGCGCAGGTGCAGCGCATCGAACAGCCCCGGCGCCAGCGCCAGCGCCCGGTCGTACAGCGCCGCCGCCTCCGCCACCCGCCCCGCCTGGTGCAGCGCGAAGCCCTGCCGCACCAGCGCGCCGGCGTCGTCCATCAGGCCACCTTCGGCCCGTCCAGCCCCACGCCCACCAGGTGCGAGAACCGCGCCCGCAGCAGCGCGAGGTCGGCCGCCGGCAGCTTCGGCGCCAGGATGGAGGCGATGTTCTGCCGCAGATGCCCGACATCGCTGGTGCCGAACAGCACCACGTCCACCCCGGGCTCATGCCGCACGAAGCGATACGCCGCATCGGTCAGGCTCGCCGCCCCGCCGGGATGCAGCAGGAACCCCAGCGGATCCGCCGCCACCTCCGCCGGCAACTGCCCCGCCTCGGCCAGCGCCTTCATCTCGGCGGCCAGGCGCTCGGGCTGGCTGAACACGTTCCTCACCACGAACATCAGCAGCGTGCCCACGCCGTGCGCCGCCGTGCGCGGAAACAGCGTCTCGCGCGCATTGGTGTGCATCATGTTGAACGCCACCATCATCGTGTCCCACACGGAATGGTCGACGGCGCGGCGCAGCGTGCGGTGCTCGTGGTCGTTCGGCGCCGTCTCGGTGATGCCGATATGCCGGATCTTCCCCGCCGCCTTCGCCCGCAGCAGCGCCGGCACGATCTCGGCATGCACGTAGTCGTATTCGCGCGGCAGCACCGCATGCAGCTGGAACACCTCCACCCGGTCCGTGCGCAGCCGGCGCAGGCTCTCCTCCAGGCTCGCCACCACCTCCGCCCCGGTGAACGCCCGCTGCCCCTCGCGCGTCATGCTCTTGGTGGCCAGCACCACCCCCTCGCGCCGCCCGGCCAGCGCCCGCCCCACCACCTCCTCGGTCTGGTAGGCCGCCGCCGTGTCGATGAAGGTCACCCCGTGCTCCAGCGCGGCATGCACCACCGCCACCGCCTCGTCCTCGCTCTTGCCGCGCCCCAGCCCCAGCCGGCTGAACCCGCCGCAGCCCAGCCCGGCCACGCTCACACGCAGCCCCGTCCGCCCCAGCGTCGTGTAGTCCATCGTCCGCTCCCGAATGCGCAGGGCAGGGGAGCCCACCCCGCACGCCTTGGCAACCGCCGCCCCATCCCGCCGGCCGGCATGCGCCGGCCACCGCGCTGCTGTGAACGCCCGCGGGGGTTCCGCTTCAACGCGCAAGCCTCTAAACAGGCAGGAACAGCATAACCCGAGGGCGTAATGATCGGACGCGGCCTGTTCTACCCCGGCGCCATCGCGCTCGGCATCGCCCTCGCCCCCCCGGCCGCCGCCCAGGCGCCCGCGGCGGCGCCCCAACCCACCCACGACCCCTCCTTCTGGACCGTCCAGGGCGAGAACGACAGCGTCTCCCTCGGCACCAAGGCCGTCACCGACAAATACTACACCTCCGGCCTGCGCATCGGCTGGACCTCGCCGGTGCGCCTGGTGCCCGAAACCATGAAGGGCCTGGCCACCACCCTCTGGGGCCAGGGCGAAACCCGCCTCTCCGTCGACCTCACCCACCAGATCTACACCCCCTCCGCCACCCAGCGCCGCAACCCCCCGCTCGGCGACCGCCCCTATGCCGGCGTGCTGATGGCCCATTTCGGCCTCCTGCAGGACGGCAAGACCCAGACCGGCTATGACATCCGCAGCGCCCTCGTGCTCGGCCTCGGCGTCGTCGGCCCTGCCGGCGGCGGCGAGAACATCCAGAACAGCTTCCACGAGCTGCTCGGCCAGCGCCCCGCCCGCGGCTGGGCCACCCAGCTGCGCAACGAGCCCCTGGTCCAGGTCACCTCCGAACGCACCTGGCGCATCCCCATCGGCAGCCTCGGCCCGATCGAGGCCGACTGGCTCCCCAGCCTCACCGCCTCGGTCGGCAACCTGCGCGCCTACCTGCAATCCGGCGTCATGGTCCGCATCGGCGGCAACCTGAAGGCCGATTACGGCCCCACCCGCCTGCGCCCCGGCGTCACCGGCGGCGACCACTACGCCAGCCCCGCCCCGCTCGCCTGGTACCTCTTCGCCGCCGCCGACGGCCGCGCCGTCGCCCACGACGTCACGCTCGACGGCAACACCTGGGCCACCAGCCGCTCCGTCCGCAAGGAGCCCCTGGTCGGCGAGTTCTCCGCCGGCCTCGGCCTCATCTTCCACGGCGTCCGCCTCACCTACGTCCACCGCTTCCAGACCCAGGAATTCCGCAACCAGCGCGCCGGCTTGCACCAGACCGGCTCGCTCGCCCTCACCGTCCGCTTCTGACCCGCACCGGAGCCACCGCCATGTCCGCCCAGGGAAGCATCGCCGCCCGCATCGCCCAGCTCGGCCTCGTCCTGCCCCCGCCCAACAAGCCGATCGGCAACTACGTCCCGTTCCGCATCGGCGGCAACATCCTCTACCTCTCCGGCGTCGGCCCCCGTAAGCCCGACGGCGCCATGATCACCGGCAAGGTCGGCGCCGGCGTCTCCATCGAGAAGGGCTACGAGGCCGCCCGCGACTGCGGCCTGCAGCTCCTGCGCAACATGGAAGTCGCCCTGGGCAACCTTGACCGCGTCGACACCATCCTCAAGGTCCTCGGCATGGTGAACGCCGCCCCCGATTTCGGCGACCACCCCAAGGTCATCAACGGCTGCACCGATCTCTTCGTGGAGGTCTTCGGCGACAACGGCCGCCCCGCCCGCAGCGCCGTCGGCATGGGCAGCCTGCCCGGCGACATCTCGGTCGAGATCGAAGCGATCGTGCTCCTGAAATAATGCCGGGAATCGTCATCGCAGGGGCTGGCCACGCGGGCGGCGCCGCCGCGGCCGCCCTGCGCCAGTTCGGCTACAAAGGCCCGATCACCCTGGTGGGCGAGGAACCCATCCTCCCCTACCAGCGCCCGCCGCTCTCCAAGGCCTGGCTCAAGGGCGAGGCCACCGCCGAAAGCCTGGCCCTGCGCCCGGAGCGCTTCTACACCCAGCAGACCATCGAAACCCGCCTCGCCACCACGGTGGCCGCCATCGACCGCGCCGCCCACCAGGTCCACCTGTCCGACGGCACCGCCATCGCCTACGAGAAACTCATCCTCGCCCTCGGCGCTCGCCCGCGCCGTCTCCCGCTGCCCGGCTTCACTCTCCCCGGCGTGCTGGAACTGCGCACCGCCGCCGACGCCGACCGCCTCAAGGCCGCCATCCGCCCGGGCACGCGCATCGCCATCATCGGCGGCGGCTATATCGGCCTCGAAGCCGCCGCCTCCGCCCGCGCCCTGGGGGCCGAGGCCTTCGTGCTGGAACGCGAACCCCGCCTCCTCGCCCGCGTCGCCTCCGAACCCCTCAGCGCCTTCTTCCACGCCGCCCACACCGCCCAGGGCGTCGCCATCCACGTCAACACCCAGGTCACCGGCCTGAAAGGGCAGGGCAGGGTAGAGGCCGTCCAGCTCGCCGACGGCACCGAACTCCCCTGCGATGCCGCCCTCGTCGGCGTCGGCGCCGTCCCCAACGAGGAGATCGCCGCCGCCGCCGGCCTCGAATGCCACCACGGCGTCGTCGTCGACGCCCAGGCCCGCACCTCCGACCCCGACATCTTCGCCATCGGCGACCTCACCCAGCGCCCGCTGCCGCTCTACCACCGCACCGGCCGCCTGGAATCCGTCCCCAACGCCCTCGAACAGGCCCGCCAGGCCGCCGCCTGCATCACCGGCCGCCCCGCGCCCTCGCCGGAAGTCCCCTGGTTCTGGTCCGACCAGTACGACATCAAGCTCCAGATCGCCGGCCTGCCCTTCGACGTCGCAAGCCTCGTCATCCGCGGCAACCCCGCCGCCGGCGCCTTCGCCGTCTTCCACCTCGACGCCGCCGGCCACGTCCAGTGCGTCGAATCCGTGAACACCCCCGCCGAGTTCATGGCCGGCCGCCTCCTGATCCAGAAACGCAAGCCGGTGGACGCCGCCGCCCTGGCCGATCAGAATACCAACCTGAAAGAGCTGGCTGCCTAGCCTGCGCCCCACGAAAGAGAGCCCATGCCGAAGATCACCTTCATCGAATACAACGGCACCGCCCACACGGTGGAGGTGGAGGAAGGCCTCTCCGTCATGGAAGCCGCCGTCAACAACGGCGTCCCCGGCATCGATGCCGATTGCGGCGGCGCCTGCGCCTGCGCCACCTGCCACGTCTATGTGGACGCGGCCTGGGAGCCCAAGACCGGCGAGAAGAACGAATCCGAAGCCGCCATGATCAGCTTCGCCAACGGCGTGGAACCCAACTCCCGCCTCTCCTGCCAGATCAAGGTCACCGCCGAGCTGGATGGCCTTGTCGTGCGTATGCCTGCCGGCCAGCATTAAGAAAGCAAGAGGTTCTTTTTTGAAAAAAAGAACCAAAAAACTTTTCCGACTTGCGCCCGCAGCTGACGGGCAAACGGGGAAAGTTTTTTTGCTTCTTTTTGTTCACAAAAAGAAGAATCCTACCTGAACGTCCAAGCCACCAGGAGCCGCCGCCATGAACGACGCGCCCATCGACATCTTCGCCGAAGCCGCCGAAGCCGCCCGCACCACCCCGCTCGACAAGATCGACGTCTCCCAGCCGGCGATCTACCAGAACGACACCTGGCGCCCCTGGTTCGCCCGCCTGCGCGACGAGGCGCCGATCCACCACTGCCCCGAAAGCCGCTTCGGCGCCTTCTGGTCCGTCACAAAGTACAAGGACATCATGGCGGTGGACACCAACCACAAGGTGTTCTCGTCGGACAGCCAGCTCGGCGGCATCACCATCCGCGATGCGCCCATGAGCTTCCGCCGCCCCAGCTTCATCTCCATGGACCCGCCGCTGCACGATGAGCAGCGCCGCGCCGTCTCCCCCATCGTCGCCCCCACCAACCTGGTGAACCTCGAGAAGCTCATCCGCGAGCGCAGCGCGAAGATCCTCGACAGCCTCCCGATCAATGAGGAATTCAACTGGGTCGAGAAGGTCAGCGTCGAGCTCACCACCCAGATGCTCGCCACCCTGTTCGACTTCCCCTTCGAGGACCGCCACCTCCTCACCTACTGGTCCGACATCGCCACCGCCGACCTGCTCAGCGGCAAGGTCAGCAGCGAGGAGGAGCGCAACGAGATCCTGCAGCAGTGCGTGAAATACATGCGCACCCTGTCCAAGCAGCGCCAGAACGGTCCGCCCCGCTTCGACCTGCTCTCCATGATGGCCCGCGACCCGTCCACCCGCGACATGGACGACCGGATGTTCCTGGGCAACTGCATCCTGCTCATCGTCGGCGGCAACGACACCACCCGCAACTCCATCTCCGGCGGCCTCATCGCGCTGAACCAGTACCCGGAGCAGAACGCCAAGCTGCGCGCCAACCCCGCCCTCATCGACACCATGGTGCCCGAGATCGTCCGCTGGCAGACCCCGCTCTCCCACATGCGCCGCACCGCGCTGGAGGACTACGAGCTGGGCGGCCAGCAGATCAAGAAGGGCGACAAGGTCGTCATGTGGTACATCTCCGGCAACCGCGACGAGGAGATGATCGAGAACGCCGACGCGTTCATCATCGATCGCCCGCGCCCGCGCCAGCACCTCTCCTTCGGCTTCGGCATCCACCGCTGCGTCGGCAACCGTCTTGCCGAAATGCAGTTGAAGATCCTGTGGGAGGAAATCCTGGCCCGCTTCCCGGAAATCAACATCACCGGCCCCGTGAAGCGCGTGTTCAGCAACTTCGTCCACGGCATCGAGGAAGTCCCCGTCATCATCCCGCGCCGGCACTGATCGCTCCCCGGTCTGGGCGGCCAGCCGGCCGTCCAGCCACGGAGCGCATCATGGCCGTCCACGTCATCCCCTACCTCATCTGCCGCGACGTCACCGCCTCGGCCGATTTCCTCGCCCGCGCCTTCGGCTTCACGGAGGAAGCGCGCCGCGAAACCCCCTCCGGCGGCCTGCACGCCGAAATGGTGCTGGAAGACCAGCGCATCATGCTGGGCCAGATGGCGCCCCAAGGGGCCGATCCCGCCGACATGCGCCCGCCCGCCGACATGCCGGGCAACGTCGCCACCTCCGGCATCTTCGTCTACCTGGAGGAGATCGACGCGCATTTCGAACGCGCCACCGAAGCCGGCGCCGAGATCGTCCACCCGCCCCGCAATGTCGAATACGGCCGCACCTACACGGCCCGCGACGCCGATGGCCACCGCTGGTTCTTCACCCGCCCGCCGAAGCTCTCCGCCGCCTGAACGCCCGGCGGGTCAGGGCGCCCGCGCGGCCCCGCCCGTCGGCGTCCTGCGCGTCACCCGGGCGATCTCCCCGCGCAGCCGGAACCGCAGGGCCGACCAGTCCTCGTCCAGCGCCACCTGCGCCACGCCCAGCAGCCCCAGCGCATGGATCGGCTCCCAGCCCACATCGCGCGTGAGGTCCGTACGCAGCCGGCCGGACTTCTTCGGGTAGCACAGCCACAGATGCCCGCCGGCCCGGTACGCCGCCGCCACCTCCGCCGCCGCCACCGCCAGCTCCGCCCGGTCGCGCACGAATGCGATGCGGAACCCCACCTCACCGTCGCCGGCCTCGGCCAGCGGCGCCAGCACCTCGCCCAGGGCCTCGGGCACCCGCCAGGCCTGCGCCGTCATCCCGGGCCTGAACCCCAGCCTGTCCAGCACCGTCCGCATCGTCGTCCGCCCGTCCCATGTCGTGCAGGCGCATGTGGCAAGCCGGGGTGCCTGCCGCAAGCCGGGCCGCGCCCGCTCACCCCAGCGGCATCACCTCCACCAGCTGCATCGTCTTGGCCGTCTTGTCGATCAGCACCACCTGCGAGAAGAACTTCCACTGCCCCGTCGCCAGCCGGATGCCGAAGGTCGTCGCCTCCGTCCCGCCGGTATCGTGCGAATAGCGGTAGGCCGCCGGGCCCAGGTAGCGCATGCCGGTATCGTTCCGGAACGCGATCTTGCCCTTGATCTGGTCCATCTGGCCGCCGCCATCCCCGCCCAGGTTGGCATGCGCCACCATCCGCTCCCCGCTCGGCGCGGCCGAGCCGATGGCGAAGGTGCAGCCGTCCATCTTCGCCGTGAACATGTAGCTCGCCGCCCCGCCCAGCCAGGCCAGCTTGCAGTCATTGCCCTGGAACGGGCACCAGTACGCCTGGAACGTGGCCGGCCCCGGCACGCAGGGCTTGTTCACGATGCTCATCACGTCGATCACCGTGCCGTCGGCCTTCTTCGCCACATAGGGCTGGATGCCCCAGCCCGCCGCCACCGTCATGTGGTGCACCGCGCCGCTGTTCTGGCTCTCGCCATAGGTCGACATCACGATGTTGTTGCGGAAGATGTTCAGGATCGCCGCCTCGTTGCCGATCGCTGCCACCAGGTCCTGTGCCGTGAACATGCGCGCCTCCCCTTGCCCGGCACCCCCTGGCGCCCCGCGGCGGAGCCTAACCCCACGCATACCGGGCGCATCATCATCCCTGCGTCAAACCCGCGGCCTCGCAACGAATTGAGCGCGCCGGCCCGACTACGTACGTAGTTATTTCCTCTTTCCAACGCCGTTGACGATAGTCATACTGACGGCATGTTGTCCCAATCACCCACACCGGAGGCCCCGCCCTCCGCCGCCGCCCAGCTCGGGGCCATGGCGGCGGAGCTGCGCGCGAAGGCAGCGGCGCTGTCCGCCCGTCCCGGTCCGGGGCCGATGGCGCGCGCCCGCTTCCTGCTGGCCCTGGTCGCGCTGGTCGAGGCCATCGCCCGCATGATCCTGCGCTGGCAGGAGGGACAGCAAACCCCCGCCGACCAACCCCGCGCCACGCGCCCCTCCATCCCGTTCCCCGCCGACCGCGCCGCCACCTGGTCCCGCACCCGCCGCAACGCCCCCCGGGCCACCGCACGCCCGGACTCCGCCGTCACCGTGCCCGGCGCCACCAGCCACCCTCGCACCGCGCCGCGCTGCAGG
>CANHCJ010000182.1 GCA_947458025.1 Rhodospirillales bacterium | reverse complement strand
GGCCGGGCCGATGCGCCCGCCGGTATCGACCCCTGCGCGCGCGCGCCGCTTGACTCCGCTGCCCGGCTGGCGTTTCTGTGCGTCCGGTCGCGCATGGGCGCGGCCGCAACCCCACCCGGCCTGCGCCGCCCGCCCTGCGGGAGCGCGGGCACGCCGTGCTTTCGCCACCCCCTGCCTCGGCCGGGGCGCGGGGCGCGCACTCAAGCAATAGCCCCAAACGGGCCGCGCAAGGATAGACCCAACCACATGGCTTCTGCAGCCCAGGCTGAAGACTTCGCCTCCCTCCTCGACGAGACCCTCGGCCGCGACAGCGGCTTCGACGGGTCCGTGGTGACCGGACGCGTGATCCGGCTGACCGACGAATTCGCCATCGTCGATGTCGGCCTCAAGAGCGAGGGCCGCGTTGCCCTCAAGGAATTCGGCCCGCCCGGCGCCAAGCCCGAGGTGAAGCCCGGCGACACCGTGGAGCTCTACGTCGAGCGCTACGAGGACCGCGACGGCACCATCGTGCTCTCGCGCGAGAAGGCCCGCCGCGAGGAGGCCTGGACCAACCTCGAAAAGGCGTTCGAGAGCCAGCAGCGCGTCAACGGCACCATCTACGGCCGGGTCAAGGGCGGCTTCACCGTCGATCTCGGCGGCGCCGTGGCCTTCCTGCCCGGCAGCCAGGTCGATATCCGCCCTGTGCGCGATGTCGGCCCGCTGATGGGCCAGCCGCAGCCCTTCCAGATCCTCAAGATGGACCGCGCCCGCGGCAACATCGTGGTCTCCCGCCGCGCCGTGCTGGAAGAGACCCGCGCGGAGCAGCGCAGCGAGCTGATCCAGGGCCTCAAGGAAGGCATGATCCTGGATGGCGTGGTGAAGAACATCACCGACTACGGCGCCTTCGTCGATCTTGGCGGCGTCGATGGCCTGCTGCACGTGACCGACATCGCCTGGCGCCGCATCAACCACCCCAGCGAGGCCCTCACCATCGGCCAGCAGGTGAAGGTCCAGGTGATCCGCTTCAACCCGGACACCCAGCGCATCAGCCTCGGCATGAAGCAGCTTGAGGCCGATCCGTGGGACGGCGTGGCGGCGAAGTACCCGCCCGGCGCCAAGTACACCGGCCGCGTCACCAACATCACCGACTACGGCGCCTTCGTGGAGCTGGAGCCGGGCGTCGAAGGCCTGGTGCACGTCTCCGAGATGAGCTGGACCAAGAAGAACGTCCACCCCGGCAAGATCGTCTCCACCTCGCAGGAAGTGGACGTGATGGTGCTGGATGTGGACAGCGCCAAGCGCCGCATCTCGCTGGGCCTGAAGCAGGTGCAGCGCAACCCCTGGGAACAGTTCGTCGACGAACACCCCGTGGGCAACGTGGTCGAGGGCGAGATCCGCAACATGACGGAGTTCGGCCTGTTCATCGGCCTCACCGCCGACATCGACGGCATGGTCCACATGTCCGACCTGTCGTGGGACGAGCCGGGCGAGCTGGCCATGGCCAAGTTCGAGAAGGGCCAGATCGTCAAGGCCAAGGTGCTCGACGTCGACGTGGAGAAGGAGCGCATCTCGCTCGGCATCAAGCAGATGGCCGAAGACCCGGCCGCCGCGGTGCTGGACGGGATCAAGAAGGGCGAGATCGTCACCTGCGTCGTCACCGCGGTGCAGTCCAACGGCATCGAGGTGAAGGTGGGCGAGGTCCTCACCGGCTTCATCCGCCGCGCCGAGCTGGCCCGCGACAAGGGCGACCAGCGCCCGGACCGCTTCGCCATCGGCGAGAAGGTGGATGCCCGCATCACCGGCATCGACCGCGCCGCCCGCAAGCTCCAGCTCACCATCAAGGGCAAGGAGATCGAGGAGGACAAGCAGGCGATCGCCGAATACGGCACGTCGGACAGCGGCGCGTCGCTGGGCGACATCCTGGGTGCCGCCATCCGCCGCCGCAACCAGCAGACCCTGCCGGAGTAATGGCAGGGACACGGCCGGGGGCCGCATGACCCTGGAGACCGACCTTCTTCTGGACAGGCGGCGCCTCAAGCGCCGCCTGTTCCTTTGGCGGGTCGTGGCACTGCTGGCGGTGCTGGGTGCTGTTCTGCTGGCGGTGGACCGCGAGGGCGAGCTGAAGCTGGCGCGCGACCACGTGGCGCGGCTCACGCTCACCGGCACCATCACCGAGGACCGCAAGCAACTCGATGCCCTCGCCGCCCTGGCGCGCGACCCCACGGCCCGCGCGCTGGTGCTGGTCATCGACAGCCCCGGCGGCACCATGTCCGGCGGGGAATCGCTGCACCACGCCATTGGCCGCGTGGCGGGCCGCATGCCCGTGGTCGCCGTCATGGGCGCCACCGCGGCATCGGCCGGCTACATGGTGGCGTTGCCGGCCGAGCGGATCTTCGCGCGCGAGGCCACGCTCACCGGCTCGATCGGCGTGAAGCTGATGCTGCCCGAATTCTCCGGCCTGCTGGAGAAGCTGGGCGTGGGCGACAACTCCATCGCCTCCGGCCCGCTGAAGGACGAACCGAGCCTCGCCCGCCCGCTCTCCCCGGCCGGGCGCGAGGTGATGCGCGGCCTCGTGGTCGACATGCACGAGCAGTTCGCCGCCATGGTCGCCGCCGGCCGCCGGATGGAGCCGGCGCGGGTGGCGGAACTGGCCGATGGCCGCGCCTTCACCGGCCGCCAGGCGCTGAAGCTCGGCCTGGTCGACGCCATCGGCGGCGAGCGCGAGGCGCGGGAATGGCTGGCCGAGGCGAAGAAGGTGCCCGCCAGCCTGCCGGCGCGCGAGGTGGGCAGGCGCGGCTGGGCCGAGCGCGCCCTGGGCGAGGACCGTGCCGAGGGGCTGCTGCCGGCGCTGCTCGGGGCCCTCTTGAAAACCGTTCTCTCTCAAAGACTTGACGGTGGGTGGGCCATCTGGCAGCCTGACGACATCAGCCGGTAGCCCCGGCCCGGACCGCATTCAGGGACGCACGATGACGAAATCGGAGCTGATCGCCGAGCTGGCCGCGGCCAATCCGCACCTGCTCAGCCGCGACGTCGAGACGATCGTGGCCACGATCTTCAACGAGATCACCGCGGCATTGTCCCGCGGCGAGCGCGTGGAACTGCGCGGCTTCGGCGCCTTCACGATCAAGAAGCGCGATGCCCGCACCGGCCGCAACCCGCGCACCGGCGCCGCCGTGCCGGTCGACGAAAAGGTGGTGCCCTTCTTCAAGGCCGGCAAGGAACTGCGCGACCGCGTGAACCGCGGCAAGAAGGAATAACCCCCGCCGGGCACCGCGCCCGGCGCTCGTTCCCCAGGCCATCATTCCCCTGGCGTTTTTCGGCGTTCGCCCCGTTGCCACAACCCGGCAACGGCCGCACTCTGCGGCCCTGCGCAACGACCGGAGAGCCCCGCGATGAACCAGATCTCGTCCGCCACCCTGCCTGGCCTCAAGTGGCGCTCCATCGGCCCGTCGCGCGGCGGGCGCGTGGTGGCCGTGGCCGGCGACTTCAACAACAAGATGACCTTCTACTTCGGCGCCTGCGCCGGCGGCATCTGGAAGACCACCGATGGCGGCCACCACTGGCGCTGCGTGTCCGATGGCTTCCTCACCACCGCCGCGGTCGGCGCCATCGCGGTCGCGCGCAGCGACAGCAACGTCGTCTATGCCGGCATGGGCGAAACCACGATCCGGCTCGACGTCTCCTACGGCGACGGCGTCTACAAAAGCACCGATGCCGGCCGCAGCTGGACCAATATCGGCCTCAAGGACACCAAGCATATCGGCCGGGTCCTGATCCATCCGACCAACCCCGACATCGTCTACGTCGCCGCCCTCGGCGACATCTTCGGGCCCAACGAGGCCCGCGGCGTCTACCGCACCACCGATGGCGGCAAGAGCTGGGAGAAGATCCTCTACCGCGACGCCGACAGCGGCGCGATCGACATGACGATGGACCCCAACAACCCGCGCCTGCTCTACGCCAGCATCTGGCAGACGCGCCGCAACTTCTGGAACATCTCCTCGGGCGGCCCCGGCTGCGGCCTGTTCAAGTCCACCGACGGCGGCGACACCTGGACCGAGATCAGCCGCAACAAGGGCCTGCCCACCGGCCCGCTGGGCAAGATCGGCGTCGCCCTCTCGCCGGCCCGCTCCGGCCGCGTCTGGGCGCTGGTGGAAGCGGAAGGCGACAAGTGCGGCCTGTACCGCTCCGATGACCACGGCGCCACCTGGGTGCAGACCCAGGCCAGCCGCGACCTGATGCACCGCCCCTGGTACTACACCCACGTCTTCGCCGACCCAAGCCACGGCGACACGGTGTACGTGACGAACCTCAATTTCTGGAAGTCCACCGACGGCGGCACCAGCTTCACCGAGATCAACACCTCGCACGGCGACAACCACGATCTCTGGATCGACCCCACCGACAGCAACCGCATGATCGAAGGGAACGACGGCGGCGCCCAGGTGACGTTCAACGGCGGCTACACCTGGTCCACCATCTACAACCAGCCCACCGGCCAGTTCTACCGCATCGACGTGGACGACCGCTTCCCCTACCGCGTCTACGGCACGCAGCAGGACAACACCTCCATCGCCGTGCCGAACATGGCCGTCTGGGGCGCCATCTCGCTGGGCGACTGCTCCTACCCCGGCACCGGTGAAAGCGGCTTCATCGCCGTGAAGCCGAACGAGCCGGACGTGGTGTTCTGCGGCGCCGTCGGCTCCAGCCCTGGCGGTGCGGGCGCGCTGCAGCGCTACGACTACCGCACCGACCAGATCTCGCTGGTCAATGTCTGGCCGGAGGAATCCACCGGCGTCGCGCCGAAGGACATGAAGTACCGCTTCGCCTGGACCTTCCCGATCGTGTTCTCCCCGCACGACCCGGACACGCTCTATGCCGGCGGCAACGTGGTGTTCAAATCCACCAACGAGGGCCAGAGCTGGGAGCCGATCTCCCCCGACCTCTCGCTGAACGACAAGTCCCGCCAGGACCACTCCGGCGGCGACATCACGCGCGAGAGCGCGGGCGCCGAAGTCCACGCCACCACCGCCAGCGTGGCCGAGAACCCGCTGCGCAAGGGCGAGATCTGGGCCTCCACCGATGACGGCCTGGTCCATGTCCGCCGCGCCGGCGGCAACGACTGGAGCAACGTCACGCCTCCGGGCCTGCCGGAACTCGCCTATATCGGCTGCGTGGAGCCGAGCCCGCACGACGCCGACACGGTCTACGTCGCCGCCACGCGCTACAAGCTGTCGGACTACAAGCCCTACCTCTACCGCACCAGCGATGGCGGGCGCAGCTGGACCTCGGTCAACGGCAACTTCCCCCAGGGCGAGATCACCCGCGTCGTCCGCGCCGACCCTGTCCGCAAGGGCCTGCTCTTCGCCGGCACCGAAACCGGCGTGTTCTTCACGCTGGACGACGGCGCCACCTGGCAGCGCGTGCCGGGCGGCCTGCCGGTGGTCCCGGTCTACGACATGAAGATCAAGCACGACGACCTCATCGTCGGCACCCACGGCCGCGCCTTCTGGATCCTCGATGACCTCACCAGCCTGCGCGCCCTGCCGGCCAAGGCGGATGCCCCCGCGCTGCTGCCGCCGCGCAAGACCATCCGCTCGCGCCTGCACCACGGCGCGCTGGCCGGGGCCAAGGCGCCGGTCAGCTTCCAGCTGGTCTTCGGCATCGGCGGCGCCATCGTGCACCAGGAAACGCCCGAGGGCCTCAAGATCCGCGAGCACCTGGACATCGGCGAGAACCCGCCCTTCGGCACCATCCTCTGGTACTGGCTGCCGGAAGGCCACCAGGGCCCGGTGAAGCTCACCTTCAAGGACGCCGCCGGCAAGGAGATCGTCAGCTACGCCAGCGACGACACCGCCGCCCCCGCGGCCAAGCGCCCCTCGGCCAAGCCGGGCCTCAACCGCTACGTCTGGGACCTGCGCTACCCCGGCCCGGCCAAGATGGACAACACGCTGGCCCTGCCGAAGCCCAAGCCCCTGGTCTCCGACCCCGACAACACGCCGGGCCCGCTGGCCATCCCCGGCAGCTACACGGTGGAAATGGCCGCCGGCGGGGCCACCCAGTCCCAGGGCTTCACCATCGTGAAGGACCCGCGCCTGCCCACCACCCTGGCGCAGCACAAGGCGCAGTTCGACCTGCAGATGGAGCTCACCACGTCGCTGGACAGCGTGAACAAGGGCGTCGGCCGCATCCGCCGCGCCCGCAAGCAGCTGGCCGACCTGGCCGCCCTGGCCGGGGCGGGCGACGTCGCCACCAAGGCCGAGGCGGCGCGCGAGGCGCTCTGGGCGGTGGAGCGCGCGCTGGTGGACGTCTACCGCCAGTCCCCGCGCGACGCGCTGCGCAACCCGGCCGGGCTGAACGACACGCTGGTGGACCTCATCAACACCGTCGCCGTCTCCGACCGCGAGCCGACCCAGCAGGCCGAGGCGGTCTCGCGCGAGCTGATGGCCAACGTGGCGGCCGAACTGGCCAAGGCGGAGGCGGTGTTCGCTGGCGCCATCGCGGAGGTGAACCGCATGGCGGCGGGTGTGGCGCGTGTGATGGGGTAGAAGGAAGCGGTTCTTTTTTGAAAAAAAGAACCAAAAAACTTTTGTCCGTTTGCTGAGTGGACCGCCTCGATTTTCCGCCGGGAGAATCGAGGCGTTTCCGCATCAAGGGGGAAAGTCTTTTTGCTTCTTTTTCTTCAGAAAAAGAAGAACCTTGCTTACTGCAGGTGCGCAAACACCGAAGGCGCCCCCCCGGTATGCACGAAAACCACGTCCTCCCCCGCCCCCCAGCGCCCCGCCTGCAGCAGGGCAATGAGCCCGGCGAGCCCCTTGGCGGAATAGACGGGATCCAGCACCAGCGCCTCCTGCCGCGCGGCCAGGTGCAGCGCCTCCAGCGTGGCCGCGTGCGGCACCCCGTAGGCCGGCCCGGCGTGGCCGGCGACCACTTCCAGCGTGGCCGGATCGAACTCCAGGCCCAGCAACCCCGCGGCGCCACAGGCGTAGCGCGCCACATCGGCCCGCACGCGCTCCGGCTCGGCGTCGATGTCGATGCCCACCACCGCGGTGCCGGGCAGGCAGGCGGCGGCGGCAACCGCCAGGCCCGCCTGGGTGGCCCCGCTGCCGGAGCAGAACACGATGGCGGCCGGCGCGAAGCACTGGGCGGCGCATTGCTCCGCGATCTCCAGCCCGGCGGAGGCGTAGCCGACCGCGCCGAGCGGGCTGGAGACGCCGTAGGGCACCAGGAAGGGGCGGCGTCCGTCCTGGCGCAGCCGGTCCACCAGGGCGGCGATGGCGCCGTTGCGGTCGCCGGTCCAGGGCACATCGTGCAGCACGGCACCGAATAGGCGGTTCAGCAGGGCATTGCCGGAGGTGGCATAGGCGGGCCCCGCGGGCACCACCCGGCCGTGGTACACGGCCAGATGGCAGGCGAGCCCGAGCTGGGCGGCAGCCGCGGCCACCTGGCGCTGGCTGTTGGACTGCACGACACCGCCGGAGACCAGCGTGTCCGCCCCCTGCCGCACCGCCTCGTGCAGCACGAGGTCGAGCTTGCGCATCTTGTTCCCGCCCAGGCCGCGCCCGCACAGGTCCTCGCGCTTCACCCACAGCCGCGGGCCGCCGAGATGGGCGGAAAGGCGGGGCATAGGTTCCAGCGGCGTGGGCAGGGTGGCCAGGCCCAGGCGCGGAAAACGGGCGAGGCGCCGGGCCAGCTCGGCCGCGCCGGTCACCCCGGCATCTGCCCCACCGCCTGCTCCAGCATCGCCAGCGGAATCTGGAAGGGGCAGCCCGGCGTCGCCGCGCCGGAGGCCTCGCCCACCACATAGCCGTAGCGCAGCCCCGAAACCGAGGCGAGCGACCAGAACAGCGGCGAGGGGTCGGCGGGGCCGAGCAGTTCCAGCACCGCGGTGCCGCCGGGGCAGAAGGCCATCTCGGCCAGCGGCCCGCCCTGCGCGGCCACCACGGCGGTGGCGTGGCGCAGCAGGGCGATGCGCTCGGCCAGCGGGGTGCGGTCGGCATCCACCAGCGTGAAGCCGCGCGCGGCCAGGGTCG
>CANHCJ010000181.1 GCA_947458025.1 Rhodospirillales bacterium | reverse complement strand
GCGGCGGGTGGTCGCGCCCGGCCGCCAGCACCGTGCTGCCGCCATCGGACCAGCCCATCAGCACCACCCCGCCCGCCGGCGTGCCCGGCCGGTCGAACAGGAACTGCGCCGCCGCCAGCGCATCGCGCCGCCGCAGCCCCGAAGCCGTCACCGCCCGCCGCGCCTCCCGGCACTGGGAGCCGAGCCCGCGCGAGCCGTAGCTGTCCGGGAACAGCACGATATGCCCCTGCCGGCGCAGCGCCTCGCCCCATTGCGCGTCGCGCTGCGGATAGGGCCCGCCGCAGCCATGCAGCGCCACGATCGCCGGCGCCACCGGCGCCCCCTCCGGCAGCAGAAGCCGCGCGCGCAGCTCCACCCCCTCGGGTCCCGGAAACGTCACGGTCTCCGACAGCGCCGGCATCGCGATCAGCAGGAACATCAGAACAAGGGCACGCATGCCCAACCCTACCGCGCCGCGCGCCGCCCGATCCACAGCGCCGGCAGGAAGCAGCACGCCTGGATCACCACGATCAGCGGCGCGGTGGCCACGTCCAGGTGGAAGCTCGCCAGCACCCCCAGCACGGAGGCCCCCACGGAAACCCCCGCCGCCACCGCCATCATCGCATCGAAGCGCCGCGTCGCCACGAACCCGATCGCCCCCGGCGCGATCAGCATCGCCACCACCAGCACGATCCCCGCCGCCGCCAGCGCCGCCACGATCACCAGCGCGAGGCCCACCAGCAGCGCGATCTCCAGCCGCCGCGCATCCAGCCCGATCGCCCGCGCATGGGCGGGGTCGAAGCACACCAGGAACAGGTCGCGCCGCCGCGCCCACGCCAGCAGCGCCACTGGCAGCACCACCGCCGCCGTCTCCGCCACCTCCGCCCAGGTCACGCCCAGCACGTTGCCGAACAGGATGTGGTTCAGGTGCTGGTCGGTATCCACCTTCACGAACAGCACCAGCCCGGCGGCGAACATGCCCGCGAACACGATCGCCAGCACCGCATCCTCGCGCACCCGCGAATTGCGCCGGATATAGCCCGAGGCCAGCGCACAGCCGAGCCCCGCCGCCAGCGCCCCCAGCTTCATCGGCAGCCCCGCAAGATGCGCCAGCACGATCCCCGGCAGCACCGCGTGGGACACCGCATCGCCCATCAGCGACCAGCCCTTCAGCACCAGGTAGCAGGAGAGAACCGCGCACCCGCCCGCCACCAGCACCGCCACGATCAGCCCGCGCACCATGAAGTCATGCGCCAGCGGCGCCGCGATCCACTCGATCACCGCGCAAGCCTCGCCCGCCGCCGCGCCGCCAGCCGCCCATGCTTGGGCGCGAAGGCGAAGGCCGCCAGGAACACCAGCGTCTGCACCACCACGATCAGGCCGCCCGTCGCGCCATCCAGGAAATAGCTGACATAGGCCCCCACCGCCGCGCTGGCGGTGCCGATCGCCACCGCGATCACCAGCATGCGCCCGAACCGGTCGGTCAGCAGGTAGGCCGTCGCCCCCGGCGTCACCACCATCGCGATCACCAGGATGGCACCCACCGTCTGCAGCGCCGCCACCGTGCAGGCGCTCAGCAGCACGAAGAACAGCACCCGCAGCCGCCACGGGTTCAGCCCCACCGCGCGGGCGTGGCTGGCATCGAAGAAGGCCAGCATCAGGTCGCGCCAGCGCAGCAGCAGCACCGCAAGGCACACCCCCGCGATCGCCACCACCTGCACCACGTCCTCGTCGGCAATCGCCAGCACGTTGCCCATCACGATGGTCTGCACCGAAACGGAGGCCGGATGGAACGACACGATCAGCAGCCCGCCGGCGAACATGGCGGTGAACACCAGCCCGATCGCCGCATCCTCGCGCAGCACCGTCACCCGCTGCACCGCCGCCATCGCCAATGCGGCCAGCAGCCCGGCGGCAAACGCGCCCGCCGCATAGGGCAACTTCAGCAGGTAGGCCACCGCCACCCCCGGCACCACCGCGTGCGAAAGCGCATCGCCCATCAGCGACCAGCCCTTCAGCACCAGGTAGCAGGACAGGAACGCGCACACCCCGCCCACCAGCGCGCTCACCCAGATGGCCCGCGCCATGTAGGAATAGGCGAAGGGCTCCAGCAGCAGCTCGATCACTTCGGTGAAGACCCCTGCCCCGGCGGCACCACCGCCTGCCGGTCGCGCGGCCCGTACAGCACCAGCGGCCGCTCGTCGTCGGTCAGCACCGTCACGTGGCGCGCATCGGCGTCGTCGTGCAGGTCCGCCCCGCCCAGGCGCACATGCCGCAGCGCCGCCCCGAAGGTCAGCGCCAGGTTCGCCGGCGTGAACGTCGTCTCCGTCGGCCCACAGGCCAGCACGGTGCGGTTGAACAGCACCACCTGGTCGCAGAACTCCGGCACGCTGCCCAGGTTGTGGGTGGAGACCAGCATCAGCCGCCCCTCGTCGCGCATCTCGCGCATCAGCGCCACGATCGCCTGCTCGGTGGTCAGGTCGATGCCGGTGAACGGCTCGTCCAGCAGGATCACCCGCGCCCCCTGCGCCAGCGCGCGGGCCAGGAAGGCGCGCTTCTTCTGCCCGCCGGAAAGCTCGCCGATCTGGCGGTGGCGCAGCGCGGCCATCCCCACCCGCTCCAGCGCCGCATCCACCGCCGCCCGGTCCGCCGCCCGCGGGATGCGCAGCAGGCCCATATGCCCGTAGCGCCCCATCATCACGACATCCTCGACAAGAACCGGGAAGTTCCAGTCCACCTCCTCGCTTTGCGGCACATAGGCCACCAGGCCCCGCTTCAGCGCCTGGTCCACCGCCATGCCGCCGATGCGGATGCTGCCGCCGCCCGGCGTCACGAACCCCATCAGCGCCTTGAACAGCGAGGACTTGCCGCTGCCGTTCACCCCCACCAGGGCGCAGATCGTGGGATGGTCGAGCAGGAACCCCGCCCGGTCCACCGCCACCACCCCGTTGGGGTAGCGCACGGTCACGTCCCGCACCTCCAGCGAGGCCTCGCTCACGTGTTGAACCCGCGCGCGATCGTCTCCACCGTCACCTCCAGCAGCTTGAGGTAGGTCGGCACCGGCCCACCCGCCTCGCTCAGCGAGTCGACATACAGCACCCCGCCGTAGCGCGCGCCGGTCTCGCGCGCCACCTGCCGCGCCGCCCGGTCGCTGACGGTGCTCTCGCTGAACACCACCGGCACCTTGTTGCGCCGCACCGTGTCGATCAGCCGGCGGATCTGCTGCGGCGTGCCCTGCTGGTCGGCGTTGATCGGCCACAGATACGCCTCGCGGAACCCGAGGTCGCGCGCCAGGTAGCTGAACGCGCCCTCGCTGGTCACCAGCCAGCGCTGCCCCTCCGGAATCTGCGCCAGCCGTGCCCGCAGCGGCGCCTCGATGGCGCGCACCCGCTCGGCATAGGCGCGCGCATTGGCCGCATAGGTCTCGGCCTGCGCCGGATCCAGCGCCGCCAGCGCCTTTCGGATATTCTCGATGTAGATCAGCGCCGAGGCCGGGGACATCCAGGCATGCGGGTTCGGCTTGTCCTGGTACGGCCCCTCGCGGATCGGCATCGGCACCACGCCGTCGGACACCACGGCACTCGGCACGCCCTTCGCGGTATCGATGAACTTCTCGAACCAGCGCTCCAGGTTCATGCCGTTCCACAGCACCAGGTCCGCTCCCTGGGCGCGCACCACGTCCTGCGGTGTGGGCTGGTAGTCGTGGATCTCCGCCCCCGGCCGGGTGATCGAATCCACCGTCGCCGCCGTGCCGGCCACGTTCTGGGCGATGTCCTGGATGATAGTGAAGGTCGTCGCCACCCGCGGCTTCCATCCCGGCGGCCGCACCGCCTGCGCCCAGGCAGGCCCCGCCGCAAGCGCACTGCCCGCGGCCAGCAAGAAGCGACGTGATACCAGGCTGCGCATCCCTTCCCCCTCCACTGCATGCCGGCCCGCCGCGCGGCCCGGGCGGGGCCAGCCGGCGATGCCCTCGCCATACCATGTCCCCACGACATGAATATGATGCCTAGGCTACACTTTTTTCAAGCCCGCACGCCTCGCGCATAACCGGTTGATCCGCCAAGCTGCTTTCGCCATGGTGCGCCGACACCAGGAGAACCCCTTGCCCTCCCGCCCCGCCGCCGCGCGCAAGCGCCCCCCCGCGCCCGACCTGCCCGCCGAGCCCACCCAGGCCGGCCGCTTCGAGCAGGCGCGCCGCGTCCAGTCCATGGCGCTGCTGGAGGACTATGCGGAGCTGATCGCCGACCTGCACGCCACCGGCGGCGAGGCCCGCCCCACCGACATCGCCCGCCGCCTCGGCGTCACCCACGCCACCGCCATCAAGGCCATCACCCGCCTGAAGCGCGAAGGCCTGGCCACCGCCCGCCCCTACCGCGGCGTCTTCCTCACCGAGGAAGGCGAGCGCCTGGCCGCCCGCGTCAAGGCCCGCCACCTGCTGGTGGTGGAAGTCCTCACCGCCATCGGCGTCCCCCCCGACGCCGCCGAGCAGGACGCCGAAGGGATCGAGCACCATGTCAGCGACATCACGCTGCAGGCTTTTGCGCGGTTTCTGAAGGAAAGAAAGTAAGAATCTTCTTTTTCTGAAGAAAAAGAAGCAAAAAGACTTTCTCCGTTTGGACTCGTCAGGTCGACGCAAAGTCGGAAAAGTTTTTTGGTTCTTTTTTTTCAAAAAAGAACCGCTTCCTTCCTACCCCTGCGGCGGCATCTTCGCAAAACTCACCATCCCCTCCACGAAGGGGAACCAGTGCTGCGCGCTGTCCCGAAAGATGTGCGCCTCAGGCACGAAGTCGCGCGCATCATCCAGCGTGCCCGCGGCGATCATCGTGATCCCCGCCAACAGCTCCACTTCCGCCAGCAGGCGCGAGCCGCAGACCGGGCAGAACATGTTGGTCACGCCCTTGCCGCTGCCGCCGGCATGCGTGTGCCGCGAAAGCGCCCCGGTCACCGACAGCGCCGGCGTCGGTACCGCCACCTCGCAGGAGAACGCGCTGCCGGTGCCGCGCTGGCAGTCCCGGCAATGGCAGGCGCCGCTGAACACCGGCTCCGCCTCCGCGCGGTAGCGCACCGCGCCGCAAAGGCATCCGCCCTCGAACACCGCCATCGTCCTCTCCCTTGCAACGGCGGCCCATCCTACCGGCCGGCCCCCGTCGCGCAGAAGAAAAAACGATGACGCGCCCGCTCAGATGATCCCCTTCTTCTTCAGGCTCTCGAAGGTCTTGTTGTCCATCCCCAGCAGGTCCTGCAGCACCTCGCTGGTGTGCTCGCCCAGCAGCGGCGGCGCGATCCGGTAGTCCGGCGGCGTCTCCGAAAGCCGCACCGGGTTGGCGATCACCGTCACGTCGGCGCCGCTGGAGTGCTTCATCTGCACCTCCATGCCGCGCGCCTGCACATGCGGGTCGTCGAACACCTGCTTCAGGGAGTTGATCGGCCCGCAGCCGATCTTCAGCCCCTCCAGCTTCTCCACCCACCACTCCGTCGGGTGCTTCTTCATCACCGGCGTCAGCGTGTCGGTCACCAGTTGCCGGTTCTCCACCCGCGCCGAATTGGTCGCGAAGCGCTTGTCCGCCAGCAGCTTCTCCAGCCCGAACGCCTCGCAGAACCGCTTGAACGTCGCGTCGTTGCCCACCGAGAGCACCATGTGCCCGTCCTTGGTCGGGAACACCTGGTACGGCACGATGTTCGGGTGCTGGTTGCCCAGCCGCGCCGGGTTCTCGCGCGTGGCCAGGAAGTTCATGCCCTGGTTCGCCAGCCAGGCCACATGCGTGTCCAGCATGCCGATATCCACCTGCTGCCCCTGCCCGGTGCGCTCGCGATGGCGCAGCGCCGCCAGGATGCCGATGCACCCGTACAGCCCCGCGAACAGGTCCGCCACCGGCACGCCCACCTTCTGCGGCAGCCCGTCCGGCTCGCCGGTCAGGCTCATCACCCCGCCCATGCCCTGGATCAGGCTGTCATAGCCCGGCCGCGGCGCATACGGCCCGGTCTGCCCGAACCCGGTGATGGAGCAATAGATCAGCCCCGGGAACTCCTCGTGCAGCTGCTCATAGCCCAGGCCGTACTTCGCCAGCGCCCCGACCTTGAAGTTCTCCACCAGGATGTCGGTATCGGCCAGCAGCTGCCGCGCGATCTCCTGGCCCTCCTTGGTCGCGATATCCAGCGTCACGGAGCGCTTGTTGCGGTTCACGCCGATGAAGTAGGCGCTCTCCTCCGTCCCCGGCATCACCGGCGGCGCGAAGCCGCGCGTGTCGTCCCCGCTGCCCGGCCGCTCGATCTTGATCACCTCCGCGCCGAGATCGCCCAGCATCTGGGTGCAGGTCGGCCCGGCCAGCACGCGGGTGAGGTCCAGAACCCGCAGGCCCTTGAGCGGACCGTGGGCGTCCTTGATGTTCATCGGCGTCCATCCTCGAGGGCGGCGCCCGCGAGGGGCCGTTTCGTTAATGTTTCTAAGGATTGCCAAAGTACAGGCGCAACTCTCCGCAGGCAACGCCGACTTGCATGTTCCGGCCTGCCAAGGGACAGATTGCACCGCCAGGGAGGCCGAAATGACCGCAACGCTGCTGATCGAACCCCAGGATGCCATGGTCGACGTGCCGCGCCGCGTCACCGCCGCCGGATTCGCACCCGGCCGCCCGGTGGAGATCACCGCCGACCTCACCCAGAACGACGGCACGCACTGGCGCAGCCACGCCACCTTCATCGCCGACGCCCACGGCACCATCGACCTCGGCCGCGACGCCCCCCTCGCCGGCGACTGGAAGGGCGTGGAGCCGATGGGCCTCGTCTGGTCCATGCGCAGCCTCGGCCCTGGCGGCCCCCTGCGCGGCCAGACCGAGCCGCTCGCCATCCGCGTCACCGCACGCGGCCCCGGCGCCCGAGCCGAGGCCGGCTTCACCCAGCGCTTCCTCGCCCCAGGCGTCACCCGCACGGAGGTGCGCGAGCGCGGCCTGGTCGGCGCCCTGTTCACGCCACCCGGCCCCGGCCCGCACCCCGCGCTGGTCATGCTCGCCGGCTCCGGCGGCGGCATCTTCGAAACCCGCGCCGCCCTCTTCGCCGCCCACGGCTACCAGGCCCTGGCGCTGGGCTACTTCAACGCCCCCGGCCTGCCGCCGCGCATCTCCGGCACCAGGCTCGAATACTTCGAAACCGCGCTCGACTGGATCCGCGAAACCCTCAAGCCGAAGGACGACTTCGTCGCCGTCTCCGGCGTCTCCCGCGGCGGCGAGCTCTCCCTCCTCCTCGGCGCCACCTTCCCCAGCAAGGTCAGCGCCGTCATCGCCTACGTCCCCTGCCACTTCACCAACGGCGTGCTCAACGCCGGCCATCCCGGCCAGGACCGCCACGACCCCACCTGGACGCTGAACGGCGAATACCTCCCGGCCCTTGCCGCCAACAACCGCACCGCCGACTGGTCGATGTTCGACACCGCGAAGGACGCCAAGCGCCAGACCCCCGCCTTCCTCTCCTGCCTCGGCGACCCCGAGGCCATGGCCCGCGCCCGCATCGCCATCGAGCGCATCGAGGGCCCGGTGATGTTCATCAGCGGCAGCGACGACCAGCTCTGGCCCAGCGAGACGTTCAGCGAGATGGCGGAAAAGGACCTCGCCGAGCGCCAGTTCCGCCACCCCGTCCGCCACGTCCGCAACCCGGACACCGGCCACACGATCAGCTTCCCCTACCAGCCCACCACCGTGATCCGCCGCCCCCACGCCGTCAGCGGCCTGTTCATGGTCTATGGCGGCACGCCCCCGGGCAACGCGCGGGCCGCCGAACGCTCCTGGCAGGAGGCACTGGCATTCCTCGCCCAGGCCACCGGCCGGGGCTGATCACCTCAAGGCAGCACGCTCCGCACCGCCCGCTTGGCCGCCCCCGCCGCCTGGCGCGCCGCATCCACCGTCGCCCGCGCGGAGCTGCGCGCCCAGGCCGTCCAGTAGCCGGACTCGTCCAGCTCCGCATCCCCCGCCCCCACCCGGTTGCCGGAGACCACGGCCCGCCCCGGCAGCACCGCATGCAGCAGCACCAGCGGCCGCCCGGCGCCGTTTTCCAGCACGGAATCGCGCATCT
>CANHCJ010000180.1 GCA_947458025.1 Rhodospirillales bacterium | reverse complement strand
CGGGAGGCCGGCCGGCTGGGCGCGGGGCGCCGGGGCGGGCAGGAGGGTGCCGTTGGCCCAGGCGGCCAGGAGCGCCTCGACCTGGGCGATGGCGGCGTGGAGGCGGGCGAGAATCAGGGCCTTCATCCGGTCCAGGCCGAGGGCGCGCGCGGCCGCACGCGCCATTGCGGCGCGCAGGCGGGCGAAGCCTGTCTCGGGTTGGTGCGGATGATGTGCCATGAGGTGAATATAATTGACTGACACCGGCGGCGCAAGAGGGCTACGAAATTTTTCTTCGTGCGCGGCGGCGGTGTCAGCGCCAGGACAGCTGGTTCCTCGGCAGGCGGCCGGTGGGGTCGTGGACCGCGACCTTGTGGGGGAGGTCGGGGCCCCAGCGCCAGAGGACGAGGTTGCGGTCTTCCGGCGTGGCGCCGTGGGCGAAGCTGGGGACGAGGATGCCGGCGTGACCCGCGGCGCGCAGGCGGCGGATGATGGGCCAGGAGGCGGGTTCGCGGCCCGCGGCGAGGTCGGCGGCCCAGGGACAGGCGAGGTCGGGCAGCGCGATGTTGAGGGCGGCCCTGGCGGGTTCGGTGGCGAGGTCGGCGATGTCCGCGCAATCGACGTCGTAGCTGCAGAGGAGGAGCGGGGCGAGGCGGTAGGCGAAGCCGGCGGAAACCTCGCGGATGGCGGTGAGAGGGGCCAGCGAGAGGTAGAGGGTTTCGAGGCCTGGCCAGTTGAAGCGGCGCCCCTTCAGGGCGGCGCCGGCGCCGGAGAGCGGGTTCCAGGCCCAGGCGGGATCATGGGCGCGGAAGCACTCGCCCTGAAATCTCAAGCGTATCCGCCGGTGGCGAGGTGATCGACGTAGTCGCGCACGGCGCTGGCCTGGCCGGACTTGACCAGGGCCTCCGCGGTGCGGCCGCCGAAGGCGGGGATGGGCTCGGCGCGGTACCAGGCCAGGGCCTGGGCGGGGCCGCCGGCCCAGCCCTGCACGAGGGCGATGATCTCCAGCATCTCGCGGATGCGGGATTGCGCCTTGGGGCTGTCGCGGCGGCTGGCCTTCTGGAAGACCTCGCGGGCGAGGCCGGCGGTGTCGGCAAGCTGGGCCTTGGAGAGGTGCAGGGCCTCGGCGGCGTCGTCCACCCGCACCGCGCCGCGGTCATCCAGCAGGGTGGCCAGGGAGAGGCGGGCGGGGCGCGGCCGGGCAAGGCGCGCGGCGGCTGAGGCGGGGGGCATTGGATGCCGTTCCTTTGACCGGAATTACGGTCAATATAGGGGCGGCGGGGTGATGGGGCAACCTGGTCAGGGCGCGGCGCCGGTGGCGAGCATGGTGGCCCATTTGGGGAAGCCGGCTTCGGCGGCGCGTTGGGCGGCGCGGTCCCAGTCGTAGTCCAGGGCGATGAGGTCGGCGGACCACTTGCCGTTGCGCCGGGTGAGGATGGCGTAGCGGGCGTGGGGGGAGCGGTGTTCCCAGTTGGCGGCGGCGGGCAGGTCGGCGAAGGCGGGGCAGCCGACGCTGCCGGGGTTCAGGACGATGCAGCCGTCGGGGCCGGTGACGAGGGCCTGGCGATGGGAGGGGCCGCAGAGGACGACCTGGCGGGAGGCGGCGGGGCCAAGGCGGGCGGCGACGGTTTCGCGGGGGGCGGGGGCGAGGCGACCCTCGGCGGGTTCTTCGAGGAGGTTCTGCATGTCGTCGGTCGGCGTGCCGTGGCAGGCGAGGATGTCGCCGAGGTCGATCGTCTCCGGCCGGGCGTGGAGGGTTTCGCACTGCGCCGCGGTGAGGGCGTTGCGGGCGAAGCGGCCGGCGGGGGGCATCGCGTCGTCCGGGCGGTCGACGGCCCAGCGGTCGTGGTTGCCGCGGACGGAGGGGATGCCGAGCTCGGCCAGCAGCTCGAAGGTTTCGCGCGGCCAGAGGGGGCCGGCGACCCAGTCGCCCAGGTTGATGGTGTCGTCCACGCCGCGGGTGGTGATGTCGGCCAGGACGGCTTCCAGGGCGAGGAGGTTGCCGTGGATGTCGGAGATGACGGCGAGGCGCATTCTGGGTGTCTCCCCGGGGTGTGCCCCGGGGACGCGCGGGATGGCACCCCCCGGGGGCGTTCAGGATGTGGCGGCGCGGGCCGCGGGGCAAGCCGCGCGGCGGCGGTAGCGGTGCAGGCCGAGGCCGAGCAGGCCGGTGGCGAAGAGGGCGAGGCTGGCGGGTTCCGGGGTGGGGGTTTCGGACAGCAAGAATCTTCTTTTTCTGAAGAAAAAGAAGCAAAAAGACTTTTCCCGTTTGCGCCTCGCCTGGATGACGCGCAAACGGGGAAAGTTTTTTGGTTCTTTTTTTCAAAAAAGAACCGCTTGCTTGGTTCGACCCCTCACCCCGGCCCTCTCCCACAAGGGGAGAGGGAGCGTTCTATCCCACGCGGTTCTGGACGAGGTCGGTGACGACAGCGGGGTCGGCGAGGGTGGAGGTGTCGCCGAGGCCGTCCACTTCGTTGGCGGCGATCTTGCGCAGGATGCGGCGCATGATCTTGCCGGAGCGGGTTTTCGGCAGGCCCGGCGCCCACTGGATGGCATCCGGCGCGGCGATGGGGCCGATTTCCTTGCGGACCCAGGCGACGAGTTCGCGGCGCAGGCTCTCGGTGGGTTCCTCGCCGAGCTTGAGGGTGACGTAGGCGTAGATGCCCTGGCCCTTGATGTCGTGCGGGAAACCGACGACGGCGGCCTCGGCGACCTTGGGGTGGGCGACGAGGGCGGATTCCACTTCCGCGGTGCCCATGCGGTGGCCGGAGACGTTGATGACGTCGTCCACGCGGCCGGTGATCCAGTAGTAGCCGTCGGCGTCGCGGCGGGCGCCGTCGCCGGTGAAGTAGAGGCCCTTGAAGGTGGAGAAGTAGGTCTGGATGAAGCGCTCGTGGTCGCCGTAGACGGTGCGCATCATGCCGGGCCAGGGCTTGGACAAGCAGAGATTGCCCTCGGTGGCGCCGTGCAGCTCCTTGCCTTCGGCGTCGACGATCAGCGGGTGGACGCCGGGGAGCGGCCTGGTGGCGGAGCCGGGCTTCTGGGCGATGGCGCCGATGAGGGGGGTGATGAGGATGCCGCCGGTTTCGGTCTGCCACCAGGTGTCGACGATGGGGCAGCGGTGGTCGCCGACGACGCGGTGGTACCAGAGCCAGGCCTCGGGGTTGATCGGCTCGCCGACGGAGCCGAGCAGGCGGAGCGAGGTGCGGGCGTGCTTCTTCACCGGGGCCTCGCCCTCGCGCATCAGCGAGCGGATGGCGGTGGGGGCGGTGTAGAAGATGTTGACCTGGTGCTTGTCCACGACATGCCAGAAGCGGCCGGCGTCGGGCCAGGTGGGGATGCCCTCGAACATCAGCGTGGTGGCGCCGTTGGCGAGCGGGCCGTAGACGATATAGGTGTGGCCGGTGACCCAGCCCACGTCGGCGGTGCACCAGTAGGTCTCGCCGGGCTTGTAGTCGAAGACGAGTTCGTGGGTGTAGCTGGCCCAGACCATGTAGCCGCCGGTGGTGTGCAGCGCGCCCTTGGGCTTTCCGGTGCTGCCGGAGGTGTAGAGGATGAAGAGCGGGTCTTCGGCGGCCATCGGCTCCGGGTCGCAGTGGGGGGCGGCGGCGGCGACCAGGGTGGCGTAGTCGTGGTCGCGGCCCGGCTGCATGGCGACCTCGCCGCCGGTGACCTTCACGACGACGACGTGGCGGATGGAGGGGCACTGGGCGACGGCGGCATCCGCGTTGGCCTTGAGCGGCACCTTGCGGCCGCCGCGGCGGCCTTCATCGGCGGTGATGAGGATTTCGCAGGCGCTGTCCTGGATGCGGTTGGCCAGGCTGTCGGGCGAGAAGCCGCCGAAGACGACGGAGTGGATGGCGCCGATGCGGGCGCAGGCGAGCATGGCGACGGCGGCTTCCACCACCATGGGCAGGTAGATGCAGATGCGGTCGCCCTTCTTGGCGCCGAGGGCCTTGAGCGCGTTGGCGAGGCGGCAGACGCGCTCGTAGAGGTCGCGGTAGGTGACCTTTTCCGAGGCGTTGGGGTCGTCGCCTTCCCAGATGATCGCGGTCTTGTCGCCGTTGCGGGCGAGGTGGCGATCCAGGCAGGAGACGGAGGCGTTGAGCACGCCGTCCTCGAACCACTTCACGCGGACGTCGCCGTTGAAGTCGCCGGAGACGGTTTGGGTGGGGGGCTTCATCCAGGCGACGCGGTGCGTCTGTTCGAGCCAGAAGCGGGTGGGGTCGGCCTCCAGCCGGGCCTGCATGGCGGCGAGGCCAGCGGCGTTGACGTGGGCGTGGGCGGCGACTTCCGGACGGACCGGGAAGAGGCTGTCGGTCATGGCTGGGTTTCCCCTGTTTCGCGTTTCGGCGTGTGGTTCAAAGGCCCGCATCGGCGGGTACCAGGACCATGCCGTCTTGGATTTCGATCATAACCTGTTCCAGGCGGTCGCCAAGGCAAGGGCCGTGGATGCACTCGCCGGTGTCGATGCGGAACTCGGCGCCGTGGACGGCGCAGATGATCTTGCTGCGGTCGCGGGTGAGGAAGCGGTGGGGCGCCCAGTCGAGCGGGACGCCGATATGGGGGCAGGAATTGACGTAGACATGGACCTGGTCGCCCTGGCGGACGGCGAAGAGGCCGGTGAAGCCGCCGGGGGTTGGGTCGAAGCCGCGGGACTCGCCGTCGGGCAGGTCTTCGAGGCGGCAGAGGGGGCGGAGGGGCTGGGTCATGGGACCGGAAATGGGGGAGGCTGAGGGGAAGCAAGGAAAGCGAAGTGGTCACAGAGAGCACAGAGGGGCACGGAGCGCACAGAGAAGAACAGGACAGGAGACGATGGCTGGCAGGCGGCCGTTCAGCCGGAACTCTCTGTGGTCTCTGTGGTCCTCTGTGCTCTCTGTGACCCCTTCGCTTTTTCTGCCTACGGCTTGATCCCACCAAGCGCGCAGATCGCGGCCCAGTATTCATCCGTGATCGGCATGACGGACAGGCGCGATTGGCGGATGAGGGCGAGTTCGGCGAAGGCGGGGTCGGCCTTGAGCTGGGCGAGGGTGACGGGGGTTTTGAGCGGCTTCACGGCCTTCATGTCGACGCAGACCCAGTCCCCTTTCTCGCCGGGTTCGACGGTGGGGTCGGGGTAGGCCTCGCGGACGACCTGGACGATGCCGACGACCTCCTTGCCGATGTTGGAGTGGTAGAAGAAGGCGAGGTCGCCCTTGCGCATGGCCTTGAGGTTGTTCTTGGCCATGTGGTTGCGCACGCCGGTCCAGGGTTCGACCTTGTTCTCCACCTGCTGCTGCCAGCTGAAGGCGTCGGGCTCGGACTTGACCAGCCAGTGGGGCATCGGGGGCGGCTTTCGTGTCGCGGGATGGAACGGGGGATGACATAGGGGCAAGGTGATCGGCGGGAAAGCCCGGGGTGCTTCAAAGCGCGGGCCGCCTCCCGTATGGTGCGGCGCCGTGAGCACCTCCCCCGTCATGTCCCCCGCCAGCGGGCGCAGCCTGCACCGTTTTGCCAACCCCGGCCGCTTCCTGCGGATTTCCGGGCGGGTGCTGCCGTTCCTGGCGGTGCCGGCGCTGGTGCTGACGCTGGGGGGGCTGGCCTGGGGGCTGTTCGTGGCGCCGGCGGACTACCAGCAGGGCGATGCGATGCGGATCATCTACATCCATGTGCCGGCGGCGTGGCTGGCGAGCGGGGGCTACCTGGGGCTGGCGATCTGCGCGCTGCTGTCCTTCGTGTGGCGGCATCCGCTGGCGGACCTGGCGGCGGTGGAGATCGGGCCGGTGGGGGCGGCATTCACGGCGCTGTGCCTGGCGACCGGGAGCCTGTGGGGCAAGCCGATGTGGGGCGCCTGGTGGGTGTGGGATGCGCGGCTGACCAGCGTGCTGGTGCTGTTCTTCCTGTACCTGGGGCATATCGCGCTGGTGCGGGCCTTCGACGAGCCGGAGCGGGGGTATCGCGCGGGGGCGATCCTGGCGCTGATCGGGGTGGTGAATTTGCCGATCATCAAGTTCTCGGTGGATTGGTGGAACACGCTGCACCAGCCCTCCACCATCACGGTGACGGGGGCGCCGAGCATGCATGTGGACATGCTGTGGCCGCTGCTGGTGTGCGTGCTGGGGTTCAGCCTGGGCTTCGCGGCGGTGGTGACGGCGCGGCTGCGGGCGGCGGTGATGGAGCGGCGGATCCGCGGGCTGCTGCTGGCGCAGGCCCAGGGAAGCTGAGGGGGAATGGGGCGATGACGCATCTTCCCTATGTCGCGGCCTCGTACGCGCTGGCCCTGGTGGTGGGGGCGGCGTTTGCGGTGGATGCCTGGCTGCGGGTGCGGCGGGCGGCGCGGCGGCTGGAGGCGATCGATCCGCGCCGGAACCGGGAGCCGCGCGGATGAGCCTGTTGCGCACACGCAAGGGGCGGCGGCTGGCGGTGGTGCTGCTGGGGCTGATGGGGCTGGGCAGCGCGACCGGGCTGGCGCTGATGGCGTTCAGCGACACACTGGTGTTCTTCGTGACGCCCGGGGACATGGTGGAGAACCCGCCGCCGGCAGGGCGGTCGCTGCGGCTGGGCGGGCTGGTGGAGAACGGCAGCGTGGTGCGCGACCGCCGCGACGGCAAGCCGGTGGCGCGCTTCCGCGTGACGGACGGGCGGGCGGCGGTGGATGTGGAGTTCGCCGGCATCCTGCCGGACCTGTTCCGCGAGGGGCAGGGCGTGGTGAGCCTGGGCACGCTGCGGCCCGACGGCAGCTTCCTGGCCAGCGAGGTGCTGGCCAAGCATGACGAGACCTACATGCCCAAGGAAGTGGCCGAGGCGCTGAAGAAATCGGGCCAGTGGAAGCCGGAGACCGGGCAGGCGCCGCCGGCCGGGACCTGGAACACGCTGTCGCCGCGCAAGAGCGGCGGCTGAGATGTTCATCGCGATCGGGGTGCTCGCGGTGCTGCTGGCGGCGGGCATCGCGGTGTATGCGTTCTGGGACGACCTGGTGCCGCGGCCGCAGGCCCCGCCGGCGCTGCGCGGCAGCCCGACGCCGCTGCAGGGGCGGCGGGTGCCGGGGTTCTCGCTGCCGGGGGTGGTGGGGCCCGGGATCCAGGCGCGCGACCTGCTGACGCGGCGGCGGCCGGTGGTGGTGAAGTTCTGGGGCTCCTGGAGCCCGGCCTGCATCCAGGAATACCCGGTGCTGATGGAATTGCAGGCGGCGCGGGTGGAGATGTGGGCGATCGCCTTCCGCGACACGCGGACCAACGCGCTGGATTATCTGGAGCGCAACGGCAACCCCTATGCGCGGGTGGCGCTGGACGAGGCGGGGCGCGTGGCCTCCGACTGGGGGGTGCGCAGCGCGCCCTCCACCTTCCTGGTGGATGGCGAGGGGATCGTGCGCTGGGCGCGGGCGGGGCCGCTGACGCAGCAGATCGTGGCGCGCGAGCTGATGCCGATGCTGGAGCGCTATTCTATCTGACGGGGATCAGGCGGGCGGGCTGGGCAGCTCGTCGGTGGTGGTCCAGCCCGGCTCGATCGACAGGCCGGCGCGGCGGCAGAGGTCGATGCCGCGGCGTTCCTCGGCCGCGCGGTTCTCGAAGACGATGCGGATATCGACGGTGCAGCCGCCGCGATAGGTGACGGTGCCGTTCTCGCCGACGGAGATGGAGCGGGGCAGCAGGTCTGCGCCCCAATCGGGTGCGTCGGCGGCGGAGACGAAGACCTGCTGGATGGCGCGGCCGCTCTGGTTGGCGAGCAGGAGCTGGTGCACCGGCAGGGCGGCCTGGGGCAGGGTGCGGGCCTTGCCGTCGAAGGCGACCTGGCGGCTGCGGCAGAGGTTGTGGGCGGGGCGTTCCTCCCGGCTGGAATCCTCGTAGATCACCAGCAGGTCGAAGGCGCAGTCGCGCAGGCGGCCGAGGCGCAGGCGCAGGGTGCGGCCAGGCTCCAGCGTGGCCTCGCCGAGGCGGTCCTCGCCCCAGGCATCGGTGCTGGTGGGGGAGACGTAGATCTCGGTGATGACGAGGGTGCTGCGGTTGGCCAGCGCCACCTCGCGCTCCCCGAGCGGGCCGGGCTGGGCGGGCTGGGCCTCGCGCAGGCGGGACTCCGCCTGGGGGGCGGCCGGCGGCGCG
>CANHCJ010000179.1 GCA_947458025.1 Rhodospirillales bacterium | reverse complement strand
TGGGCCATGTCGGGGCGGCCGCCGCCGCCCTTGCCGCCCACGGCCGCGCTGGCGGCGCGGACGAGATCGACGGCGCTGATGCGGCCCGTGAGGGCGGCGGAGACGGCGACGACGATGCTGGCCTTGCCCTCGGCGGTGGAGACCAGGGCGACGACGCCCTCGTCGATCTGCTTGCCGATGGCGTCCGCGATGCCCTTGAGGTCGCGGGCGGGGACCTCGCCGAGGTTGCGGGCGGCCAGCGTGATGCCGTTCACGGTTTCGGCCTCGCTGGTGGTGCCGCCGGTGGCGAGCTTCTTCTGCAGCTCCTGCACCTGGCGCTCGAGCTTGCGGCGTTCCTCGACCAGGGCGGCGACGCGCTCCGGCACCTCGGCGGGGGCGGCACGCAGGGCGGCGGCGACCTCCAGCAGGCGGCGGTCGTTCTCGGCGATGGCTGCAAGGGCCGCTTCGCCCACCACGGCTTCCACGCGGCGGACGCCGGCGGAGACAGCGCTTTCGCTCAGGATGCGCATGAGGCCGATGTCGCCGGTGCGGCGGACATGGGTGCCGCCGCAGAGCTCGATGGAGTAGGCGCGGCCCTGGTCGTCGCCCATGGAGACGACGCGGACTTCCTCCCCGTACTTTTCGCCGAACAGGGCGCGGGCCCCTTCGGCCACGGCGGCGTCCGGCGTCATCAGCCGGGTGGTGACCTCGGCATTCTCGCGGATGCGGGCGTTCACCTCGGTTTCCACCACGGCGAGATCGTCGCGGGTGATGGGGGTGGGCTGGCTGATGTCGAAGCGCAGGCGGTCGGGCGCGTTCAGGCTGCCCTTCTGGGCGACGTGGTCGCCGAGGCGGCGGCGCAGGGCCTCGTGCAGCAGGTGGGTGGCGCTGTGGTGGGCGCGGATGGCGGTGCGGCGGGTGTGGTCCACCTCGGCCAGCACGGCGGCACCGACATCGACAGCGCCCTCGGTGACGCGGCCGAGATGGACGAAGAGCTCGCCGACCTTCTTCTGGGTGTCGCGGATGTGGATGGAGAAGCCGGGGCCGGAGATGGTGCCGGTGTCGCCCACCTGGCCGCCGGATTCCGCGTAGAACGGGGTCTGGTTGAGGATGACGGCGACCTCCTGGCCGGCCTCGGCCTTCGCGACCGGGTGGCCGGCGACGACCAGTGCGGCGATGGCGGCCTCGGCGGATTCCGTGGCGTAGCCGAGGAACTCGGAGGCGCCGAGCTTCTCCTTGAGGTCGAACCAGACGGTTTCGGTGGCGGCCTCGCCGCTGCCGGCCCAGGCGGCGCGGGCGCGGCGGCGCTGCTCCTCCATGGCGGCGTTGAAGCCATCGACATCAACGGACTGGCCCTGTTCGCGCAGGGCATCCTGGGTGAGGTCCAGCGGGAAGCCGAAGGTGTCATACAGCTTGAAGGCGACCGCGCCGGCGAGCTTGTCGCCCGGGGCGAGCATGGCGGTTTCCTCGGCGAGCAGGCCGAGGCCGCGATCCAGCATCGCCTTGAAGCGGGTTTCCTCCAGGCGCAGCGTGTCGGCGATCAGCGTCTCGCCGCGGACCAGCTCCGGATAGGCGCTGCCCATCTGGCGCACCAGGGCGGGGACCAGGCGGTGCATGATCGGGTCGCGCGCGCCCATCATGTGGGCGTGGCGCATGGCGCGGCGCATGATGCGGCGGAGCACGTAGCCGCGGCCCTCGTTGCTGGGCATGACGCCCTCGGCAATCAGGAACGAGGTGGCGCGCAGGTGGTCGGCGACCACGCGGTGGCTGCTGCGGAAGGGGCCGTCGGGGTCCTGGCTGGTGGCTTCGGCGCTGGCCAGGATGAGGGCGCGCATCGTGTCGGTGTCGTAGTTGTCGTGCTTGCCCTGGAGGATGGCGGCGAAGCGCTCCAGGCCCATGCCGGTATCGATCGAGGGGCGGGGCAGCGGCTTGCGCACGCCGGGGGGCCCTTCCTCGAACTGCATGAACACGTTGTTCCAGATCTCGATGAAGCGGTCGCCATCCTCATCGGGGGAGCCCGGCGGGCCGCCGGGGATCTTGTCGCCGTGGTCGTAGAAGATCTCGCTGCACGGGCCGCAGGGGCCGGTATCGCCCATGCGCCAGAAATTGTCGCTGGTGGGGATGCGGATGATGCGGCTGTCGGGCAGGCCGGCGATCTTCTTCCACAGGGCGGCGGCGTCCTCGTCCTCGGAATAGACGGTGACGAGGAGCTTTTCGGCCGGGAGGGCGAAATCCTTGGTCAGCAGGGTCCAGGCGTGGTGGATGGCCTGATCCTTGAAGTAGTCGCCGAAGGAGAAGTTGCCCAGCATCTCGAAAAACGTGTGGTGGCGCGCGGTGTAGCCGACATTGTCGAGGTCGTTGTGCTTGCCGCCGGCGCGGACGCATTTCTGCGCGGTGGTGGCGCGGGAGTACGGGCGCTTCTCCTGGCCGGTGAAGACGTTCTTGAACTGGACCATCCCCGAGTTGGCGAACATCAGGGTGGGGTCGTTGCGCGGCACCAGCGGCGAGCTTTCGACCACGGTGTGGCCGTGCCGGGCGAAGTAATCCAGGAAGGTGGCGCGGATGTCGTTCGACGAGGTCATGGGCCAGCCCAGGCAAGGGGTGGAAGCGGGTCAGTTCACCTAGCGCAGGGGGGGCCGCATGTCACGCGGCGGAGCCGCCGGCGCAGCGCACGGGCCCTATGCCCAGGCGGGTGGGTCCTGGCCGAGCTCCGAGGCGCCGCGGGACCAGGTGGCCGGGGTGGCGGAGAGTTGGGCGGCGTGGCGGATGGCGGTGCTGGGGGTGGGGCCGAAGCTGCTGGGCTCCAGCAGGTCTGCCATTTCGGCATGGCCGGGGTCGGGGGTGGCGAGGCCGTCCATGCGGCCGAGGCCGCGCAGCCAGGTGCCGGTGGTGGCCAGCGCCACGCTGACCTTCCAGTTGCCGCCCTCCTTCGCCTGGCGCAGGCGGGCGGCCATGGCACCGAGGGCGAGGAAGTAGCCGCTGGCGTGGTCCAGCGCCTGGCAGGGCAGCGGCTTCGGGGCGCTGGCGCCGGCGGCCTCGGCTTCCGCGTGGTTGAAGCCGGTGGAGGTCTGCACCAGGGAATCGAAGCCGCGCTTGCCGGCCCAGGGGCCGGTGTCGCCATAGGCCGATAGCGTGGCCACCACGATCCCTGGGCGCATGGCGGCGACCTGGGCGGGGCCGAAGCCGTGGCGGGCGAGCGCGCCGGGGCGGTAGGACTGGAGGAAGATGTCCGCCTGCTCCACCAGGGCGCGCAGCTGTGCCCTGCCCGCCTCGGTTTCCAGGTCGATCGCGCAGGCGCGCTTGCCGCGGCCGGTATCGGCGATGAGCGCCGGCAGGTTGGGCACGTGCGGGCTGGCGACATAGAGAACCTCCGCGCCATGGGCGGCCAGGGTGCGGCCGGCGACGGGGCCGGCGATGACGCGGGTGAGATCCAGCACCTTCACGCCCTCCAGCGGGCGGGTGGGGTTGGGCGTGAACGGCAGCGGCGGGGCGTCGCGCAGGCGTTCCAGCCGCACCGGCGGGATGCCGGACAGGGCCTGGGCGTGGGGGTGGGCGTCCCACTGGGCGAAGCTGCGATAGGCGGAGACGCACATGCCGGCCTTCCAGGCGGCGGTCTCGAACTCCTCGGCCTTGCGGCGGCGCAGGGCGGCGGCGACGTCCTCGCGGGTGTTGGCGCAGTTCAGCAGCTTCAGGATGCCGTCGCGGTGGTGGGGGAAGTTGGTGTGCAGCCGCACCCAGCCATCGGCGGTGGGATAGGCGCCGGCGATCGGGTCCCAGATGTCCTTCGGCTCCTGGCCGCCGACGCGCAGATGGCGCTCGCTGCGGAACTCGGCGGCGGCGTGGCGGATGTCGATGGAGACGCCCTGGCCCTGCCCGGTGCGGTGGCGCCAGATCGCCTCGGCGGCCAGGCCCGCGGCGCCGATGCTGGCGGCGGCGGCGGCATCGACGCGGAAGGAAGAGGGCAGCGCGGGCTCGGTGCCGGTGACCTCAAGGCGCGCGGTGTCGCGCAGGCCGGCGAGGGTGCAGAGGTTGGCGGCGATCTCGGTGGGGGTCATGTCGGGTTCCTGAAGCAAGAAAGCGTCTTCTTTTTTCTGAAGAAAAAAGAAGCAAAAAAGACTTTATCCGTTTTGCGCCGGGGGTCGTCGTCGGGCCCGGCGCAAGGTCGGAAAAGTTTTTTGGTTCTTTTTTTCAAAAAAGAACATGCTTGCTTACTTGCTGATGACGGGCAGCACGACGCGGCTGGGCCGGCTGGCATCGGCGAACACCGTGTTGCGGGCGATGCGGCGGCGGGTGGCGGCACCTTCGGGTTCGCCGGTGTTCGGGTTCACGTCGAAGCGCGGGAAGTTGGACGAGGAGATGTCCAGCCGGATGCGGTGGCCCGGGAGGAAGAGGTTGGCGGTGGCGAAGATGGTGAGCTTCAGGTGGACGATCTCGCCGGGGGTGCGCAGGCGCGGGGTGGCGGGGTCTTCGGCGTAGCGCAGGCGGACGATGCTGTCGGCCAGGAGCATGGCGTAGCCGCCGGGGTAGTCTTCGCTGGCGGGATGGACGTCGATCAGCTTGGCGGTGAAATCCGTGTCGGGGCCGTCGGTCGCGACGTGGAGATCGAGCTCGATGGGGCCGGCGATGGTGAGCGGGGCGGCGAGGGGTTCGGACTGGAAGACGAGGATGTCCGGGCGGCTGGCGAGCGGGAGGTGGGGGGGCGTGCAGCCGAAGAACTCCGCGGATTCCACCTGGTTCCAGCTGCCGGGATGGGCGACGGGGTCGAGCGAGGAGTGGTTGCCGCCGATGGTGGGGACGGGGTTGCTGGGGTCGAAATCGTAGCTGAGGGGGGTGGCGCCGGCGGGCGGCGGGGCTTCGGCGAGGGCGCCGGTGTTGTGCAGGTGCCAGGGGGTGAAGCGCGTGCCGGGCAGCGGCCAGTCCTGCGCGGTGATCCAGTGGCCGCCGTGGTCCAGCCGGCCTTCCGCGGTGCGCTTTCCGCTGCCGCCGCCCATGACGAAGAGGCGCACGGGGGGCTCGGGGTTCGGGGTGCCCTTTGTGGCGTGGTCGAACAGGCGCAGGCGGTACTGGCGCCAGTCGCCGCACCAGGAGTCGATCGGGGCGTTTTCGCCGAAATCGACGTCGCCGGAGAAGCGGCGGCTGCGTTCGCCGTGGGTCCAGGGGCCGAGGATGAGGTATCGCGGGCCGCGCGGCTTGAGGCCCTGGAAGTTGCCGATGGCGCCCAGCGTGTAGGGGTCGAACCAGGCGGAGAGGTGGACGACGGCGGCCGGGCTGTAGCTGCTGTGCCAGGTTTGCGTGCTGATGCCGAGCTGGGTCCAGAATGCGTCCCGCGCGCCGTGGCGCCACTGGTCGAACAGGTAGGCCTCGTAGTCCGGGTGGTGGCGCAGCGGGGAGTGGCCTGGCTTCCATTGGATGGCGCGGCGCAGGAGGGTGAACCAATCGAAGATGTTCTCGGCGTCCAGCGCGGCCTTCATGACGGGGTTGGCCTGGGCTTCCGGGGAGAGCAGGGCCTGCTTGTAGGCCCAGGTGGCCTGGCGCAGCTCGAAGGCGCCGTTCTGCCTGACGCCATGATGCCAGGCGTCGAGGAAGCCGCCGCAATCCAGCACCTGGGCGACGAGGCCCGCGGGATTGAGGCAGCCGAGCGCGGCCTGGGTGTGGGCGCCGTAGGACAGGCCGAGCGTGCAGACCTGGCCGTTGCACCAGGGCTGGGCCAGGAGCCACTTCATCGTGTCCTCGCCGTCCTCGCCATCCGTCAGGTATTTCACGAAGGCGCCGTCGCTGCCGAAGCGGCCGCGGGTGTCCTGCACGACCATGGCGTAGCCAGCATCGAGGAACGGGACGGCGAACTCCTCGGGCGTGGCGATGGCGGGGTTGGCCGCGGTGTTCTCGCGCCCGCCTGGGAGGTGGCGGCCATAAGGGGTGCGCTGGAGCACGACAGGCCAGGGGCCTGGGCCCGGCGGCAGGCGGATGTCGGTGGCGAGGCGGATGCCGTCGCGGGTGAGGACGTGTTCGGTGCGGAGAGGGTCGTTGCGCATCATGCGGCGATGATGGAGCAGGACGGCAAGCAAGGGAAGGAAGGGGTTCTTTTTTGAAAAAAAGAACCAAAAAACTTTTCCCCGCTTGCACCCGTTTCTCCGTGGAGGAACGGGTGCAAGCGGGGAAAGTCTTTTTGCTTCTTTTTCTTCAGAAAAAGAAGAGTCTTACTTGAGGTTCTTGCCGAACAAAGCCACCGTCCGCTCCCACGCCAGCTTGGCGGCTTCCTCCTGGAAGCGCGGGGTGGAGTTGTTGTGGAAGCCGTGCTGGGTGCCCGGGTAGATGTGGGCTTCGTAGGTCTTGTTGTTGGCCTTGAGCGCGGCTTCGTAGGCGGGCCACTGGCCGTTGATGCCGGGGTCGTTCTCCGCCATGTGGATCACCAGCGGGGCGCGGATGTTGGCCACCGTGTCGGCCGCGGCGGCGGCGCCGTAGAACGGGGCGCCGGCATGCATGTCGGGCCCCAGCGTGGCGGCGAGCCAGTTGGTGGTGCCGCCGCCCCAGCAGAAGCCGGTGACGCCGAGCTTGCCGTTGGAGAGGGCGTGGGCCCTGAGCCACTTCGCGCTGTTCAGCATGTCGGTGCGCAGCTTGGCCTGGTCGAGGCGGGATTGCAGGGCGCGGCCGTCGTCGTCGTTGCCGGGGTAGCCGCCGAGGGGGTGCAGGCCGTCGGGCGCCAGGGCGAGGAAGCCGGCGGCGGCGGCGCGGCGGGCGACATCCTCGATGTAGGGGTTGAGGCCGCGGTTCTCGTGGATGACGAGCACGGTGCCGTAGGGGCCTTGGGCGGTGGGCTGCACGAGGTAGCCGCGCATCTGGCCAGAATTGCCGCCGGGGCTGTCGTAGGTGACGTAGGTGGCCTTGATGCGGCTGTCGGTGAAGCTGATGGTCTGGGCGCGGGCGTAGTTGGGGATCAGGGCGTGCGCCATGGCCAGGCCGCCGGCGATGGCGGCGCAGGCGGAGAGGAAGGAGCGGCGGTCCATGCGGCCGTGGCAGTATTCGTCGTAGAGATCGAACACGCGCTGGTCGATCTGGATCTGGGTGAGCGGCGGCTGGGTGGTGGGCGCGAGTTGGTCGGTCATGGTCGTCCCCTCGGTTTGCGCGAGGTTAGCGCAGTGTCTCGGAATGATGCACGACCATAATTTCGTGACCGTTGCACGGGGGCGGCGCGGCTGCCACGGTTCGGGGCAAGAAACGGAGGGAACGGCGATGGCGGATGCGTGGCTGGGGCTGGCGGGCAAGGTGTGCGTGGTGACCGGCGGGGCTGGCGGGATTGGGCGCGCGGTGGGGGCGGCGTTCGCGCAGCAGGGGGCGCGCGTGGCGCTGCTGGACCTGGATGGCGCGGCGGCGGAGGCGGCGGCGGCGGAGATCGGCGGCGTCGGGATCGGCTGCGACACCTCCAGCGAGGCTTCGGTGCAGGCGGCCTGCGCGGCGGTGGGGGCGAAGCTGGGGGCGGCCGATGTGCTGGTGAACAATGCCGGCATACTGCGGCCGGGGCCGCTGGCGACGCTGCCGATCGCGGAGTGGAACGCGATGATGGCGGTGAACCTCACCGGCTACCTGATCTGCGCGCAGGCCTTCGGGGCGGCGATGCGGGAGCGGCGCGCGGGCGCGCTGGTGCATATCGCCTCCATCGCGGCCTCGTTCCCGCAGGGGCAATCGGGCGCGTATTCGCCGGGCAAGGCGGGGGTGGCGATGCTGTCGCGGCAGCTGGCGCTGGAATGGGGGCCGCTGGGGGTGCGGAGCAATTCCGTGAGCCCGGGGATGATCCGCACGCCGATGTCCGAGGCGTTCTACCAGGCGCAGGGGGTGGCGGCGGCGCGGGCCAACCTGGCGCCGCTGCGGCGGTACGGGCTGCCGCAGGACATCGCCGATGCCGTGGTGTTCCTGGCCTCGCCGCGGGCGGGCTATGTGAGCGGGCAGGACCTGCTGGTGGATGGCGGGGTGGCGCAGATCACGATGGGGCAGATCCCGCGCCCCGGGTTCGACGCATGACGCCGGTTGTTCTGATCACCGGCGGGGCGGACGGGATCGGCTGGGCGACGGCGCGGCGGTTCGCGGCCGGCGGGCACCGGGTG
>CANHCJ010000178.1 GCA_947458025.1 Rhodospirillales bacterium | reverse complement strand
GGCGGCGAGCAGGGGGGCGGCCTCGGCGGTGGGGAGGGCGGCTTCGGCGCCGGCGACGGCCACGAGGCCGCCGGTGCCGGCGCCCACATCCGCGGCGACCGTGCAGATGCTGCGGCACATGGCCCGGAAGTGGCGCATCATCGAAACCGTGCCCGGGGTGGGGGCGGCGAGGCGGGCGAGGTAGGCCGGGGAGCGCAGCACCTCGGGCCCGGCGGTTTCGTAGAAGGTGAAGTATTCCTGCGCCGTGCCCTCGATCCGGCGATAGCGGCGGGCGTGGCGGAAGCCGGGGATGGCGAGGCGGTCCGGCAGGTGGTCCTGCTGGTACCAGTCCTCATAGGCCGCGCGGTCGGCGGTGTCGTCGAGGTCGTTCAGAACGGCCAGGATGCCCTGTTGCGCCATGGGGTCCTCAGGAGGCTCGGCGGCGCGCCTCGCGGCGCGCGATCCAGGTGGTGGAGAGGAAGATCACCAGCCCGCCCAGCATGGTGGTCTCGCTCGGCCAGTCGCCGAACACGACGATGCCGGCGAGCGAGGCCCAGATCAGCTCCACGAACTTCACGTTCTGGGTGGCCGAGGCGTCGGCGGCGCGGAGCGCACGGGTGCTGAAGTAGTGGCCGAGGCTGCCGATGATGCCGCAGGCGAACAGCAGCCCCCATTCCGGGGCGGTGGGCCAGCGCCAGTCGATCAGCGCGAAGGGGAACAGGAAGACCGTGACGGTGAGGGACTGCCACAGCACGATCACCTCCGGCTTGTCGCGCCGGGTGAGCATCTTGGCGATCAGGAAAGAGGTGGCGAACAGCGGCGAGGCGCCGAGCATCACCAGCTGCCAGTAGCCGCCGCCGCCGGTCCAGGCCGGCGCGACCACGATGGCCACGCCGAGGAAGCCGAAGCCCGCGGCCACGTAGCGCGCCGGCACCAGCTTCTCGCCCAGCGCCAGCGAGGCGCCGAGCATGATGAAGATCGGCGAGGTGAAGCCCAGCGCCACGTTGTCGGCCAGCGGGATGTGCGGCAGGGCGGAGAACCACAGCAGCATGCCGGCGGTGTGCGTCAGCCCGCGCCACACCTGGCCCTTGAAGTTGTTGGTGGCGCAGTTGGCCAGCCCCGCCCGCAGCACCAGCGGCAGCAGCACCAGCAGCCCGAAGGCATAGCGCAGGAAGCCGAGCTGCAGCGGCGCCAGGCTGGTGCTCATCGCCTTCATGATCGTGTTCAGCACGGTGAACACGAGCCCGGCACACACCATCCACATCATGCCGCGCACCGCCGGCGGCAGGGCGAGGGCCGCGGCCAGGAGCCGTGCATGCAAACGGCGCCCGGCCGCGAGGCCGGGCGCCGACTGCCAGTCCGAAAGGTTCATCCGGGCGCCACCCGCATCATGCCGGAAGCGCCCGGTGCTGCCTTCGATCAGGCCTGCATCTGCGGCCCAAGCTCGGTGAGGCCGCGATCGAGCACGTCGATGATGCGGTCGATCTCGCTGCGGGTGATCACCAGCGGCGGCGAGAAGGTGAGGGTGTTCGAATGGCGGCTGCCACCGCCGGAACGCCCGATGATCACGCCGTGCTTCTTGGCGAAGCCCACCATGGCGCCGACATGGGCCGAGGAGACCTGCTGCTTGGTCTTCTTGTCCTTCACCAGCTCCAGGCCCAGCAGCAGGCCCTTGCCGCGGACGTCGCCGACCACGGGGTGCTTCAGCAGGGTCTTGAGGCCATCCATGAAGTAGTTGCCCATCTCGGCGGCGCGGGCGACCAGGTTCTCTTCCTGCATGATCTCGATGTTGCGCACGGCCACGGCCGCGGCGGCGGGGTGGCCGCCATAGGTGTTCACCTGCATCACCTGGCGCATCTCGGCTTCCTCGCCGAGGAACGAGTTGAACACCTCGTTCTTCACCACGGTGGCCGCGATCGGCAGGTAGGCCGAGACGATGCCCTTGGCGACAGCCATGATGTCCGGCTTCACGCCGTAATGCTGGTGGCCGAACATCTTGCCGGTGCGGCCGAAGCCGTTGATCACCTCATCCACGTGCAGCAGGGCGCCGTACTTCTCGCACAGCTTGGCCACCGCCGGCAGGTATTCGTCGGGCGGCACGGCGATGCCGACGCCGGACATGATCGGCTCGATCAGGATCTCCGCGATGGAGTCCGGGCCTTCGCCCTGGATCGTGCTTTCCATGTTGGTCACGCAGGCCAGCTCGCAGGTGGGGTATTCCAGGCCGAACGGGCAGCGGTAGCAGGTGGGGGCGGCGACATGGACGAACTCGTTGCCGCCCAGCGGCTCGAACTTGCCCTTGCGCTCGCCCATGCCGCCGGCGGCCAGGGTGGAGAGCGTGGTGCCGTGATAGGCGTAGTAGCGGCTGATGGTCTTGTAGCGGAACGCGCCGGGCTTCTGCTCATGGCGCTGGTACTGGCGGGCGATCTTGAACCCGGCCTCGTTCGCCTCGGAGCCCGAGTTCACGAAGTAGGTGTGGTAGCCGCCGCCCATCAGGCCGTTCATCTGCTCGGCCAGGCGTGCGGCCGGGAAGTTCATGGCGGTGTGCGGGTAGTAGGCGATCTGCTGCATCTGCTCGGCGGCGATGTCCGCGAGCTCCGTGCGGCCATAGCCGATGTTCACGCACCACAGCCCGGCCATGGCATCGAGATACTCGGTGCCGTCATAGTCGCGCACGGTCGAGCCCTGGGCGCCCGTGACCACCATCTGGTTCTTTTCCAGCGCGGTGTGCTGGACGATGGGGTGCAGGACGTTCTCCAGGTCCTGCTTGACGACGGCCTTGCGGACTTCGGGATCGGGGGCGTTGGTCAGGGACATGGCTGCCTCTTGCGGGTTGCTGGCGGCAGCCTAGCGCAGCGCCGGCCGGGCTGTCACCCCGCCCCGGCCCGGCTACTGCCCGAATCGTGCCGTGGCGGTGCGCCCGTCGGGGGCGGTGAGCTGGATCACGCCCTTCAGCGCCTCGCCGGCGGGCAGGCTGGCGGTGCCGGAGAGCCGGTCCGGCTGGCGCTGCTCCAGCGGGATGCGCAGCGGCTTGCCGCCCACGGCCAGGATGGCGATGCCGCGGAACCCGGTGGCCGGCAGCGGCCGGTCATTGCCGTCGCTGACGAACACATCGAGCCCGCCCGGGGCGGCCACCACCTCCACATGGTGCGGCCCGGCATCCACCAGCGCGCCGCCGCGCGGGCCGGTGCGTGGTTCGTGGGCGTGGGCTGCCAGCGGGGCGAGAAGCAGCAGGGCGGCGAGGACGAGGCGGTGCATCGTGGGGCTCCTTCGGGGGTCAGAAGGTGGGGGCGGCGGCGGGGCTGCCCGGCGCCTGGGTGGCGCGGGCCTCCTGCAGGCGGCGCAGGGCCGGCGCGCCGTGGCGCAGGAACAGCGCGGGGGTGAGCACGGCATCCAGCAGCGTGGCGCTGACCAGCCCGCCGAAGATGGTGACGGCGACGGGGTGCAGGATCTCCTTGCCCGGGGCCTGGGCGTCGATCATCAGCGGCACCAGGGCGACGCCGGCGGACAGCGCGGTCATCAGCACCGGGGTCATGCGCTCCAGGCTGCCGCGCATCACCAGCTCCGGGCCGAACGCCATGCCCTCGTGCAGGGCGAGGTTCAGGTAGTGGCTGATCTTGAGGATGCCGTTGCGCGCGGCGATGCCGGCCAGGGTGATGAAGCCGATCATGGAGGCCACCGAGAGCGGCTGGCCGGCGATCCATAGCGCCGCCACGCTGCCGATCAGCGCCAGCGGCACGCTGCCCATCACGATCAGCGCCAGCACGGCGGAGCGGTAGCGGCTGTAGAGGATGGCGAACACCATCACCAGCGAGATCAGCGACAGCAGCGCGATGGTGCGGCTGGCTTCCTCCTGCGCCTGGAACGTGCCTTCCAGCGTGGCGAAGATTCCGGGCGGCATGGCGCTGGCGGCCAGCTCGGCGCGGATCGCGGCCACGGCGGCGGACATGTCGGTGCCGCCTTCGGTGTTGGCGAAGACCACCAGGCGGCGGCGCCCGCCCTCGCGCAGGATCTGGTTCGGGCCGTCGGTCTCGCGCACCTCGGCGAGCGCCTGCACCGGCACCCAGCCCTGCGGTGTTTCGATCAGCAGGCCGGCGAGGCCTTCGGTGGTGCGCATCCCGTCCGGCAGGCGCACCACCACGTCGAAGCGGCGGTTGCCGTCCACCAGGCGGGAGACGACGCGGCCGTTGGAGAGGCGTTCGAGCTGTTCGGTGACGGCGGCGGGGGGGACGCCGAACAGCGCGGCGCGGGCGTGGTCCACGCGGATTTCCAGCTGCGGGATGCGGACCTGCTTTTCGACCTGGAGATCGACCAGGCCCGGGATGGCGGCCATGCGCTGGCGCAGCGCCTCGGCGGTGATGCGCAGCGTGTCGAGGTCCTCGCCGAACAGCTTCACCGCGATCTGGGCGCGCACGCCCGAGAGCATGTGGTCCAGCCGGTGGGAGATGGGTTGGCCGATGTTCACGGCCATGGGCAGCACGGCGAGACGGTCGCGGATGTCGGCCACGATCGCGTCCTTGCCGCGGCCGTCGCGCGTGAGGTCCACCTCGATCTCCGAGGAATGGACGCCCTCGGCGTGTTCGTCGAGCTCGGCGCGGCCGGTGCGGCGGCCGACGGCGCGCACCTCCGGCACCTGGAGCAGGAGCTGCTCGGCGATGAGGCCGACGCGGTGGGATTCGGCCAGCGAGATGCCGGGGGTGAAGGTGGTGTTGATGGTCAGCGTGCCCTCGTTGAACGGCGGCAGGAAGGCGCGCGGCAGCAGGGCGGCGCCGATGGCGGCGCCGGCGACGGCGACTGTGGCGAGGCCGAGCAGCCGGCGCGGGCGCGGCAGGGCCCAGCGCAGCAGGGCGGCGTTGCCGCGCTTCAGCACGCGCACCAGCGCGCCCTCATGCGCCTCCAGCCGCTTCATGCGCGGCAGCAGGTAGTAGGCCATCACGGGCGTGAGGGTGATGGACACCAGCAGGCTGGCCAGGATGGAGACGATGTAGGCCTGGCCGAGCGGGGCGAACAGCCGCCCCTCGATGCCGGTGAGGGCGAAGAGCGGCACGAAGACCAGGATGATGATCAGGGTGGCGTAGACGATGCCGGAGCGCACCTCCTGGCTGGCGGCCACGACCACGTCGAACACCGGGCGCGGTTCCGGCAGCGCGCGGTTCTCGCGCAATCGCCGGTGGATGTTCTCCACGTCCACTACCGCATCGTCCACCAGCTCGCCGATGGCGATGGCGAGGCCGCCGAGGGTCATGGTGTTGATCGACAGCCCGGCGAAGTGGAACACGATGGCGGCGGTGAGGATCGAGACCGGGATGGCGGTGAGGGAGATGAGCGTGGTGCGCGCGTTCAGCAGGAAGGCGAAGAGGATGACGGCGACGACGGCCGTGGCCTCCAGCAGCACGGTCTGCACGTTGCGGATGGAGGTGGCGATGAAGTCGGCCTGGCGGAACAGGATGCTGTCTGCCCGGATGCCGGAGGGCAGGGTGGCGGAGAGGTCGGCGAGTGCCGCCTCCACCTCCCGCGTCAGGCGCAGCGTGTCGATGTCGGGCTGCTTTTCCACCGAGACGATCACGGCGGGGCGGCCCATGTAGCCGGCCTCGCCGCGCTTGTTGCGCGCGGCGAAGGATACCTCGGCCACCTGGCGCAGCAGCACCGGAGACCCCTCCACCGTGCCGACCACGGTGCGGCCGAGGGCATCGAGGCTCATGGTCTGGCCGAGGTTGCGGATGAGGTATTCGCGCGCGTGCTGGTCGGCGAAGCCGCCGCCGGTATTGGCGCCGAACTGGGCCAGGGCGCGTTCCATCTGCTCCAGCGGGATGCCCAGCGCGCGCATCGCCGCCGGGTTGGGGGCGACGCGGAACTGGCGCACCTCGCCGCCGATCGGGATCACCTGCGCCACGCCGGGGATGGCAAGCAGGCGGGGGCGGACGATGAAATCCGCCGCCTCGCGCACCTCCATCGGCGAGACGCCGTCCGGCGCGGTGACGGCGGCGAGCACGATCTGGCCCATGATGGAGGAGACCGGCCCCATCTGCGGCACCACGCTGGCCGGCAGCTGGCTGCGCACCAGGGCGAGGCGCTCGGCCACCAGCTGGCGGTTGCGGTAGATTTCCGTGCCCCAGTCGAACTCGACATACACGATGGAAAGACCCACGCCGGAGACGGAGCGCACCCGCACCACGCCGGGCAGGCCGTTCATCTGCGTCTCGATCGGCCAGGTGACCAGCTGCTCCACCTCCGGCGGCGCCAGGCCCTCGGCCTCGGTCATCAGCGTGACGGTGGGGCGGTTGAGGTCGGGGAAGACATCCACCGGCAGGCGGGTGGCGACCACGCCGCCCCACACCACCAGCACCATGGCGATGGCCAGCACCAGCAGGCGGTTGCGCAGGGAATGGGTGACGAGGAAGGTGAACATTGGGCCCTCGGAGCGTGATCGTCGGAGGCGGAACGTCGGAGACGTGAATCACGCGAGCAAAGCTATCGCACCTGGTTGAGCAGCTCGGCGCCTTGCGTGACGATGCGCAGCCCGGGGCGAAGCCCGGCCACCACCAGCACGCGCGCGCCGTCCAGCGCCTCCGTGCGCACCTCGTGCGGGCGGAACTGCTCGGCGGCGTGGTGCTCGTAGACGATGGCCACGCCGCTGGGGCCGCGCAGCACCGCCGCGCGCGGCAAGGCGAGGCCCTGGTGGGCGGCTTCGGTGCGGGCCAGCACTGTCACCAGCTGGCCGATGCGCAGGCCGGCGGCGTTGCCCTCCACGGCGAAATGCACGGGGAAGGACTGCGCCGCGCCGGCCAGCCCGGTGCCGCGATAGGCCAGCGCCAGCACGCGGCCATCGGGCAGGCGGGCGCTGGCGCTGCCGGCGGTGGCGAGCGCCTCGAAATGCAGCGCCTCCACCCATAGCCGGCGCGGGTCGACCACCTGGAACACCACCGCGTTGGTCTCGGCGATGCGGCCGGCGGCCGCCGTGCTGGCGGCGATCACGCCGTCGATCGGGGCCAGCAGCGATTCCGGCTCGCGGCGCACCGCATCCAGGCTGGCGCGGCGGGCGCGCAGGCCGCGCAGCTCCAGCTCCGCCTCCTCCACCTGGCTGCGCGCGGCGACCTCGCCCAGGGCGCGCAGCCGGGCCAGGCGGCGCTCGGCGATGGCCATCTGCTGGTCGATCTCGCCGGCCTGCTGGCGGATGTTGGAGGTGTCGATGGCCTGGAACGGCGGGGTCACAAAGGCCAGCACCTCGCCGGCACGCACCGGGGCGCCGAGGCGCGGGAACCCCCCCGGCGGGGCCGAGAGCCGGCCGCTGACGGCAGCCTGCACATAGCCGCTGGCGTTCGGGTCCGCGGTGATGCGGCCGGGCAGCTCCACTGTGCGGGCATGGCCGGCGCTGGCGGTCATCTCGGTGCGGATCGCCAGGATGCGCTGGCTGGCCTTGGGCACGAACACGCTGCCATCGGGCAGGCGCTGGGCCTGGTCGCGCACCACCACCGGCGGCTGCTGGGCAAACGCGGGGGCGGAGGCGAGGGCCAGCAACAGGACCAACGGCGCGGCACGGCGGCGCAGCAGCCACATCGCGGCCATGCCGGCCAGGAAGGCGGCGCCGTAGCCGATCCAGGCGCGCGGCGTGCCGGGCGGCAGGCCATGGGCGGCCAAACTGGCGAGCAGGCCGCCATGCCCATGCCCGGCGGCCGGCGGCGGCGCGGGGATGACGAGGCTGACCGGCAGCACCTCCAGCATGTCCCCGGCCATGATGGTCACGATCAGATCGTACGTGCCCGGCACCTCGATCCAGGGCGCCTCCAGCCGGTAGGGCTGGCCGGGCGCGGCGCTGGCCTGGGCCGGGCCGTTGGGGGTCTCCACCTCCACCGCGGCGCCCTCGATCGGGGCGTTGGTGCGGAAATCGTCGAGGTAGAACTCGATCACCCGGCCGCGGGCGACGGCCACCAGCTCCACCGCCTCCGAGGCCGCCTCGCCGCGCGGGGCGGAGACGACGGTGGCGGGCGGCGGGGCGGCATCGTGGTCGTGGCCCTCATGGGCCAGGGCGGGCAGGGCGAGCAGCGTGGCGACGGCGAGGGCCGCCGCGCGGAGGCGGTGGAGCATGGGATGGGTCTTCCAGCTGGCCATG
>CANHCJ010000177.1 GCA_947458025.1 Rhodospirillales bacterium | reverse complement strand
CAGGCGGGCGGGGCGCGGGCGCAGGCGGCGGCGGAGATGCGGCCGGGGGACGTGCTGTTCGGCCTGGCGGCGCCGTGGAATTCCCAGCACATGGAGCGCGCCCTGGCGGCGCTGGAGCGGCACGGGCTGCGCTATGCCACGCTGGTGTACGACCTGATCCCGGTGATGCGGCCGGAGTTCAGCGTGGTGGCGCTGGGCCGGCGCTATCGCGACTGGGCGGGCCGGATGATGCCGGTGTGCGACGTGCCGATGGCCATTTCGCACTCCACGCGGCGGGACATGGAGGTGTTCGCGGCGCGCGAGGGGTTCGCGCTGCGGGCGCCGGTGGCGGTGGTGCCGATCGGGACCGGGTTTCCCAGCGTTTCCTTGGGCGTGCCCCTGGCGCAGCGCGACGCGACGGTGCCGGCGGAGCCATACGTGCTGTGCGTCTCCACCATCGAGGTGCGCAAGAACCACCTGCTGCTGTTCCGCGCCTGGCGGCGGCTGGTGGAGGAGATGCCGGCCGGGGCGGTGCCGAAGCTGGTGCTGGCCGGGGGGATCGGCTGGCTGGTGGACGACCTGATGCAGCAGATGCGCAACGCGGCGTTCCTGGACGGGCGGGTGGAGGTGGTGGACAGCCCCTCGGACGCGCAGCTGGCGGCGCTGTACCGGGGCGCGATGTTCACCGTGTATCCGAGCCACTACGAGGGCTGGGGGCTGCCGGTGGTGGAGAGCCACGATTTCGGCACGCCTGTAGTGTGCGCGGACAACACCTCCCTGCCCGAGGCGGGCGGCGAGCTTGCGCGGTATTTCGAGGCCGACAGCGTGGGCGATGCGGTGCGGGTGATCCGCGGATTGCTGGAGGACCCGGCGGGGCTGGCGGCGTGGCGGGCGGAGGTGCGGGCGCGGTTCCGGCCGGTGGAGTGGCGCGAGACGGCGGCGGCTATGCTGGCGGCGATTGACGGGGCCGGCGCGGCCATGGACGGAGGGGGCGGCGCGGTCTAGACCGGCCGGAGCAGCAGGAGACCAGCCAGGCATGCCCAGCGCGCTCATCACCGGCATCACCGGCCAGGACGGGGCCTATCTGTCGCAGTTCCTGCTGGACAAGGGCTACGCGGTGCACGGGCTGCTGCGGCGCTCCGCCTCGGCCGATGTGATCGGGGAGCGGCTGCGCTGGATCGGGGTGCTGGACCGGGTGGTGCTGCACGACGGCGACCTGATGGACCTTTCCAGCATCATCCGCATCGTGGACGCGGTGCAGCCGGACGAGGTGTACAACCTCGCGGCGCAGAGCTTCGTGCATGCGAGCTGGCAGCAGCCGATCCTGACCGGGAACGTGACCGGGATGGGGGCGGTGAACATGCTGGAGGCGGTGCGGATCGTGGCGCCCAAGGCACGGTTCTACCAGGCCTCGTCCTCCGAGATGTTCGGCAAGATCCAGCAGGAGAAGCAGAACGAGCGCACGCCGTTCTATCCGCGCAGCCCCTATGCGGCCGCGAAGCTGTATGCGCACTGGATGACGGTGAACTACCGCGAGAGCTTCGGCATGCATGCCAGCTCCGGCATCCTGTTCAACCATGAAAGCCCGCTGCGCGGGATCGAGTTCGTGACCCGCAAGATCACCGACGGGGTGGCGCGGATCAAGCTGGGGCTGGCGGACGAACTGGTGCTGGGCAACCTGGAGGCGATGCGCGACTGGGGCCATGCGCGCGACTATGTGCGGGCGATGTGGCTGATGCTGCAGCAGGAGACGCCGGACGACTACGTGATCGCGACCGGGCGGACGGTGGCGATCCGCGAGTTCTGCGCCATCGCCTTCGGGCATGCGGGGCTCGATTGGCAGAAGCACGTGAAGACCAGCGAGCGGTTCATGCGGCCGGCCGAGGTGGATATCCTGCTGGGCGATGCCGGCAAGGCGCAGCGCGTGCTGGGCTGGGCGCCAGGGGTGACGCTGGAGGAGATGGCCGCCGAGATGGTGGAGGCCGATCTCGCGCGGCATCGCGCGGCGCGCGGCTGAGGGCGCGGCATGGCGCCGCGGCGCATCCTGGTGACCGGCGCCGGCGGGTTCGTGGCCCGCCACCTGCGGCCGTTGCTGCGCGCGGCGTTTCCGGCGGCCGAGATGGTGGAGATGGGCGGGGCGGGGGCGAAGGTGGACCTCGCCGATGGCGCGGCGGTGGCGCGGTTCGTGGCCGGGGTGGCGCCGGATGCCTGCGTGCACCTGGCGGCCGTGACGGCGGTGCCGGCGGCCAATGCCGACCCGGAGGCGGCGTGGCGGGTGAACCTGATGGGCACGCTTTCGCTGGCGCGCGCGCTGCAGGCGGCGAACCCCGCTTCGGTGCTGCTGTTCGCCTCCAGCGCCGAGATCTACGGGCGGTCCTTCGCGGCGGGGGTGGCGCTGGACGAAAGCGGGCTGCCGGCGCCGATGAACACCTATGCCGCCACCAAGGCGGCGGCCGACCTGGCGCTGGGGGCGATGGCGGCGCAAGGGCTACGGGTGATCCGGATGCGGCCGTTCAACCATACCGGGCCGGGGCAATCGGCTTCCTTCGTGGCGCCGGCCTTCGCGCGGCAGGTGGCGCGGATCGCGGCGGGGTTGCAGGCGCCGCGGATGCAGGTGGGGGCGCTGGACCCGTATCGCGACTTCCTCGACGTGCGCGACGTGTGCGCGGCCTATGTGGCGGCGCTGGCGCGGGCCGACGAGGTGGCGCCGGGGGCGGTGTTCAACGTGGCCTCCGGCGTGCCGCGGCGGATCGGGGACATCCTGGCCGCGCTGATGGCCATGGCCGGGGTGGAGGCCGAGGTGAGCACCGGGGCGGCGCTGCTGCGGCGGGCGGAGATTCCGACGGCGAGCGGCAATGCCGGCGCGGCGCGGGCGGCGCTGGGCTGGGCGCCGGCGATCGCGTGGGAGCGGACGCTGGCGGATGTTCTGGCGGATTGGCGCGGGCGGGTTGCCGCCGATCCCGGCGCCTGAGGGCAGGGGCGGGACGCATGTTCCTCGACCCCTACCTTCTGTCGGGTGCGGTGTGGTCGCTGCGGGGGCCGCGCGGCGAGATCGAGCCCTGGCTGCGGCTGGAGCCGGACGGCACGGTGACGGGAGGGGCGGCGGGCCGGTTCTGGGAGGCGCGGGACGGCGCGGTGCGGCTGCTGGCGCAGGACCGGTCGGTGGCGATGGCGTTCGACGCGGTCGGCATGGCCGGGCCGGGGCGGCTGCGCCTTGCGGGCGCCACGGTGGCGGCGCCGGAGCCGCGGGTGCTGGTGCAGTTGCCGGCGGATGAGTTTCCGCTGGCACAACCGCGCAACACCACGGCGGTGCTGATCCGCACGCACATGGTGAACAGCAAGCTGTTCGCGCTGTGGTCCGCCCTGGCGCATGCGCGCAACTTCGACGTGTTCGTGAACATCGACGAAACGCGGGGGCGCAGCTGGCTGGAGGGGCCGCAGGTGCTGCGCCACACGGTGGAGGACTGCGTGGCCATGGGGCTGTGGCCGGAGCGGCGGCCCGACTACCTGTGGTTTTTCGGCGACTATCCGATCTACACCGCGATGCGGCAGCTGCCGGGCTACGACACCTTCGTGCAGGTGGAGTACGACGTGCATGTGACCGGTGAGAGCCCGGTGTTCCTGGAGGCGCTGATCGACCGGCTGGCGGCGCTGCGCGACCGGCGGATTGCGGCCGTGGGCATTTTCGTGAGCGATGCGGCCGCCGGCTGGCCGTGGGCGGATGCGGCGCGGGAGACCTTCGGCTTCTCCCGGGCCGCCTTCTTTCCGTTCCTGGTGGTGACGCGCCCGGCGGCCGAGTTCCTGCAGCAGCTGCGCCGGACCGAGGCGGCGCGGGGGAAGCCGCCGGTGCATTGCGAGGCGTTCGTGCCGACCGCGCTGCAGGCCGGCGGGCTGGAAATGGTGGACGTGAACCGGCTGGTGGCCAATGCGGTGCGGCCGCAATCGTTCAACCTGGCGCCGTCGCCGCTGGGCCTGTCGTTCGGGATGGATGGGCAGGGGGCGGTGCAGATGCAGCATCCGGTCTGCGACCAGGAGGAGTTCGCGGCCCGCAGCGTGCGGTATGCCGCCCATGAGCGCAGGCCCGACTACCTGCTGCGCTGGGCCGGGCACGAGCAGCTGCGGCCGGAGTTCCGTGCGCGACTGGCGGACGAGGCGCGCCGGATCGCCAACGAAGCCGGCTGACACCGCGCAGGAATGCCGGCTCCTGGCTTGGCAGGGACGGTGGCGCCGGGCAGCATGCGCCGGCACGAGAGGGAGACTTCACGATGGGGCATCACGGGTTGCGGTTCGGGATCTTTCTCGCCCCCTTCCACCGGCTGGGGGACAACCCGACGCTGGCGATGCGGCGCGACATCGAGATGATCGAGTGGCTCGACCATCTCGGCTATGACGAGGCGTGGATCGGGGAGCACCATTCGGCGGGGTGGGAGATCATCGCCTCGCCGGAGCTGATCATCGCCGCGGCGGCGGAGCGGACCAAGCACATCAAGCTGGGCTCGGGCGTGACCTCCCTGCCGTATCACCACCCGTTCATGGTGGCCGAGCGCTTCGCGCAGCTGGACCACCAGACGCGCGGGCGGGCGATGCTGGGCTGCGGGCCGGGGGCGCTGGTTTCCGACGCCTACATGCTGGGGATCGACCCGGTGACGCAGCGGCGGCGGATGGACGAGGCGCTGGATGCGATCATGGCGCTGCTGGCCTGCGAGGAGCCGGTGACGATGAAGACCGACTGGTTCGAGATGCGCGAGGCGCGGCTGCACCTGCGGCCGTGGAGCGAGCCGCATTTCGACATCGCGGTGGCGAGCACGATGACGCCGGCGGGGCCGCAGACCGCGGGCAAGCATGGGCTGGGCATCCTTTCGCTGGGCGCCGGGCTGCCGGGCGGGCCGGAGGCGGTGGCGGGGCAGTGGCGCATCGCCGAGGAGATGGCGGCCAAGCACGGCAAGACCATGAACCGCAAGAAGTGGCGCCTGGTGATCAACATGCACTGCGCCGAGGAGGACGAGCTGGCGCTGCAGCAGGTGCGCTACGGCGAGCGGCGCGAGACGGTGGACTACTTCTCCGAGGCGCTGGGGCGGCCGCCGGGGCGGTCGGAGGACCCGCTGCGCGACGGGGTGGCCTCCGGCAGCACGCTGGTGGGCTCGCCGGACCTGATCGCGCGCGGGATCGAGCGGCTGATCGAGCTTTCCGATGGCGGGTTCGGCGGGCTGATGTTCCGGGCGCATGACTGGGCGGACCGGGAGCAGACCTGGCGCAGCTATGAGCTGTTCGCGCGCTACGTGATGCCGCGGTTCCAGAACCAGGTCTCGATGCAGACGGCGAGCTACGAGTGGGCGAAGGCGAACCGCAAGACGGTGTTCAGCCCGAACGTGGAGGCGCTGCGCAAGGCGTATACCGATGCTGGGGTGAAGCCGCCGGAGGAATTCGCGTCTCGGGCGCTGGGGGCGCGGGATCTCGACAAGAAGTAAGGACGTTCTTTTTTGAAAAAAAGAACCAAAAAACTTTTCCCCCTTTGCGTCGTGGCTAGCCCGGGCGCAAAGGGGGAAAGTCTTTTTGCTTCTTTTTCTTCAGAAAAAGAAGACTCTTACTTCTCTACCATCTCGCACTTGAACCCTTCTCCCCAGCGCTTCAGCCGCATGGTGCTGGGCGAGGGGAAGTGCGAGGTGCAGCACAGCGTGCCGGCCTCGCAGTGCTGTTCCAGGAAGGCGCGGCGGGTGGCGGCGGCCTGGGCGGGGTTGGAATCCGCGCGCATGTTCAGTTCCGGGTAGCGCGCCTGCAGGCGGGTGTGGATGAGGTCGCCGGTGAAGACGGCCTCCGTGCGGCCGCGGCCGAGTTCCACGGCGACGTGGCCGGGGGTGTGGCCCGGGGTGGGGGTGAGGCGGAGGTGGTCGCCCAGGGCATGGGTGTCCGACACCATGTCGGCGCGGCCGGCCTCGATCACCGGCAGGACGCTTTCGGCGTAGACCGCGATGGGGCGCTCCGCGTGGGCGGCGTTCCAGTGGGCGTATTCGCGCTCGGCGAAGACGTAGCGGGCGTTCGGGAAGGTGGGGACCCAGCGCCCGTTGTGCAGGCGGGTGTTCCAGCCGACGTGGTCGACATGCATGTGGGTGCACATGACGTAGTCGATGTCCTCCGGGCGGGCGCCGGCGGCGGCGAGGTTGGCGAGCCAGGTTTCGTCCTGGCGGTGGTTCCAGGCGGGGAATCGGGGGTTGTTCTTGTCGTTGCCGACGCAGGTGTCGATGAGGATGGTGTGGTGCGGGGTGCGCAGCAGGTAGGACTGGATGCAGAGCATCAGCATGCCGGTGGCGGGGTCGAGGTCGGTGGGTTCCATCCAGGCGCGGTTGGCTTCGAGTAAACTTTCCGTGAGGTCCGGGAGGAAGTCCTGCGGGCGGCTGAAGGGGACGACCTGCTCGACGATGCGGTGGATGGTGACGTCGCCGACGGAGAAGGTGGGTGACATTCGGGGATTCTCCGGGGCTGGGGCGTGATTAGGGGCTTAGTTTCGGCCAGAAGCGGGGGTGGCGCCAGGGGGAGGGGGCGGCGAGGGGCGTCCACTCGCGATGGCGCAGAAATTACGTAGTGTTACCAGCTATTGAACTCTTCTCAAGCGTGATGCAGTTTTCACGTTGAGCATACGACACGACACGACACGCGGGGGAGACTCCGCGCGAGACGAACAGGGGGGTGGGGCAGCCAGGGCGGATGCGGTGTGCGGCCGGCTGGCGGGTCTGGGTTTCGAGCATTCTTGAAATGTGTCAGGGCGCTGCGCCCGGGGGCATGACGCCATGATCGGCCAGGTAGAGGTTTCCCAGGCGGCGACGGAAACGGCGGGCGGATCCGTCTATGTTGTGGCAGGCGACGAGGGGTTGGGCGCGGCGCTGGCGGGGATCGTGCGGGAGGCTGGCCTGGAGGTGGCGATGTTCCCCTCACCGGCGCAACTGCTTGACAGGCTGGAGGGGCTGCGAGCGGGGTGCATCCTGTCCGCCCTGTGCGTGAACACGGCGGACGGGGCGGTGCTGCTCAATGAGCTTGCCGCGCGGGGCTGTCCGTTTCCGGTGGTGGCGCTGGCGCCGGCGGGTGACGTGGCCACCGCGGTGCGGGCGATGAAGGCGGGGGCGGTGGATGTGGTGGCGCTGCCGCTGGAGGCCGAGGCGCTGGTGCAGGCGGTGCGCGAGGCGCTGGAAGGGATGGCGCGGCCGTTGGGTGGCGGGCCGATTCCCGAAGCTCTGCGGCTGCGGCTGGAGCGGCTGACGCGGCGCGAGCGGCAGGTGCTGGATGCCATGGTCCGCGGCGACGGGAACAAGGCGATCGCGCATGAGCTTGGCATCTCGCCGCGCACGGTGGAGGTGCACCGGTCGAAGGTGATGGAGAAGCTGTCGTGCCGCAGCCTGCCCGACGTGGTGCGGCTGGCGGTACAGGCCGGGCTGATACGGGCGTGACGGCCGGCCACGCGGCGGTGTGAAAAGATAGGTAATTTCCCTGACTACAATCGTAACCGGTTTGAGAGGATGATGCGCAGGCTCCCCGGCGCGCCGCCTACCTTCTGGCGCGGTCGGGGCGGCAGGATGGGTTGCCCAATGGAGCCGCAGCATGACGCAGGATCTCCCCTCGTATCGTGACGCCCTTGCCGGGTTCGGGACGTCGCTGGGCGTGCCCGCGGATGGCCGGGGGCGCGCAATGCCCGCCCCGGCGGCCACGGCGCAGGATTTCGTGGATGCGCTGCTGGCGGCGCTGACGCAGATGGCGGCGCTGAGCCCGCGCCGGCAGGCCGACGTGGCGGTGGCGATGCGGCGCGCGGGGCTGTCCTGCACGGCCGACGAGGTGGCCGCGGCACTGGACCGGCTGGTGCGCGAGGGCTGCATCGATCGGCCGCTGCATCTTTCGGACGGGGGTATCCTGGTGTCGGTGACGGCGCGCGGGATCGAGCGGCTGGCGATGACGTCGCACCGGCATGTGGTGGCCGGGCTGATGGCGCGCGCGCCGGGCTAGAGCGTGATTCTGTCTGAGTGAATCGCTTTGGTGATTCCGGCGCGGCTCGTTTTCTGATTCAAGCTGCTGGCTGGGCGGAGGCCAGCAGCGATGACCCGAGCCCTTTCCCTCGATCTGCGAGAGCGCGTGGTGGCGGCGATGT
>CANHCJ010000176.1 GCA_947458025.1 Rhodospirillales bacterium | reverse complement strand
CGGGGGGATGCGGCGCAGCAGGGCGAGCAGCTCCGGCACCGGCAGGGGCTTGCCGATGGTGCCGGCGACGCGCAGGCCGAGGGCGGCGGCCAGGCGGGCGGCGGCCTCGCGCACGCGCTGGTCGAAGCCGGAGATGAACACCAGCACGGGGTCGAGCCGGGCGCGGGCGATGCCGCGCAGGAGTTCGATGCCGTCGTGGTCGCGCAGGCTGAGATCCAGCACGATGACGTCGTAGGGGGGGGCGGCGAGCAGGGCCTCCGCCTCCGCCAGGGTGGCGGCGGCTTCCGCCTCGTGGCCCAGCGAGGCGGCGGCGCGGGTGACCAGGAGGCGCTGGACCGTCTCGTCGTCCACCACCAGCACCCGCGCGCGGCGGACCGCGTCGGGGGGTGGGGGCGCCTGGGGGGGGACGCCTGTGACGGATTGTTCCATGGCCCCGCATCCTCGCGGGGCGGGATTGCGAGGAAGTTAAGGGCGGGGGGTCAGCCGAGCAGGCGGCCGATGACGCGGGCGGTGTAGTCCACCACCGGGATGATGCGGCCGTAGTTGATGCGGGTGGGGCCGATGACGCCGATGGCGCCGACGATGCGGTTGGCGGCGTTGCGGGCCGGGGCGACGACCATGGAGACGCCGGAGGTGCCGAACAGGCCGGATTCCGAACCGATGAAGATGCGCACGCCGTCGCTGCGCTCGGCCAGTTCGAGCAGGCGGAGCATGGTTTCCTGCGCCTCCAGCCGGTCGAACAGGACCTGGATGGCCGACAGGCGCTCGATCTGGGTGACGTCCTGCAGGAGGCGGGCCTGGCCGCGCAGGATGAGGCTGGCGCCGCGGCCCTCGCCGGTCCAGGTGGCGAGGCCGGCTTCGACGACCTGGGTGGAGAGTTCGTCCAGCTCCGTGCGGTTGGCGGCCATCTCGGCGGCGACCAGGTGGCGGACCTCGGCCAGCGGTTTTCCGGAGAGGCGGGCGTTGAGGTAGTTGCCGGCCTGCTGGAGCGCGCTGGGGGGGACGCCGGGCGGGATCTCGATGACCCGGTTCTCGACATGGCCGTCGCCGGCGACGAGGACGACCAGGGCGCGGCCGGAGCCGAGCGGGACGAATTCGATGTGGCGGACCGGGCCCTCGCTTTTCGGGGCGAGGACCAGGCCGGCGGCCGCCGAGAGGCCGGAGAGCATGGTGGAGGCTTCCGCCAGCGTATCCTCCAGGCTGCGGCCGGAGGTGGCCAGCGAGGTGGCGATGGCTTCGCGGTCTTCCTCCGTGAGTTCGCCGAACTGGAGCAGGCCATCGACGAAGAGGCGCAGGCCGAGATCGGTGGGCAGGCGGCCGGCGGAGGTGTGCGGGGCGAAGAGCAGGCCGGCATCGGTGAGGTCGGCCATCACGTTGCGGATGGTGGCCGGGGAGAGGTTCATCGGCAGGCGGCGCGAGAGGGTGCGGCTGCCGACCGGCTCGCCGGTTTCGACGTACTGCTCCACGATCTCGCGCAGCACGGCGGACGACCGCGCGTCGAGCGTGGGGGGGAGGGCCGTGCGGGCGCCGGGCACGGGGCGACCGCCGGCGGGGTTCACCGGGTGGTCCATGCGCATAGCCTATCGATTGTAGCGTTACATGGGCGGACGCCAAGCTTGTTCAATTGCCTGTTCCGCCGGGCGAGGCCCCGGCGAGATCCATGATCGTATCCAGCAGGACCTGTGCGCCGTGGGCGAGCTGGCTGGGCGTGGAGTATTCGCCGGGGTTGTGGGTGATGCCGGCGACGCTGGGGATGAACAGCATGGCGGCGGGGACGACGGCGGCGGCCATGACGGCATCGTGGCCGGCGACCGCGGTCATGTCCCGCGTGGCGAGCTGGCGGGACTGGGCGGCGTTTCGCAGGCGGGCGGAGAGGGCGGGGTCGAAGGCGACGGGGCCGAAGGTGGTGTAGGGGTCGACCTCGATCCTGAGGGTGCGGCGGGCGGCGATTTCGGCGATGGCCTGTTCGAGCTCGGCCTGCATGGCGGCGGCGCGGGCGGGGCTTTCGTGGCGGACGTCGCAGTGCAGGCGGGTGACGGCGGAGTTGGCGCCGCGGGCGTTGGGGGAATTCATGATCCAGGTGGTGGAGGAGCGGCCGCCGGGCTCGCCGGCGCGGCCGATGCGCTCCACGGCGAGGATGATCTCGGCGGCGCCGGAGAGGCTGTCGCGGCGGCGGTCCATGGTGGTGGGGCCGGCGTGGCTGGGCTCGCCGGTGACGGTGACGAGGAAGTAGCGGGCCTGGACGGTGCCGGTGACGATGCCGATGTCCTGGTTGTGAGCTTCCAGGATGGGGCCCTGCTCGATATGGGGTTCGATCAGGCAGGCCCAGCTGCGTGGCGCGGGCGGGGTGGGGCCGGCCAGGCCGGTGGCGGCCAGCGCCTGGGCGACGGTGGTGCCGGAATCGTCGGCGGTGGCCAGGGCCTCGGCCAGGGGGAGATGGCCGGCGTGGACGCGGCTGCCCATCATGGCGGGGCGGAAGCGGGTGCCTTCCTCGTTGGTCCAGTTGACCAGTTCGAGCGGGGCGTGGGTGGACAGGCCGGCCTCGTGCAGGGTGCGCATGACCTCCAGCCCGGCCAGGACGCCGAAGATGCCGTCGAACCTTCCGCCGGTGGGGACGGTGTCGAGGTGGCTGCCGAAGGCGATGGCCTTGGCCGCCGGGTCGGTGCCCGGGCGGCGGTAGAAGCTGTTGGCCAGGGCGTCGCGTTCCTCGGCCAGGCCGAGTTCGGCGCACCACTGGCGCAGCAGGGCGCGGGCCTGGGCATCCTCCGGCGAGAGGGCGGGGCGGTTGCTGCCGCCCTCCGGCGTCGAGCCGATCTCGGCCATCCGCATATGGGCGTTCCACAGGCGCTGGGCGTTCACGGAGAGGGAGGGCATGGGGTGAACGCTAGGGCCGGGGGGCGGGCGGGGCAAGCGTGGTCAGCTTTTGAGGATCCCTTTGTTTCAGGCCGCGAGGATTCCCTCGACAATCGTCTGCACGTCCAGCGCCTCCTGGATGGTGGCGAGGTGGTGGGGTTCGCCCTTCGTCATGCGGGCGACGCCTTCGAGCTGGCGGCGCAGGACGAGGGGGCGCATGCGCTCGTTGGGCATGGCGGCGGGGTCGGGGATCCAGTCGCTGCCGGTGAGGCGCTCGGCGACCGACCAGTCGCGCAGGCGGATGGCGCCGTTGCTGCCCCAGAGGGTCCAGGTGTTGTGGTCGTCCTTCAGCGTGGTGCCGACGCCGCCGAGCAGGGTGACGGGGAGGCCGCCGGCGGTGATGCGGGCGGCGATGGCGCGTTCGCTGGCGCCTTCGGTGTGGAAGCCGGCATGGGCCTGTTCCAGCACCATGGGGCCGCAGAGGCGGCGGGTGAGGAAGAGGAAGTGGGAGACGACCTCGCGGGTGAAGCCGCCCTGCTGCGGGCGGTCGAGCCAGGCGGAGGCGTCGGCCTGCCAGGGGCGGGGCCAGATGCGGAAGCTGGTCTCGATCTCCAGGCGCAGCTTGGTGCCGATGGAGGGGAGCCAGTCGCGCAGGGTGGCCACGGCCAGGGAGGAGGCCATGGGGAAGTTGACGGCGGCGCGGGCGGCGGGGTGCGCGGCGAGGAAGGCGTTCGCGGCGGCGACGTCCACCGCCAGGGGCTTCTCGCAGAAGGCGGCGCGGCCGGCGGCGAGCGCGGCCTGGGCGTGGGGGAGGTGCGAGGCGGGCGGGGAGGCGATGTAGACGCAATCCGCGCTCGCGATCAGGGCCTCGGCGCTGGCGGCGTGCGGGGCGGCGGCGCCGATGCGGGCCAGGGCGGCCTGGCTGGGGTCCCAGATGGCGGCGACGCGCACCACGTCCGGCGCCTGGTCCAGCGCGGCGCGGAGCATGCGCTCGCCCATGATGCCGGCGCCGATGATGCCGAGAGAGATCATGCTTGGAGGTCCTATGGTGTGGGTTGCATGGTGGCGGAGGAAGGAAGGGAAGGCAAGGAAGGGGTTCTTTTTTGAAAAAAAGAACCAAAAAACTTTTCCATGCTTGCACGCGTGCCAGTTGTCTGGCGCGGGTGCAAATGGGGAAAGTCTTTTTTGCTTCTTTTTTCTTCAGAAAAAAGAAGACCCTTCCCTTCCTTCGCCGGTGGCGCCATGAGGGGCGGGTTCGAGAGAGAGGATCCCCGACGATGCGCCCTTCCGGCCGTGCTGCTGACGCCCTGCGCGACGTGACGATCATTCCCGGGTTTTCGCACCATGCCGAGGGCTCGGTGCTGATCAAGATGGGCGGGACCGAGGTGCTGTGCGCGGCGAGCGTGGAGGCGCGGGTGCCGCCGTTCCTGCGCAACCAGGGGCTGGGCTGGGTGACGGCGGAATACGGCATGCTGCCGCGGGCGACGCATACGCGCGGCGACCGGGAGGCGGCGCGGGGCAAGCAGTCTGGCCGGACGCAGGAGATCCAGCGGCTGATCGGGCGCTCGCTGCGCGCGGTGGTGGACCGCAAGGCGCTGGGCGAGATGACGATCACGCTGGATTGCGACGTGCTGAACGCGGATGGCGGGACGCGGTGTGCTTCGATCACCGGCGCGTGGGTGGCGCTGAACCTGGCGCTGAAGCACCTGGTGCGGATGAACGTGCTGAAGGGCATCCCGCTGGTGGGGCAGGTGGCAGCCGTGTCCTGCGGGCTGTACAAGGGGGTGCCGGTGCTGGACCTGGACTATGCCGAGGACAGCGATGCGGATGCGGATGCCAACTTCGTGCTGACCGACGGGGGCGGGATCGTGGAGATCCAGGGCACCGCCGAGAAGGCGCCGTTCAGCGACGCGCAGTTCGGCGAGCTGATGCAGCTGGCGCGCGAGGGGACGGAGCGGCTGTTCGCGATGCAGCGCGCGGCTGTCGAGGCCTCCTGATGCGGACGGTTCCGCGCGGGGCGAGGCTGGTTCTGGCGAGCCACAACCAGGGCAAGCTGCGCGAGATCGCCGAGCTGATGGAGCCGCTGGGGGTGGAGGTGGTGTCGGCGGGGGCGCTGGGGCTGCCGGAGCCGGAGGAGGGCGAGGAGAGCTTCGCGGCGAATGCGCGGATCAAGGCGCTGTCGGCGGCGACGGCGTCTGGGCTGCCGGCGCTGTCCGACGATTCGGGGTTCTGCGTGTCGGCGCTGGGCGGCGCGCCGGGGGTGGTCTCGGCGTTGTGGGCCGGGCCGGGGAAGGATTTCCGGCCGGCGATGGAGCGGGTGCGGCGGGAGATGGGCGACAGCACCGACACGCGGGCGTGGTTCGTGTGCGTGCTGTGCCTGGCCTGGCCGGACGGGCATGCCGAGTGCTTCGAGGGGCGGGTGGAGGGGCATGTCGCCTGGCCGCCGCGCGGGCAGAACGGGCATGGCTATGACCCGATGTTCGTGCCCGAGGGCGGGGCGCTGACCTATGGCGAGATGGACCAGGGGGAGAAGCACGCCACCAGCCATCGGGCGCGGGCGTTTGCCAAGCTTGTGGCGGCGTGTTTTCCCCGGTGAATGGGGCTGATCTGGTGAAGGGGTTACCCCTCACTCAACCCTCTCCCCCAAGGGGAGAGGGCTTTTTCGGCGGGCCGTGATGGAGCCGCTTGCGCTTTATGTGCACTGGCCGTTCTGCCTGGCGAAGTGCCCGTATTGCGACTTCAATTCGCATGTGCGCGAGCGGATCGACCAAAGGCGGTTCGCGGCGGCGCTGCGGGCGGAGCTGGCGTGGGAGGCGCAGCGGTTGGGGCGGCGGAACTTGGCCTCGATCTTCTTCGGGGGCGGGACGCCGAGCCTGATGGAGCCGGGGACGGTGGCGGCGCTGATCGACGATGCGCGGCGGATGTTCGCGGCGGACGGGGAGATCGAGATCACGCTGGAGGCGAACCCGACCAGCGTGGAGGCGGGGCGGCTGGCGGCGTTCCGCGCGGCGGGGGTGAACCGGGTTTCGATGGGCATCCAGAGCCTGCGCGAGGAGCCGCTGCGGGCGCTGGGGCGGCAGCATTCGGTGGGGCAGGCGATCGCGGCGCTGGAGACGGCGCGGCGCGTGTTTCCGCGGGTGTCGTTCGACCTGATCTATGCGCGGCCGGGGCAGACGCTGGAAGACTGGCGGGCGGAGCTGCGCGAGGCGCTGGCGCTGGCGCATGACCATCTCTCGCTCTACCAGCTGACGGTGGAGCCGGGCACCGCCTATGAGGCGCTGCACCGGCGCGGCGAGCTGGTGCTGCCGGAGGGGGAGCTGGCGGCTTCGCTGTACGAGGCGACGGGGGAGGAGGCGGCGAAGTTCGGGCTGCTGGGCTACGAGGTTTCGAACTATGCGGTGCCGGGGCGGGAGAGCCGGCACAATTTGGCCTACTGGCGCTATGGCGACTACGCGGGCATCGGGCCCGGGGCGCATGGGCGGGTTTCGGTTGGCGGGGCGCTGCTGGCGACGCGGCGGCATCGGGCGCCGGAGCCCTGGGCGGCGCTGGTGGAGGCGCGCGGGCACGGGACCATGCAGGAGGAGGCGGTGGCGCCGCAGGAGCGGGCGCGCGAGGCGCTGCTGATGGGGCTGCGGCTGGCCGAGGGGATCGACGAGGCGCGGTTCGCGGTGCGGACCGGGGTGGCGCTGGAGGATGCCGTGGATGCCGATGTGCTCGCGCAGGCGATCGGCGAGGGCTACGTGGCGCGCGGCGGCGGGCGGCTGGTGGCGCTGGCGGAGGGGCGGTTGCGGCTGGATGCGCTGCTGGGGGCGCTGGTGCTGTGAGGGCCTGGCTGGCGCTGTTCCTGCTGCTGGCGGGACCGGCGTTCGGCTAGGCGCTGCCGGTGTTCTCGATGGACGGGCCCGATGCGGTGGCGCACGGGCTGGAGCGCGGCTACCCGGTGCCGGGTGTGGCGCCGCAGGCACGGCGGCAGCCCTTCATGGTGGGCGGGTTCAGCCATTTCGACACGCTGCTGGCCTCCCGGCGGGTGCCGCGGCCGGTGGCGGCGAGCGGGCTTGCGCGGGCGGAGCGGGAGCTGGCGCTTTCGTATGTGCACCGGGGCGAGCGGCGGACGGTGGAGGCGTATCTGGAGCGGCATCCGGCGACGGGGCTGCTGGTGCTGCGCGACGGGGTGATCCTGCTGGAGCGCTATCGCTATGGGCGGCGGGAGGCGCATCGGTTCACCTCCCAGTCCATGGCCAAGACGGTGACGGCGATGCTGGTGGGGATCGCGGTGGCCGACGGGAAGATCCGCTCCATCGACGATCCCGCCGGGGCCTATGTGCGGGAGTTCGCGGGCACGGAGCTGGGGCGCACGCCGATCCTGGCGCTGCTGCAGATGGCCAGCGGGCTGGCCTTCACCGAGACCTATGACGGCACCGACGACGCGGCGCGGATGAGCCGGGAGCTGTGGCAGGCGGACGGGGCGGGGACGGGCGCGGTGCTGGCCGGGTTCGACCGGCGCGAGGCGGCGGCGGGGACGCGCTGGCTCTATGCCGGGCGGGATACGGCGGCGCTGGGGCTGGTGCTGGCGCGGGCGACGGGGAAGTCGCTGGCGGAGTTGCTCGCCACGGGCATCTGGGGGCCGATCGGGGCGGAGGCGGATGCGGCCTGGGTGGTGGATGCCTCCGGCCAGGAGGCGGCGCATTGCTGCCTTTCGGCCGTGCTGCGCGACTGGGGGCGGCTGGGGCTGCTGCTGGCGCGGGATGGGGAAGCGCAGGGCCGGCAGGTGGTGCCGCGTGACTGGGTGCGGGCGGCGACGACGGCCGAGCCGGGGAGTTTCCTGGCGCCGGGGGCGGGCGGGCGGTTCTACGGCTATGGCTACCAGACCTGGATCCTGCCGGGGGCGCGGCGGCAGTTCGTGCTGCTGGGGATCCATGGCCAGGCGATGTTCGTCGATCCGCAGGCGCGGCTGGTGCTGGTGCATACCGCGGTGCGGGTGCGGCCGACCGGCGACCCGGATGCGGGCGAGCTGTTGAGCCTGTGGCGGGCGCTGGTGGCGCAGGAGGGCTAGGCCGCCTTTTGGGCTAGGCCGCTTTTTTGGCCGGGGCGGCGACGAGGGCGAGGAAGGTTTCGGCCAGGGCGAGGGTTTCGGCGTTCTGGCGGAAGGCGATGCCGATGCCGTCCGCGTCGATGCGGGCGACGCGGCCGGGCAGGGTGAGGTCGGGGGTGACGCGCACGGCGATGTCGTCGCCGCGGCGCAGGCCTTCGGGCTCGCAGCGCAGGGCGGTGCCGCCGAGGGCGACATCGTCCACGCGG
>CANHCJ010000175.1 GCA_947458025.1 Rhodospirillales bacterium | reverse complement strand
GGCGACCCTCCCCCCGCATCGGCGGGGGGAGTACGGAGGGGGGTGTCGCCGCAAATCCCCCCGCCCGGGGCCTCCTCCCCACCGACCACCCCCTCCCCCGCAACGTCCTCGCCTTCGCCCGCCACAACCGCCGAAGATTCGGAAAAGGCGGCTGAGCCCCCCGGCCCAACCGCCCCCAAGTCATTCCGATATCATTTAATTACCTAGGCAGCATCCAGCTGCCGCTGCTCCGCCGCCGCCGCCGCCAGCTTGGCACTCATCGCCTGCGTCACCGAGGCCTGTTCCGTCACCGCCGCCGCCGTGGAGCCGATCCGCTCGCTCACCGACCCGATCGCGTCCTTGATCCGGTCCAGCGCATCCCCCACCGCCCCGGAAACCGCGGTCATCGAGCCGATCTCCCGCGTGATCTCCTCCGTCGCCTGCCGCGCCTGCCCCGCCAGCGTCTTCACCTCGTTCGCCACCACCGCGAACCCCCGGCCGGATTCCCCGGCCCGCGCCGCCTCGATCGTCGCGTTCAGCGCCAGCAGGTTGATCTGCTGCGTGATGCCGGTGATCATGTCCACCACCCGCTCCATCGCCCCTGCCGCCCGCACCAGGTCCCGCGCCGCCCCATCGGCCTGCGCCACCCGCTCCACCGCCCCCTCGGCCGATTCGCGCGATCGCGCCATCGTCGTGCCGATCTCAAGGTTCGCCTCGCTCATCTCCGCCGTAGAGGCCGCCACGCTCTCCACCAGCGCATTGAACCGCGCCCGCATCTTCGCCTGCTCCGTCACCACGCTGGCGAACTTCACCACCTTCACCGGCTGCCCCGCCGGATCAAGGATCGCGTTGTACGTCGCCCGAACCCAAACCTCCGATCCGTCCCGCCGCACCCGCCGGTAGTCGCCGGAGCGGAACGCCCCCGTCCCCAGGGCCGCCCAGAACGCCTTGTACTCCGCGCTCTCCCGCTCCTCCGGCGGCATGAAGATCCGGTGGTGCTGCCCGTGCACCTCCGCCAGCGTATAGCCCATCCCCTGCAGGAACCGCTCGTTCGCCCACAGGATCCGCCCCTCCAGGTCGAACTCGATCACCAGCTGGGACCGCCGGATCGCCTCGATCTGCCCCTGGAAATCCGCCGCCAGCATCTTCTCCGCCGTCACGTCGGTGGCGAACTGCACCACCGAGGCCGGCCGCCCCTGCCCATCCAGGATCGGCTTGCAACTCGCCTGCAGCCACACCATGCGCCCCCCGCGCCCCTGCCGCTGCATCTCGCCGGCCACCGGCTCGCCGCGCCGCAGCGCATCCCACAGCGCGCGATCCGCCTGCCCGCCGGCCATGAACATCGCATCCGAACGCCCCACCACCTCCTCGCGCGCATAGCCCATCATGCGCAGGAAGGCGTCGTTCGCCTCCAGCACGGTCCCGTCCATGTCGAACCGCACCACCCCCTGCGCCCGGTCGATCGCCGCCATCCGCCCGCGCAGCTCCGCCGCCTCGCGCGCCATGCCGGTCACCTCGGCAGCCGCCAGCACCACCCGCCCGCCCTCGTCGCCCGCCGGCGCATAATGCCCCTGCAACCAAAGCTCGGACCCATCCCGGCGCACCCGCCGGAACAGCCCCGCCTGCGCCGCCCCACCCGCCAGGTGCTGCCAGAACGCGGCCTCGCCCGCGCTCTCTCCGGGCGCCAGCAGCAGCGCATGCGCCTGGCCGCGAAGCTCCGCCTCCGAATACCCGAACGCCGCCAGGAACGCCTCGCCCGCCCACAGGAAGCGCCCTGCCGCGTCGAATTCCGCCACCAGCTGCCCCCGCCCGATCGCCGCAAGCCGTGCGGCCAGGGTGCGGTTTTCCCTGCGCAATTCCGATCCGAACATCCGGCGACCTCCATCCGTCAGGCCCAAAGCCGGCATTTCGTAACGGATTATTGCTTAAAACCGGGTGAAGGTCGCTCCCAGAACTCTGCGATACCCAAAGTCGCAGAAACAAGAATTCTTCTTTTTCTGAAGAAAAAGAAGCAAAAAGACTTTCCCCCTTCGCGCCCGGGCCTCCCCTTGGAAGCCCGGGCGCAAGCGGGGAAAAGGGAACCGCTTGCCTGCCTACACTACCGGCGAAGCGCCGCCGTCCACGTTGGTTGCCGTGCCGGTGATGTACCCGCCTTCGTCGCTGGCCAGGAAGCAGGCGATGTTGGCGAACTCCTCCGCCTTGCCCATGCGGCCCAGCGGGATCGGCGCGCCGGTGCGGGCGATGTGTTCCTCCAGCGTGATGTTCTGCCCCTTGGCCACCAGCGCCGCGTGGCCGCGGGCGATCTGGTCCGTCACGATCAGGCCCACCAGCAGCGCGTTCACCAGGATGCCGTGCGGCGCGCCTTCGCCGGCCAGCACCTTGGTCAGCGCCATGCCGGCCGCGCGCGTCACATGCGTCGGCGCGCCGTTGGCCTTGGGGGCCTTGGCGCCGGTGTTGAGCACGTTGATCACGCGCCCCCACTTGCGCTCCTTCATCTGCGGCCAGGCCAGGCGCGTCAGCCGCACGGCGGCAAACAGCTTGAGGTCGAGGTCGTCCTGCCAGATCTCGTCGGTGATGCTCTCGAACGGCCCGGTGCGGGACTGGCCGGCATTGTTCACCACGATGTCGATCCGCCCCAGCGCGGCCATGGCGCCGTCGTAGCCCTTCTGCACGCCTTCGGTGGTGGCGATGTCGCAGGCGATGGCGGCCACCTTGCCAAGGCCGAGGGCCTCCAGCCGCGCCTTGGCCTCGTCGAGCGGCCCCTGGCTGCGCGCCAGGATCGCCACGCCCGCGGCGCCGGACTTCAGGAAGCGCTCGGCCATGGCCAGGCCCAGGCCCTTGGAGCCGCCGGTGATGACCGCGGTGCGGCCCGTGAGAGAGACGTGCATTTGCTTGGTTCCTCCTTCAGGAAGCGTTGTTCTTTTTTGAAAAAAAGAACCAAAAAACTTTTCCCCGTTTGCTGGTCGCCCCGGCGCGGGCGCAAGCGGGAAAAGTCTTTTTGCTTCTTTTTCTTCAGAAAAAGAAGAGCCTTACTTTTCGTCGACGCAGCGCCCCTCCCGCGCCAGGATCACGCCCGCCTTCATCACCAGCCTGCGCACCGGCCGCAGGGCCACCGCCTCGGCCGGTGTCTCCGCCTCCAGCGCCACGAGGTCCGCGGCGGCGCCCACCACCAGCCGGTGCGCCGGCAGCCCGAGGGCGGCGGCGTCGGTGCACAGCGACAGCGCGGTCTCGATATCGGGGTCGCTGCGGAAGCCTTGCTTCAGCGCGATGATCAGCGCGCGTTCCAGCATGTCGCCGGTGCCGAGCGAGTTCCACAGGTCGCGGATGTTGTCGCTGCCGGCATGGATCACCACGCCGCGGGCGCGCAGCGCATGAACCGGCGGCACGATGCCGACGGAGGGAGAGGAGGTGAGGATGTGCACGCCCGCCTCGGCCAGCGCATCGGCGGTGCGGGCGAAGTCGGACTCGTCCGGCGTGCCGAGGCTGAAGGCGTGGCTGACGGTGACGCGGTGCTGCATGCCGATGGCGATGGTGCGCGCGGCGATGTCGCGCAGCTGGGCGTTGCCGCCGGCGTCGCGGTCGTGCAGGTGGATGTCGATGCCGCGGTCGAAGCGCTGGGCGAGGCCGAAGACGATATCGAGGTGGCCCTTGGCATCGCCGTCGATGCTGGCGGGGTCGAGCCCGCCGACGAACTCGGCGCCGAGGCGCAGCGCTTCGGCCAGCAGCTCGGCCACGCCCGGGCGGGTGAGGATGCCGGATTGCGGGAAGGCGACCACCTGGATGTCGGCGCGGCCGCGGAAGGCCTGGCGCAGTTCCAGCGTGGCCTCGAGGTTGGCCAGGCCGTAGGCGTCGTCCACGTCGGCGTGGGTGCGCAGCGCGGTGGTGCCGTGGGCGATCATCTGGCGCAGCAGGGCGGCGCCGCGCTGCTGCACCGGGGGCAGGGTGCGGCGATGGGTGCGTTCGTTCTCGATGCGCTCGCGCACCGTGGGCGCGCCGCTGTTGGGGCGCCAGGGCAGGCCCCAGAGGGTCTTGTCCAGGTGCACGTGGCCGTCGACGAAGGACGGCAGCAGCAGGGCGCCGCCGAGGTCGATGCCCGGCCGGCCGGCGGCGGGCGTGATCGCGGCGATGCGGCCGTGCGCGATGGCAACGTCCACGGGGGCGGGGGTGTGCGGAAGGCGTGCATTGGCGAGCAGCATCGTGGCAGTTTGGCCCCGCTGTCGCTTCGCGCCAAGGACGTTCCGATGCTCGATCTGGTGATTCGCTCCGCCCGGCTGCAGGACCGGGAGGGGAAGGTGGATGTCGGCCTGCGCGGCGGGCGCATTGCGGCGCTGGCGCCGGGGCTGGCCTGCGACGCGCCGGAGGTGGATGCGGGCGGGCGGCTGCTGACCGGCGGCCTGGTGGAGACGCACCTGCACCTCGACAAGACCTGCATCCTGGATCGCTGCCGCGCGGCCGAAGGCAGCGTGGCCGAGGCGGTGCGGGAGACGGCGGGGGCCAAGCGCGGCTTCACGCCGGAGGATGTGTATGCGCGCGGCAAGCGCACGCTGGAGAAGTGCCTTTGCGGCGGCACCACGAGGGTGCGCACGCAGGTGGAACTGGACCCCGGCATCGGGATGCGCGGGTTCGAGGGGGTGCAGGCGCTGGCGAAGGATTTCGCCTGGGCGGTGGAGATGGAGATCTGCGTCTTCCCGCAGGAGGGGTTGCTGAACAATCCGGGCACCGAGGAACTGCTGGTGGAGGGGCTCAGGCGCGGCGCCCGGGTGCTGGGCGCGGCCCCCTATACCGACAGCGATCCGCGCGGGCAGATCGACCGGATTTTCGCCTTGGCGCGGGACTTCGATGTGGATATCGACATGCATCTGGACCTCGGCGACGACCCCGCGCAGATGCAGGCGGAATACGTGTGCGAGGTGACGGAGCGGTTCGGCTGGCAGGGCCGGGTGGCGATCGGGCATGCGACGCAGCTTTCGATGCTGCCGCCTTCGCGGCTGGCGCAGGTGGGGCGGCGCCTGGCCGATGCCGGGGTGGCGGTGACGATCCTGCCTTCGACGGATCTGTACCTGATGGGGCGCAACGCGACGCACGCGGTGCCGCGCGGGGTGGTGGTGGCGGAGCCGTTGCGGGCGCTGGGGGTGTGCTGCTCGGTGGCGACGAACAACGTACTGAACCCCTTCACGCCCTATGGCGACGGCTCGCTGGTGCGGATGGCAAATCTGTACGCCAACGTGGCCCATGTGGGACGGCCGGCGGACCTCGCTTCGTGCCTGGGCATGGTGACGCACGCGGCAGCGCGGCTGATGCGGCTTTCGGATTATGGCGTGGCGGTGGGCAACCCCGCCGACGTGGTGCTGTTCGATGCCGAAACGCCGGAGGGCGCGGTGGCGGAGATCGCGCGGCCGGTATGGGGCATGAAGGCGGGGAGGATGACGTTCTCCGCGCCGCGGGCCATGCTGCACCGGCCTGGTTGAGGGAGGGAACGATGCCGCACATCACGACCGATGACGGGGTGAGGCTGCACTACGAGGAGAGCGGGCGGGGGTTTCCCGTGGTGTTCGTGCACGAATTCGCCGGCGACAGCCGCAGCTGGGAGCCGCAGCTGCGGCATTTCGGGCAGCGCTACCGGGCGATTGCGTTCAACGCGCGCGGCTATCCGCCCTCGGACGTGCCGGATGATCCGGGCAAGTATTCGCAGGCGCGGGCGGCGGACGACATCGCCAGCGTGCTGGACGAGCTGAACCTTTCGCAGGCGCATATCGTGGGCCTTTCCATGGGCGGATTCGCGACGCTGCATTTCGGCTTCCGGCATCCCGGGCGGGCGCGCTCGCTCGCGGTGTGCGGCTGCGGGTATGGGGCGGAGCCTGCGGAGCGGGACAAGTTCCGGGCGGAGGGGGCCAATACCGTGGCGTTCATCCGCGAGCACGGGATGGGCAAGTTCGCCGAGCGCTATGCCTTCGGGCCGACGCGGGTGCAGTTCCAGAACAAGGACCCGCGCGGCTTCGCGGAGTTCCTGGCGCAGCTGGCCGAGCATGATCCGGTGGGTGCTGCGCTGACGCAGCTCGGCGTGCAGCGGGAGCGGCCTTCGCTGTGGGACCTGACCGAGGAGATGAAGGCGCTGCGGGCGCCGACGCTGATCCTGACCGGGGACGAGGACTGGCCGTGCCTGCTGCCGGGCGTGCTGATGAAGCACCACATCCCGGCCTCGGCGCTGGCGGTGATGCCGAATTGCGGGCACGGGATCAACCTGGAGGACCCCGACCAGTTCAACCGGATCGTGGGCGACTTCCTGGCGCAGGTGGATTCCGGGCGGTGGCCGGTGCGCGACCCCAGGGCGATGACGGGAAGCATCACCGGCATGAAGGAAGGGGCCTGACCATGGCCGAGACGGGGTTGGGCGGGAAGGTGGCGATCGTGACCGGCGCGGGGTCGCGCGGGGAGGGGATCGGCAACGGGCGGGCGGCGGCGATCCTGCTGGCGCGCGAGGGGGCGCAGGTGGTGCTGCTGGATGCGGTGCCGGAATGGGCGGAGGTGACGCGGGCGATGATCGCGGCCGAGGGGGGCAGCGCGATGGTGGTTTCGGCCGATGTTGCCGATGCCGCTTCCTGCGCGGCGGCGGTGGCGGCGGCGGCGGCGCGCTGGGGCCGGGTGGATGTGCTGGTGAACAACGTGGGGATCGCGGGGCCGCCGGGGGGCGCGGTGGAGGTGGACCCGGGGGCGTGGGATTCAGCGATGCGGATCAACGTGGCCTCCATGATGCTGATGGCGAAGGCCTGCATTCCGGAGATGCGGCGCGTGGGCGGCGGGGCGGTGGTGAACCTTTCCTCCATCGACGGGATCCGCGGGGGGAACCGGAACCTGCTGTATGCGACATCGAAGGGCGCGGTGGTGGCGCTGACCAAGGCGATGGCGGCGCAGCACGGGGCGGAGGGGATAAGGGTGAACTGCGTGGCGCCTGGCTATGTGTTCACGCCGATGGTTTCGGTGGGCGGGATGGACCCGGGGCTGCGGCAGGCGCGCCAGGCGGGGAACCTGCTGGGGGTGGAAGGGACCGGGTGGGACGTGGGCCAGGCGGTGGTGTTCCTGGCCGGCGCGATGGCGCGGTGGGTGACCGGCGTGGTGCTGCCGGTGGATGGCGGGGCGCTGGCGGGAACGGCGGGGAGCGTTTCGCCGCTGGGGTTGCCGGGCCGGGGGTAGGCTGTTCGGGCAGGAGCCGGGCGCGGATTTCGCCATCGGGGTGGCGATTGGCGGTGAGGATCCCGGGGTCGGTGGAGGCGTGGTTGCCGGGCGGCGCCGGGTGGGGTTGATAGCCCCCTTCGCGCGGCGGGGCTTCGATTCGGGACATGACGGTAGCGATCGAGATGGGGCGGAGCGCCGGCGGGGCGGCGGCGGTGCTGGACCTTGAGGAGCTGCTGGCCACACGGCTGCTGGTGCAGGGCAATTCGGGATCGGGAAAGTCCCACCTGCTGCGGCGGCTGCTGGAGCAGAGCGCGCCCTGGGTGCAGCAGGCGGTGATCGACCCGGAGGGGGATTTCGCGACGCTGGGGGAGCGGTTCGGGCACCTGGTGATCGATGCGGAGGGGCAGTCCGAGGCGCAGCTGGCGCTGGCGGGGGAGCGGGCGCGGGTGCACCGGGTTTCCACTGTGCTGAACCTGGAGGGGCTGGACGCGGAGGGGCAGCTGCGGCGGGCGGCGGCGTTCCTGGACGGGCTGTTCGAGGTGGGGCGGGAGCACTGGTACCCGATGCTGGTGGTGGTGGACGAGGCGCAGCTGTTCGCGCCGGCGGTGGCGGGCGAGGTTTCGGACGAGGCGCGCCGCGCCAGCCTGGGGGCGATGACCAACCTGATGTGCCGGGGGCGCAAGCGCGGGCTGGCGGGCGTGATCGCGACGCAGCGGCTGGCGAAGCTGGCGAAGAACGTGGCGGCGGAGGCCTCCAACTTCCTGATGGGGCGGACGTTCCTGGACATCGACATGGCCCGCGCGGCGGACCTGCTGGGGATGGAGCGGCGGCAGGCGGAGGCGTTCCGGGACCTGGAGCGGGGGCATTTCATGGCGCTGGGGCCGGCGCTTTCGCGGCGGCCGGTGGGGCTGCGGATCGGGCCGACGGAGACGCAGGCACGGCATGCGCCGGCGCGGCTGATGCCGCTGCCGGAGGCGGGGCTGGAGGATGCGCGGGCGGTGAT
>CANHCJ010000174.1 GCA_947458025.1 Rhodospirillales bacterium | reverse complement strand
CTGCGCACCCGCGCGGTTGAGGAGGAGGAGGAGGCCCGCCCGATCCGCCGCCCCGGCCCCGGTGGCGCCATGGCGCCGCGCAAGCCGCCGGTGGTGGCGCCCAAGAAGGTGGGCGACGACCGCCGCCGCGCAGGGCGCATCGACGTGCAGGCCGCCATCGAAGGCGAGGACGACCGCGTGCGCTCGCTGGCCTCCGTTCGCCGCCAGCGTGAGCGCGAGCGCCGCCAGGCCGAGCTGGAGCGCCTGCGCAGCGACCAGGTGCGCGTGGTGCGCGAGGTGATCCTGCCCGAGGCGATCACGGTGCAGGAACTCGCCAACCGCATGGCCGCGCGCGGTCCGGACGTCATCAAGTCCTTGATGAAGATGGGCGTGATGGCCACCATCACCCAGACGCTGGATGCCGACACCGCCGAGCTGGTGGTGCAGGAATTCGGCCACAAGGTGAAGCGCGTCGCCGAGGACGACGTGGAGATCGGGCTGGAGGGCGAGCGCGATGCGGTTGCAGACCTGATCCCGCGCCCGCCGGTCGTCACCGTCATGGGCCATGTCGACCACGGCAAGACCAGCCTGCTCGATGCGCTGCGCGCCACCGACGTGGCCGCGGGCGAGGCGGGCGGCATCACCCAGCACATCGGCGCCTACAATGTGGCGCTGCCGGGCGGCAATTCGATCACCTTCATCGACACGCCGGGCCACGAGGCGTTCACCGCCATGCGCTCGCGCGGTGCCGGCGTGACCGACATCGTGGTGCTGGTGGTGGCCGCCGACGACGGCGTGATGCCGCAGACGATCGAGGCCATCCGCCACGCCAAGGCGGCCGATGCCCCGATCATCGTGGCCATCAACAAGATGGACAAGGCCGACGCCAACCCGAACCGCGTGCGCCAGGAACTGCTCAGCCACGACATCGTGGTGGAGGAGATGGGCGGCGAAACGCAGGACGTGGAGGTTTCCGCCACCCAGCGCCTCGGCATCGAGAAGCTGGAGGAGGCGATCCTGCTGCAGGCCGAGCTGCTCGACCTGAAGGCGAACCCGGAACGCGCCGCCGAGGGCACCGTGATCGAAAGCCGGCTGGACCGCGGGCGTGGCCCGGTGGCCACCGTGCTGGTGCAGAAGGGCACGCTGTTCCAGGGCGACATCGTGGTGGCCGGCGCCGAATGGGGCCGGGTGCGCGCCATGCTGGACGACAAGGGCGAGCAGATGCGCTACGCGCCGCCCTCCACCCCGGTGGAGATCCTGGGCCTGTCGGGCGTGCCCGCGGCCGGCGAGCCCTTCGTGGCCGTGGACAACGAAAGCCGCGCCCGCGAGATCAGCGAGTTCCGCCAGCGCAAGCTGCGCGAGAAGGCCGCAGGCGTCATGACCGCCGCGCGCGGCACGCTGGACGAGATGCTCGCCCGCATCCAGGCCGGCGCCCAGAAAGAGGTCGCGATCGTCATCAAGGCGGACATGCAGGGCAGTGCGGAGGCGATCACCGCCACCGTCACCAAGCTCGCGCATGAGGAGGTGCGCGTGCGCGTGCTGCTCTCCGGCGTCGGCCAGATCACCGAGAGCGATATCCAGCTCGCCCGCGCCTCCAACGCCGTGATCGTGGCCTTCAACGTCCGCGCCACCAACCAGGCGCGCGAGATGGCCCAGCGCGACGGCGTGGACATCCGCTACTACTCGATCATCTACGACGTGGCCGACGACGTGGAGAAGCTGGTCCGCGGCAAGGTCGCCCCCAAGGCGCGCGAGCGCTTCCTGGGCTACGCCGAGATCCGCAAGGTGTTCGACATCACCAAGACCGGCAAGGTGGCGGGCTGCATGATCACCGAGGGCCTGGTGAAGCGCGGCGCCGGCGTGCGGCTGCTGCGCGAGGGCGTGGTGATCCACAATGGCGAGCTGACCCAGCTGAAGCGCTTCAAGGACGACGTGCGCGAGGTGGCCCGCGGCTACGAATGCGGCCTGTCCTTCGCCAACTTCAACGACCTGCGCGAAGGCGATGTCGTGGAGTGCTTCGAGGTGGAGATGGTTCCCGGCTGAGGAGAGCTGCCGTGAGCAAGCCGCGCGGCGCCAGGGGCAGCGTTCCTGGCGCCAAGCCGCCGTCGCAGCGCCAATTGCGGGTGGCCGAGGAAATCCGCCACGTGCTGGCCGGCATCTTCGCGCGCGGGGAAATCCGCGACCCGGCGCTGGCCGACGTGGTGGTGACGGTGAACGAGGTGCGCATCGGGCCCGACCTGAAGCGCGCCACCGTGTTCGTCACCCGGCTCGGCCGTTCGGACATGGCGGAGAAGGTGCCGGCGCTGCGGCGCGCGGCCCCCTTCCTGCGCGCCCAGCTGGCCAAGCAGCTGCGCCTGCGGGTGGCGCCGGACCTTTCCTTCGTGGCCGACACCAGCATCGACTACGCGATGCACGTGGACGAGCTTCTGCGCGCGCCCGATGTGGCGCGCGACCTGAAGCGCGACTGATTTTTTCCCGCTAGACCAGCAAGGCGACAGACGTGGCTCGACATCGCAAACCGCGCGGCCGCGCGCTCGACGGCTGGCTGATCGTGGACAAGCCCGCGGGCATGACCAGCACCGACGTGGTGAACCGCGTGCGGCGCTGGTTCGACGCGCAGAAGGCCGGCCATGGCGGCACGCTCGATCCGCTGGCCACCGGCCTGCTGCCGGTGGCCTTCGGGGCGGCGACCAAGACCGTGCCCTACATCATGGACGGCACCAAGCTGTACCGCTTCACCCTGCGCTGGGGCGAAAGCCGCGACAGCGACGATGCCGACGGCGCCATCACCGGCACCAGCGAGGTGCGGCCGACGGACGCGCAGATCCAGGCCGCGCTGCCGGCCCTGCGCGGCGACATCATGCAGGTGCCGCCGGTGTTCTCCGCCATCAAGGTGGCCGGCGAGCGCGCCTACGACATGGCCCGCGAGGGCCGCGCCCCGGTGCTGGAGGCACGCCCGGCGCGGGTGGACCGGTTCGAGCTGGTGGAGCACCTGGACGCCGACCATTCCGTGTTCGAGGTGCAGTCGGGCAAGGGGGTGTACATGCGCAGCCTGGCCCGCGACCTCGCCCTGGCCTGCGGCACGCTGGGCCATATCGCCGCGCTGCGCCGCCTGCGCGTGGGACCGTTTACCGAAACGCAGGCAATTCCGCTGGACAAACTGGTCCGGGCGGAGGATACCCCGCCCACTTCCCCGGACTTCCTGCTTCCCGTCGCGACCGCGCTGGCCGACATCCCGGCGCTGGCCCTGACGGAGGCGGAAGCCTTCGGCCTTTCGCACGGCCAGGCGATCAGCCTGGTGGCGCTGATGGGCCGCATTCCAGGGGCCGCCGATCCCGCAGGGGGTCTGGTGCGCGCCATGGCGGGGAGTCGCGTGATCGGGCTTTGCCGGCTGGAAGATGGCCTGCTGAAGCCCGAACGGCTGATGTAGCCGCGCGCGTCACCGCAACCCCGTTCAGGAGTAGGAACGATGTCGATCACCGCAGAGGGCCGCTATGCCCTCATCAAGGCCCATGCGACCACCGCCAACGACACCGGCAGCCCGGAGGTTCAGGTGGCGCTGATCTCGGCCCGCATCTCGATGCTGACCGAGCACCTCAAGGTCCATGCCAAGGATTTCCACAGCCGCCGCGGCCTGCTGATGCTGGTGGGCCGCCGCCGCCGGCTGCTCGACTACCTCAAGAAGAAGGACCAGGGCCGCTACGAGGCGCTGATCGCCAAGCTGGGCCTGCGCCGCTAGGCACGGGCCGCCGGCGCCGGGCCCTGAGGGGGCGGCACTGCTGCCCTTCCCAGGCCGCGCTGGCGAGAACGACCCCTCTTTCGGTATAAGGGGGCATGACTGGCCCCGGTGCCATGGTGGCGCCGGGGTTTGACATATCGGGGGATCGCACCCCCGATCGCCGCCGATGCGGCGGACCGGCAGGACACCGCGCCCGCACCCCGACCCGCGGAGGGCAGAACGGCGTTTCCGGCAACATGGTCGTCGTGAGGCAACTCACGGCACCGCGGACCCCCCAGAATTTCCGCTGTGGTCCGCCCCATGCCGCCCGAGACGCCGTCTTCCGCACGAGGAGGACGGGCCCGGCGCTTGGCCGGCCGCGGCATCGCCATCCATGAAGGATTCGACGATGTTCAACTACTTCCGCAAGGAGCTCGACTGGGGCGGGCGCAAGCTCGTGCTCGAAACCGGCAAGGTCGCCCGCCAGGCCGACGGCGCGGTGATGGTCAGCTACGGCGACACGATCGTGCTGTGCACCGCCGTCGGCGTGCGCACCCAGAAGCCGGGCCAGGATTTCTTCCCGCTGACGGTGAACTACCAGGAGAAGGCCTTCGCGGCCGGCAAGATCCCCGGCGGCTTCTTCAAGCGCGAGGGACGCCCGACCGAGAAGGAGACCCTGGTCTCCCGCCTGATCGACCGGCCGATCCGCCCGCTGTTCCCCGATGGGTTCCGCAACGAGGTGCAGGTGATCGCGACCGTCCTGAGCCATGACCTGGAGAACGACCCCGACGTGGTCGCCATGGTCGGCTGCTCCGCCGCGCTGACGCTGTCGGGCATTCCGTTCTTCGGCCCGGTGGCCGCCGCCCGCGTGGCGGTGATCGACGGCCAGTACGTGCTGAACCCGACCGCCTCGCAGACCAAGGAGTCGAAGCTCGACCTCGTCGTCGCCGGCACCACCGAAGGCGTGCTGATGGTGGAATCGGAAGCGCAGGAGCTCTCGGAAGAGGTGATGCTCGGCGCGCTGAAGTTCGGGCATGAGGGCTTCCAGCCGGTGATCCAGGCGATCATCGAGCTGGCCGAGGTGGCCGCGAAGGACCCCTGGCCGCTGCCGGAGCCCTCGGCCGAGGAGCAGGCGCTGAAGGCGCGCGTGGATGCGCTGGGCCGCGCCGGCATCGCCGAGGCCTACAAGGAGCCGATCAAGCAGGTCCGCCAGGACAAGGTGGCCGCCGCCAAGAAGGCCGCCGCCGCCGCGCTGGCCGCCGAGGGGCTGGAGGCCGACAAGGCCAAGGGCCTGTTCAAGGAACTGGAGGCGGACATCGTCCGCAACGCCATCCTGGACACCGGCCTGCGCATCGACGGGCGCGACACCAAGACCGTGCGCCCGATCGTCGCCGAGGTGGGCGTTCTTCCCCGCGCGCACGGCTCCGCCCTGTTCACCCGCGGCGAGACGCAGGCGCTGTGCGTGGCCACGCTGGGCACCGGGCAGGACGAGCAGATCATCGACGCGCTTGAGGGCGAGTACCGCGAGCACTTCATGCTGCACTACAACTTCCCTCCGTACTCGGTGGGCGAGGCCGGGCGCATGGGCTCCCCGGGCCGGCGTGAGATCGGCCACGGCAAGCTCGCCTGGCGCGCCATCCACCCGGTGCTGCCGGAGAAGGCGAAGTTCCCGTACACCCTGCGCGTGGTCAGCGAGATCACCGAGAGCAACGGCTCCTCCTCCATGGCCACGGTGTGCGGCACCTCGCTGTCGCTGATGGATGCCGGCGTGCCGCTGCTGCGCCCCGTGGCGGGCATCGCCATGGGCCTGATCAAGGAGGATCGCGGCTTCGCGGTGCTGTCCGACATCCTGGGCGACGAGGACCACCTCGGCGACATGGACTTCAAGGTGGCCGGCACCGAGGCGGGCATCACCAGCCTGCAGATGGACATCAAGATCACGTCCATCACCATGCAGATCATGGAAGTGGCCCTCGGCCAGGCCAAGGATGGGCGCATGCACATCCTGGGCGAGATGGCCAAGGCCATCACCGGCAACCGCACCGAGGTGGCGCAGACCGCCCCGCGCATCAGCATCATCAACGTGCCGAAGGAAAAGGTGCGCGAAGTGATCGGCACCGGCGGCAAGGTGATCCGCGAGATCGTGGAGAACACGGGCTGCAAGATCGACATCGAGGACGACGGCACCATCAAGGTGGCCTCCAACGACGCCACCAAGGCGCAGGCGGCGATCGACTGGATCCGCGGCATCGTGGCCGAGCCGGAAGTGGGCGTGATCTACACCGGCAAGGTGGTGAAGACCGCCGATTTCGGCGCCTTCGTAAACTTCCTCGGCTCCAAGGACGGGCTCGTGCACATCAGCGAGCTGCAGCAGGGGCGCGTGGCCAAGACCACCGACGTGGTGAACCAGGGCGACGTGGTGAAGGTGAAGGTGCTGGGCTTCGACGACCGCGGCAAGGTGAAGCTCTCGATGCGCGTGGTGGACCAGGCCACGGGCGAGGACATCACCGACCAGGTCGGCCCGAAGCAGGGCGGCGGCGAGCGCAGCGACCGTGGTGACCGCGGCGACCGTGGCGATCGCGGCGACCGTGGTGGCGAGCGCCGTGGCGGCCGCGACCGTGGCGAACGCCGCCGCGACGACGACGCCCCGGCCGGCGAGGCTTCCGGCGAGGGCTGAGCCGCCCCACCGTGCAGACCCCCGGGGGCGGATCTCGCCCCCGGGGTGACGGATTTGCTACACTCGGGTGGTACGGTCGCAGAGTTGGCCGGTCGGAAGCGGGGCATCAAGGCGAGATGAAGGCGATCAACGCGATCCGGATGGGCGGCGTCGACGTGCTGCCCCTGGTCGAGGGCGGCAAGGGCGTGGCGGTGTCGAACGGCATCACGGCGGGGCACTGGGCGGCCTCCGGCGGGGCGGGCACGCTGTCGGCGGTGAACCCCGACAGCTACGACGCCGAGGGCAAGCCGATCCCGCAGCTGTACCATGCCAAGACCCGTGCCGCGCGGCACGAGGAGCTGGTGGCCTACGGCATCCAGGGCGGCATCGAGCAGGCGCGCCGGGCGCATGACATCTCGGGCGGGCGCGGCCGGATCCACATGAACATCCTGTGGGAGATGGGCGGGGCCGAACGCGTGGCCAACGGCATCATGGAAGGTGCGAAGGGGCTGATCAACGGCATCACCTGCGGTGCCGGCATGCCCTATCGCCTGGCCGACATCGCGCAGAAATACAACGTCCACTACTACCCCATCGTCTCCTCCGCGCGCGCCTTCGGGGCGCTGTGGAAGCGCGCCTACCACAAGGCGGCCAGCCTGCTGGGCGGCGTGGTCTACGAGGACCCCTGGCTGGCCGGCGGGCATAACGGCCTGTCCAACAGCGAAGACCCGACCCGGCCGGAAGACCCGATGCCGCGCGTGCTGGCGCTGCGCAAGCTGATGCGCGAGTTCGGCCTGGGCGAGACGCCGATCATCATGGCCGGCGGCGTGTGGTGGCTGGAGGAATGGGAAGACTGGATCGACAACCCCGAGCTGGGCCCGATCGCCTTCCAGTTCGGCACCCGCCCGCTGCTGACCCAGGAAAGCCCGATCGGGGCGGCCTGGAAGCGCCGGCTGCTGACGCTGAAGGAACGGGACGTGTTCCTCAACCGCTTCAGCCCCACCGGGTTCTATTCCTCCGCGGTGAACAACAGCTTCATCCAGGAGTTGCGCGACCGCAACGACCGCCAGATCCCCTTCGGAACGGAGCCGGCGGGGGAACTCACCGCCGAATACGGCGTGGGGCCGCGCAAGCGCATCGTGTATGTGGCGCCCGCCGACCGCGACCGGGCCCTGGCCTGGGAGCGCGCGGGCTTCACCGAGGCGCTGCGCACGCCGGATTCCACGCTGATCTTCGTGACGCCGGAAAAGAGCCACGAGATCCTGGCTGACCAGGTGGCCTGCATGGGCTGCCTCAGCCAGTGCCGCTTCTCCAACTGGTCGCAGCACTCGGACGACCATACCAACGGCAAGAAGGCCGACCCGCGCAGCTTCTGCATCCAGAAGACGCTGCAGGACATCGCCCACAACAGCGACCGCGACGAGGTGCTGGACAACAACCTGATGTTCAGCGGCCACAACGCCTACCGCTTCGGCTCCGACCCGTTCTACAGCAACGGCTTCGTGCCGACGGTGAAGCAGCTGGTCGAGCGGATCATGACGGGGCGGTGAGAGAAAGAAAGCCAGCGGTTCTTTTTTGAAAAAAAGAACCAAAAAACTTTTCCCCCATTGATGCGGAAAGACCCCAGTCTCTCCGCATCAATGGGGGAAAGTCTTTTTGCTTCTTTTTCTTCAGAAAAAGAAGACTCCTTCCTTACCTCGGCGCCAACGGCGTAGGCGCCCCCGGCGGCCGCGGCACCGGCAGCGTGCCGAGATCGGCCGGCCGCGGCGACATCGACACCGGCGGGTCCGGCCGGTCGGAGGGCG
>CANHCJ010000173.1 GCA_947458025.1 Rhodospirillales bacterium | reverse complement strand
GGGGGAGGCGGGCGGTGGGGGTGAGGGCGCTCGCCCGGTCGGCGGCGAGGAAGGCGGTGCGGGGGGCGAGGCCGCAGGTGCGGGCGTTGCGGGCGGCCAGGGCGGCGGCGCGGCGGGAGAGGTCGATGCCGAGGCCCCAGGCGTTCGGGCGTTCGCTGAGCACGGCGAGGAGGAGGCAGCCGGTGCCGGTGCCGAGATCCAGCACGCGGGCGGGGGCGGGGGCGGCGGCCAGCGCGGCTTCGACGATGGCCTCCGAGTCGGCGCGGGGGATGAGGGTGTCGGGCGAGACTTCGAGATCCAGCGTCCAGAAGCCCTGGCGGCCGAGGAGGAGGGCCATGGGTTCGCGGGCGGCGCGGCGGGCGACGAGGGCGGCGTAGGCCGGGGCGTGGACGGGCTCGGCGCGGTCGAGCAGGGACGAGGCGGGGCGGCCGAGGACGTGCAGGAGGAGCAGGCGGGCCTCGCGGGTGGGGGAGTCGATGCCGGCGGCCGCCAGGGTGGCGGCGGCTTCGGCCAGGAGCTGTCCGACGGGGCGGGGGGTGGTCATGCGCGGGGAGGTGGCATGGCGGCCGGTGCGGCACAAGCATGGCTCGCAGGCCCTGCGTGCATGCCGGGGGCGAGGTGTTGGCTTGCCGGGGCGTTGCTGCGGCGCCTAGCGTGGCCGGGTTGGGGAAGGGAGGGCCGGAATGGCCTCGCACACCACCGTTCGTGCCTGGCCGATCCTGGTGGGGGCGGCGATCCTGCTCTCGTTGGCGATGGGTATCCGGCAGAGCCTGGGGCTGTTCATGCAGCCGATGACGGCCAGCGGGATCACGGTGGCGGACTTCACCTTCTCGGTGGCGGTGCAGAACGTGGTGTGGGGGCTGTCGCAGCCCTTCGTGGGTGCGCTGGCGGATCGCTACGGGTTCCGGAAGGTTTCGATGACCGGGGCGGCGCTGTATGCGGCCGGCATATTGTGCGCGGTGTTCGCGACCGGGCCGCTGTGGCTGAACCTGGGGACGGGGCCGCTGCTGGGGATCGCGCTGTCGTGCACGGCGGCGAGCCTGAACCTTTCGGCCGCGGCGCGGTCGGTGCCGGAGGCGCGGCGCAGCCAGGTGCTGGGGATCGTCTCGGCCGGCGGGTCGCTGGGCACGCTGATCGCGGCCCCGGTGGCGCAGGCGCTGATGACGCACCCGCAGGGCTGGCAGGTGGCGATGTGGGCGATGTTCGGCCTGGCGCTGCTGATGCTGCCGGCGGCGTTCGTGATGGGGCGGGCGGACATGGTGCCGGTGCCGGTGAAGCGGGGCGAGGCCACCAGCTTCCGCGAGGTGCTGCGCGAGGCGATGCGGCGGCGGGCCTTCCTGGTGATGGCCGGCGCGTTCCTGGTGTGCGGGCTGCAGCTGGTGTTCCTGACCACGCACCTGCCAACCTACCTCGCCATGTGCGGGATGGACCCGATGCTGTCGGCGCAGTCGCTGGCGGTGATCGGCGGGTTCAATATCGCCGGGGCCTACATGTGGGGCTGGCTGGGCGGGATCTACCCGAAGCACGTGATGCTGGGGCTGCTGTACATCCTGCGCAGCATCGCGATCGCGGTGTTCTTCCTGTTCCCGCCGAGCCCGGTGACGACGCTGGCCTTCGCGGCGACGATGGGGATGCTGTGGATGGGGGTTTCGCCGCTGACGGCGGGGCTTGTCTCGCAGATGTTCGGGCTGCGCTACATGGCGACCGTGACGAGCCTGGCGTTCCTGAGCCACCAGGTGGGGAGCTTCCTGGGGGCGTATGGCGGCGGGCTGATCCTGGAGTCGCTGGGCAGCTACGACCGGGCCTGGCAGGTGGGCGTGACGATCGGGCTGATCGCCGGGATCGTGCAGATCACCTTCGGCGCCGACAGCAAGCCCAAGCCCAAGCCCCAACTCCGCGAGGCGGTGGCTTAGGCGGGGCGAGGGGCCCGGGCCGCGCGGCCGTTGGTCAGAAGCGCGGGCGCGCGCCCTTCCAGTCCGGCTGGTGCTTCAGCATCTCGCTGGCGTCGTCGCGCCGGCGGATGCCGCAGCGGACCCAGTTTTCGTGCAGTGCCGCCAGCGCGGTGCGGTCCAGCGTGACGCCGAGCCCCGGGCCCGGGGGCGGCGCCAGCGTGCCGTGTTCGAAGCGCAGCTTGCCGCCGGCGATCACCTCGTCCTCCTGCCAGGGGTAGTGGGTGTCGGCGGCATAGGTGAGGTTCGGCAGGGTCATGCCGACATGGGTCATGGCGGCCAGGCTGATGCCGAGATGCGAGTTGGAGTGCATGGAGATGCCGAGCCCGAAGACGCGGCCGAGATGGGCGAGATGCTGCGTGGCGCGCAGGCCGCCCCAGTAGTGGTGGTCCGACAGGATCACCTGCACCGCGCCGAGGGAGATGGTTTTGGGCACGTGGCCGAACTCCACGGTGACCATGTTGGTGGCCAGCGGCATCGAGGCGACGCGGGCGACCTGCGCCATTTCCTCCAGCGTTCCGGTGGGGTCTTCCAGGTATTCCAGCAGGCCGTCGAGCTTCGGCAGCACCCGCAGCGTGGTGGGCACCGACCAGCCGCCGTTGGGATCGATGCGCAGGGGATGGTCCGGGAAGGCGGCGCGCAGGGCGCGCAGCGATTCGATCTCGTATTCCGGTTCGAACACGCCGCCCTTGAGCTTGATCGACCCGAAGCCGTACTCGCGCACCATCCGGCGGGTTTCGCCGACGAGCTGGGCGTGGCTGATGACCTCGCCCCAATCGTCGGTGGGGTAGCCGGGGTCGCCGTGGTGGCGGGCGAACTTGTAGAAGAGGTAGGCGCTGTAGGGCACGCGCTCGCGCACGGCGCCGCCGAGCAGGGCATGCAGCGGCAGGCCGGCTTGCTGGGCCTGGAGGTCGAGCATCGCGACCTCGAAGGCGCCGAAGGCCACGTTGACCCGCCGCGTGCCCGAGGGGGGGATGGAAGCGGCCGGTTCCTGCTGCCCCAGCAGGGTCTCGGCCACGATGCGGCGCAGGCCGTTGAGGTCGTGCGGATCGAGGCCGGCGAGGCGGGCGGCGCAGGCGTGGAGATCGGCGAGCGTGGTGTCCTCGCCGTAGCTTTCGCCGAGGCCGATGCGGCCGCCTTCCGTGACCACCTCGATGATGGAGCGCAGCGCCCAGGGCTCGTGGACGCCGGCGACGTTCAGCAGCGGGGGGTCGCGGAAGGCGATGGGCGTTACCCGCACCTCGGCCACGCGCATGGTCATGCGCCTAGCCCCGCCGCACGTTCCACAGGGCCGGCAATCCCTTCAGGACGCCCTTGAGGTCGGCGCGGTAGGCGACCTGGGTGAAGAGCTGGCCGGTGGGGATGTAGGGCAGGTCCTGGAAGGCCTGGGCCTGGATGTCGCGGGCGATGGATTGCTGGGTGGCGAGGTCTGGCGCGCGCAGCCAGGCGTTGCGCAGCTCCTCGATCCGCGGGCTGTCGGGCCAGCCGGGGGCGGCGTTGCGGCCGTTGCCGCGCAGCCAGACGTTGTTGATGGGGTTCATCTCCTCCGTGCCGCCCCAGCCGGTGTGGAGGACGCTCCAGCCGCCCTGGTCGACCGGCTCCGGCTTGGCGCGGCGCTGCATGGCGGTGGCCCAGTCCATCGACTGGACCTCGACATTGAAGCCGATCTGGGTGAGCAGCTGGCCGGTGACGGCGGCCATGGCGTTGTAGATCGGGAAGTCGGTGGGCAGCATCACGACGGTCTTCTGGCCGGCATAGGAGCTTGCCGCGAGTGCGGCCTTCGCGCGGGCGAGGCTGCGCGGCGAGGTGAGCGCCTCCATGCCGACATCGGATGCCATCGGCGTGCCCGGGGTGAAGTAGCCGACGCCGTCGCGCCACAGCGTGCGGTCCTCGCCCTGGGCGGCGAGCATGTATTCCGTTTGCGAAAAGGCCGGCAGGATGGCGCGGCGCACCGCCACGTCGTTGAAGGGTGCCTGCATGTGGTTGAAGCGGAACTTGCCGATCAGGCCGAGCGGCTCGATCACGTCGACCACCACGCCCGGGGAGCGCGCCAGCTGCGGCACGAGGTCCACCAGCGGCCAGCGCAGCCAGTCCACCTCGCCGCGCCGCAGCGCCGCGGCCGCCGTGGCGCCGTCGGGCATGACGAGGACCTCGACGCGCTTGAAGTGGGCCACCTTCGGCCCGGCGGTGCCTTGCGTGGTGCCGTTCGCGCGCGGCTGGTAGCCGTCGAACCGGGTGTAGACGGTGCGCGAGCCGGCCACGCGTTCCGCGGCGATGTAGCGGTAGGGGCCCGAGCCCGTCGGGTCCGTGACGGCCTTGAACGGGTCGGTCTGGGCCAGGCGCTCCGGCATGATCACGCAGGCGGGCGCGGAGTATTTGGCCAGGGCGGCGGGCAGGGACGGGAAGGGCGCCTTGAGGCGGAAGACGATGGTGCGGTCGTCGGGGGCCGAGACCTCGTCGGTGACGGCCATCAGCGCCTGGCCGAAGCCGTCGCGCACCGCCCAGCGCTTGATGCTGGCCACGCAGTCCCGCGCCAGCACCGGCGTGTCGTCGTGGAAGCGCAGGCCGTCGCGCAGGGTCATGCGCCAGAGCAGCCCGTCATTCTCCACCACGTGGCCGGCGACCATCTGCGGCTGCGGCTGAAGCGCGTCGTCGAGGCCGTAGAGCGTATCGTAGACCAGGAAGGCGTGGTCGCGGGTTTGCGAGGCGGTGGTCCAGACCGGATCGAGCGCGGGGATATCCGCGGCCGGCACGAAGCGGATCAGATCCGGGTTGCCCGCGCCCTGGGCCCGCGCGATGGAGGGGGCGGCCAGCACCCCCAGCGCCGTCATGAATTGCCGCCGCCGCATGGCATGCCCTCCCCGTTGACGGCTACCGCGATACCGCCTGGACGTTGCGATCGCAAGCCGGTTGCGCCGGGCCGGGGGGGAGCAGGCCCCCCCCCAGGGTTTGCCTAGGCTGCCGCCACCTGGCGGGGGAGGTAGATGGCGGTGTGTTCGATCTGCGCGATCGGGGTGGTGCCGTTGGCGACCACCAGGGCATCGAGCACCACGAATTTGTGGCCCTTGTGGGTGTGGTTGCTGGTGATGAGGGCGCGGGCGGTGAGGGTGTCTCCCACGCGGGCGGGGGCGAGGTTCTGGACCTTGCTGCCGACGTGGATCCAGGGGCCGAGGACGACGTTGCTGGACAGCACGTAGTTGCACAGGCGCAGCACGGTGCCGGGGTGGACCAGGCCCTGTTCGGCGTAGAGGGATGCGGTTTCGCGGACGTCGTGCAGGTATTGGCGGACGAAATCGGGCGTGCAGTCGATGGTGCGCGAGGTGATGCGGCCGCCCTGGGGGAGCGAGGTTTCGCTGGCCGGCGGGCGGTGGTCGGGCACCGGGGTTGTGGGGTAGGCGGAGAGCGGGGGCGCAGGCATGGCGGGCGGGAGGGCGGCCATGCCGGTGGCGCAGCTGTTGCCCTGGCTGGTGACGGAGAGGCCGATGCCGCCCTCGATGTCGGTGGCGGCGATTTCGGCGATCTCGCCGTCGTAGACCGGCTTGCCGAAGCGACATTCGAGCGTGCCGTGTTCGAGCCAGGCGCGGCCCCATTTGGCGACGGCCTGGTGGGTCATGTAGGCGTAGACGTCCACGCCCGGGACGAGGCCGCCGGTGAAGCCGAACTTCGCGGCGGTGGCGTCGTCGTGGATCTTGTTCTCGCTTTCCTTGGCCGTGTTGTAGGCCTTCACGAGATAGGGGGCGGGGGCGGCCATGGCGGTTACCTCCTGCGGACGGTGCCGGCGGTCATGCCGCCGTCGATGACGAGTTCGGCGCCGGTCATGTGGGTGGAGAGATCCGAGGCGAGGAAGAGCACGCCGTTGGCGATTTCCACGGGGTCGGCGGGCTTGCCGAGGGGGACGCCGGCGGCGGCGAGGTCGTGCGGGTTGAGCGGGGCGTTGAGGCCGCCGCCGGCGCGGGTGGCGGCCTTGTCCCAGATCGAGGTGAGGATGATGCCGGGGTGGACGGAGTTGACGCGGATGCCATCCCCGGCGGCGGCGCATTCCATGGCCATGGACTTGGCGAAGAGGCGCACGGCGCCCTTGCTGGCGGAGTAGCCGGCGAGCATGCCGGAGCCGCGCAGGCCGGCGACCGAGGAGATCATGATGAGCGAGCCGCCGCGGTTGCCCTTACGCATCGCCGGCACGCAGTATTTGGCGGTGAGGAAGACGCCGTCGATGTTGACGGCGTTCTGGCGGCGCCAGTCGGCGAGCGTCATTTCCAGGACCGGGCCGAAGATGGCGATGCCGGCGTTGGCGACCGCGATATCCAGCCGGCCGAAGCGGCGCATGGTTTCATCCACGCAATGCTTCCAGCGGTCTTCGTCGGCCACGTCCTGTTCCATGAACATGGCGCTGCCGCCGGAGGAGGTGATCTCCGCCTCCAGGGCCATGCCGCGGGCGCTGTCGACATCGGTGATGACGACGTGCGCGCCTTCCTGGGCGAGGAGGCGGGCGCAGGCGGCGCCGATGCCGCTGGCGGCGCCGGTGATGAAGGCGACCTTGTCGGTGAGGAGTGCCATGGTGACTACCCGAAGATTTCTTTGTTGTGCTGCCCGAGCTTGGGCGAATCGCTGTGCGGATGCGGGCGCTGGCCGTTGAAGTTCAGCGGCAGGCCCATCACGGCGAGATTGCTGCCGGGGAGCGTGCGCTTCATGTCCATGGCGGCGAGCTGCTCGCTTTGGGCGAGCTCGGCGATGTTGTTCACCGGGGCGACGGGGACGCCCACCTTGCCCAGCGCGGCCATCCAGTGCTCGCGCGGCTGGGTGCGGACGACCTCGGCGATCATCGGGATCAGCACCTCGCGGTGGGCGGCGCGCTTGGGGCCGTTGAGGAAGCGTTCGTCGGTGCCCCATTCCGGGTGGCCGAGGGCCTGGGCGGTTTTGACCCACAGGCGGTCGTTGCCGGCGGCGATGCAGATCGGGCGGTCGGCGGTTTCGAAGACCTGGTAGGGGACGAGGAGGTTGCTGCCGGTGCCGTGGCGCTTGGGGATGTTGCCGTTGAGCAGGTAGCCGTTGACGGCGCCGCCGACCCAGGAGACCGCACTTTCGAACAGCGAGCAGTCAATCACGCAGCCCTGGTTGGTGGTGTGGCGCTGCTGCAGCGCGCCCAGCGCGCCGATGACGCACCACATGCCGGTGGAGATGTCGTTGATCGCCGGGCCGCAGAAGGTGGGGGGATCCTCCGGGCGGCCGGTCATGGTCATGACGCCGCCATAGGCCTGGAGCAGGGGGTCGAAGCCCGGGGCGTTCTGCAGCGGGCCCTTGTGGCCGAAGGCCCAGATCGAGCAGTAGATGAGGCGCGGGTTCTCGGCCAGCATCACGTCGGGCCCGATGCCCATTTCGCCGACGATGCCGGGGCGGAGGTTCTGGATCAGGATGTCGGACTCGCGCACCAGCTTCTTGAGCTTGGCGACGTCCTCGGCGCTTTTGATGTCGAGCGTGACGGATTTCTTGTTGCGGTTGGTGGCGTGGAAGAACAGGGCGTCGCCGTCGATGAACGGGGGGCCCCAGAGGCGGGCGTCGTCGCCGCCGTCGGGCTTCTCGACCTTTATGACCTCGGCGCCCATGTCGGCGAAGATCATGCCGGCGAGCGGCCCGGCGAGCGCCTGCCCGACCTCGATCACCCTGATGCCCGAAAGCGGTCCTGCCATTGGCCGTGTTCCCTGTCGTTTCCCTGGGGCGAGCCTAGGCCCCGGGGCTGCGCACCGGCAAGGGCGCGCCTTCCGCGCCGGGCGCGCGGGTGGTAGTCGATGGGCAAATCCTGGGGGGAACGATCATGAAGCGCAGCATTCGCGGCCTGGCCTTGGGCGCCGTTGCGGCGGTGGCGCTGGCGGGCGGGGCGGGGGCGCAGACGCTGCGGGTGGCGGTGGGGGCGCAGGTGACCTCGATCGACCCGCACTACCACAACATCTCGCCGAACACGGCCTTCGCCTCCATGGTGTTCGGCGCGCTGACGCAGACGCTGGGGAACAGCAAGCTGGCGCCGGACCTGGCGGAAAGCTGGAAGACGGTTGCCGACGACGTGTGGGAGTTCAAGCTGCGGCCCGGCGTGGTGTTCCACAACGGCACCCCGTTCACGGCCGACGACTTCGCCTTCACGGTGGAGCGGATTCCGAAGGTGGTGAACTCGCCGGGGTCGTTCGCGACCTACACCCAGGCGATCCGCGCGGTGGAGGTGGTGGATGCCACCACGCTGCGCATCAGCACCAAGGGGCCGTACCCGACGCTGCCGATCGACCTTTCGCAGGTGTTCGTGCTG
>CANHCJ010000172.1 GCA_947458025.1 Rhodospirillales bacterium | reverse complement strand
TGGAGCGGCTGGAGCAGCTGGCGCGCGACCGCGGCAGCGCGATCGGCCTGGTCTCGGCGCCGACGCCGGTGGCGGTGGAGCGCCTGGCGGCCTGGACGGCGCTGCTGGCCCAGCGCGGCGTGGTGCTGGTGCCGGTGACGGCGCTTGTCGTGCCCCCGTAACAGGACGAACCATGATCGACCCCGAGACCCTGCCCTATCGCCCCAACGTGGGCGCGGTGCTGTTCGACCGGCGCGGGCTGGTGTTCGTGGCGCGGCGGGCCGACCTGCCCAACGCCGAGGGCGCGCCCGGCGGCTGGCAGCTGCCGCAGGGCGGCATCGACGCCGACGAGGACCCGCGCGGGGCGGTGCTGCGCGAGCTGGCCGAGGAGATCGGCACCGACCGGGCGGAGATCATCGGCGAGCATCCGGAGTGGTTCACCTACGACCTGCCGCGCGAGCTGGTGGGGGTGGCGCTGGGCGGGCGGTTCCGCGGGCAGCGCCAGCGCTGGTACGCGCTGCGCTTCACCGGGGTCGACGGCGACATACGGCTGGATGCCGACCCGCATCCGGAATTCGACGCATGGCAGTGGACCACGCTGGAGTCGTTGCCGGGGTTGGCGGTGCCGTTCAAGCGGGCCATCTACGAGGTGCTGGCGCGGGACTTTTCCCGCTTCGCCGTGCCCCTGGAGGAGTGACCATGCGCCTTGCGGTGCTGCTGGCCGGATTGCTGATCGCAGCCCCCCTCGCCGTGCCGCCCGCGTGGGCCGACGATGCCAAGCGGATCGGCCATGTCTCCACCACCTTCCGCCTGCTGGGGCGCAATGACCGGATCGTGATCGATCGCTACGACGACCCCAGGGTGGATGGCGTGTCCTGCTACCTGTCGCGTGCCGAGACCGGGGGGGTGAAGGGCACGCTGGGGCTGGCGACGGACCCGAGCCGGTTCTCCATCGCCTGCCGGGCGACGGGGCCGGTGACGGTGAAGGGCGAGCTGCCGGACAACGAGGTGGTGTTCGACGAACGGGCGAGCTTCTTCTTCAAGGAGGTGCGGATCAGCCGCGTCGTGGACCGGGAGAAGCGGGTGCTGGTGTACCTGGTGTGGTCCACCCAGAGCGTGGGCACGGATGGCTCGCCGTTCAACAGCGTGACGGCGGTGCCGCTGGACAGGTAGAAAAGTCTTCTTTTTTCTGAAGAAAAAAGAAGCAAAAAAGACTTCATCCGTTTGCACTCGGCTTTACTCGTCTGGCACGGGTGCAAGCGGAGAAAAGTTTTTTGGTTCTTTTTTTCAAAAAAGAACATTCTTCCTCCATTCCGATGCCTCCCCCCCTTGCGCAGCCTCGCATTGCGGTGTTGTCATGTCCCGGTAAACCGGACACCAGGGAAGCCCGATGAAACGACTTGCATTGCTCTCCGGCATCGCCATCGCCACGGCCGGGCTGCTCGCGGCGCTGGCCCCGGCGGCCGAGGCGCAGACGCCGCGGCGCGGCGGCGTGGTGCGGATGACCGCGCCCTATGCCTCCTCCTTCGGCAACCTCGATCCGCACCGTTCCGGCCGTTCGCAGGACGGGCAGGTGCACATGACAATCCACCGCACGCTGTACATCTGGGACAGCGCCAAGGGCGCGCCGGCGCTGGAGCTGGCCACCGCGGCCACGCCCTCGGCCGGCGGCACGGTGTGGACGTTCAAGCTGCGCGACGACGCCTTCTTCCACAACGGCCGCAAGATGAACGCCGATGACGTGGTGTGGAGCTTCACCCGCCTGATGTCCCCGGGCGAGGGCTTCGTGGGTGCGCGCTGGATTCGCCTGGTGCAGGGCGCCGTGGCGGTGGAGCGCGGCGAGGCGAAGGAGATTTCCGGCATCAAGAAGCTGGGCGAGCACGAGGTGGAGATCACCTTCACCCAGAAGGTGGAGCCCGGCTTCCTGTTCTACAACATGACCACCTCCATCCTGCCGCGCGAGGAGGTGGAGAAGCCGACCTGGGCGACGGCGCCGGTGGGCCTCGGGCCGTTCAAGTTCAAGGAGCACATCCCGGGCTCGCGCCTGGTGGCGGAGCGGTTCGACCGGTTCTACAAGCCGGGCCTGCCGTATCTGGACCGGGTGGAATTCCCGATCATGGCCGAGGCCTCGGCGCGCGACATCGCGTTCCGCAACCGCGAGGTTGATACCTCCATCCTCGGGCCGGTGCAGTACGTGGCCTACAACAACGACGCCAACCTGCGGAAGAACATCCTGGAAGTGGCCGAGGTGTTCACCCGCTCCATGGTGATGAACCACGAGGTGAAGCCGTTCGACGACAAGCGGGTGCGCCAGGCGATCAACCACGCGATCAACACGCAGATCATCGTGGAGCGGCTGGCCCGCAACAAGGCGTATCGCGCGACTTCCTGGCTGCCGATCACGGTGCCTGGCTATGACAAGGACATGAAGCCGTACGAGTTCAACCCGGCCAAGGCGCGCGCGCTTCTCGCCGAGGCGGGGCTGCCGAACGGCTTCGAGTTCGAGTGGACCACCAGCCAGAACGAGAGCTGGGGCCTGCCGATCGTGGAGGCGGTGATCCCGATGCTGGCGCAGGTGGGCATCCGGGTGAAGACCAAGGTGGTGGAGGTGGCGGTGCTGACCGACATCGCGCTGAAGGGCGAGTTCCAGGCCTATATCGGCTCCAGCCAGACCGGCCCGGACCCGCTGCAGACGCTGCGCTGCTACCATTCCAGCACGCCGCGCACCTCCTGCAACGTGACGCAGTACAAGAACGCCGATTACGACAAGATGCTGGACGAGGCGGGCACCACGGATGATCCGGCCCGCAAGCTGGAGCTGCTGAAGCGCGCCAACGCCCATCTGTTCGATGCCGCGCCGGTGTGGTTCTTCAACTACAACAAGGCGACGCTGGCGTTCCAGCCCTGGGTGCACGGCCTGCAGGCCAACCCGACCGAGCTGGTGCACCAGTACCCGGAGTTCATCTGGGTCGACGCCTCCTCGCCCGCGAAGTAGTCGCCTCGCGGCGACACCCCCACCCTTCCCTCGCCGCGGCGGGGGAAGGGGACCAGGGATAAAAGATGCTCGGTTTCGTCATTCGACGCGTGCTGCAGATGGTGCCGATGCTGGCCGCCATCGCGCTGCTGATCTTCGTGCTGTTCAGCGTGATTCCCGGCAGCTTCGCCACCGGCCAGCAGGACGAGGGGCTGGGGCTGGACATGGCCGTGGTGGCGCGCATGCGCGCCGAACTGGGGCTGGATGACCCGCTGCATGTGCGCTTCGGCGCCTATGTGAAGCAGCTGGCCACGCTGGACCTCGGCGTGTCGTTCCGCTCGCGCCAGCCGGTGGCGGACATGATCGCGGCGCGGCTGTGGCCCTCCCTGAAGCTGACCATCGCGGCGATGGGCTTCGCCATCGTGATCGGGCTGCCGCTGGGCTTCGTGGCCGCGCTGCGGCCGGGGAGCCTGGTGGATCTGGGCCTGATGGTGATCGCGGTCTCGGGGCTGAGCCTGCCCAAGTTCTGGCTGGGCATCCTGCTGATGTACCTGTTCGCGCTGACGCTGGGGTGGTTCCCGAGCTTCGGCTATGGCCAGGGCGGGTTGTGGCACCTCACCTTGCCGGCGCTGGCGCTGGGGGTGAGCCCGATGGCGCTGCTGGCGCGCACCACGCGGGCGGCGGTGCTGGACATCATGAATGCCGACTTCGTGCGCACGGCGCGTTCGAAGGGCATGAACGAGTACCGCGTGGTGGTGTGGCACGTGCTGCGCAACGCGCTGGTGCTGGTGCTGACCACGATCGGGCTGCAGTTCGGCTCGCTGCTGGGCCAGGGCGTGGTGGTGGAGAAGCTGTTCGCCTGGCCGGGCGTGGGCTCGCTGCTGGTGGACAGCGTGTTCCAGCGCGACATCCCCGCCGTGCAGGGCTGCATCCTGGTGATCACGATGTTCTTCCTGGTAATCAACACCTCGGTGGACATCGCCTACAAGCTCATCGACCCGCGGATCCGGTACACCTGATGAAGCTCCGCGCAAACCTGGCCATCGGCGGCGGGCTGACGCTGCTTTCCCTGTTCGTCGGCGTGTTCGGCCCGTGGCTGGCGCACACCGACCCGATCATGGACGCGAACCTGATGAATGCGGAGCTGCCGCCGAGCGGCGAGTTCTGGTTCGGCACCGACCAGCAGGGGCGGGACATCTTCAGCCGCGTGATGTACGGGGCGCAGATCTCGCTGACCGTGGGCATCGGCTCGCAGCTGATCAACACCGCGATCGGCACCACGCTGGGGGTGACCGCCGGCTACTGGGGCGGGTGGTGGGACGATTTCGTCAACGGACTGACCAACCTGATGCTGGCCATTCCGTCGCTGATCTTCGCGCTCGCCATCATGGCGATCCTGGGGCCGGGGCTGACCAGCCTGATGATCGCGCTGGGGCTGACAAACTGGAGCTATACCTGCCGCATCAGCCGGGCGCAGGCGCTGGCGATCAAGAGCCAGGGCTATGTGCAGGCGGCGCGCGTGCTGGGCTATGGCGACATGCGGATCATGTTCACGCAGATCCTGCCGAACACGCTGGGGCCGATCATCGTGATCGCCACGCTGGGCATGGGCGGCTCGATCCTGGCCGAGGCGGCGCTGTCGTTCCTGGGGCTGGGCGTGCGGCCGCCCTCGCCTTCCTGGGGCTCCATGCTGTCCGACGCGCGCGAGACGATCACCACCGCGCCGTGGCTTTCGCTGTTTCCGGGGCTGGCGATTTTCCTGACCGTGCTCGGGCTCAACCTGCTCGGCGACGGGCTGCGCGACGTGCTGGACCCGCAGAGCCGGAGCCGTCGATGAGCGCTTCACAGCCCCTGCTGCAGGTGGAGGACCTGCACATCGCGCTTTCCACCGATGCCGGCAGCTTCCCGGCGGTGGAGGGCGTGAGCTTCGAGATCGCGCGCGGGGAGACCGTGGGCCTGGTAGGCGAGAGCGGGTGCGGGAAATCGATCACCGCGCTGTCGATCATGGGGCTGCTGAAGCCGCCGCTGGGGCTGGCGGGGGGGCGCATCCGCCTCACGGGGCAGGAGATCCAGAACCTGCCGGCGGCCGAGCTGCGCTCGCTGCGCGGCAAGCGGATCGCGATGATCTTCCAGGAGCCGATGACGGCGCTGAACCCGCTGAAGCCGGTGGGGCGGCAGATCGCCGAGATGTTCGTGCTGCACCAGGGTGCCAGCTGGCGCGAGGCCGAACAGAAGGCGGTGGAGGCGCTGACCCAGGTGAAGGTGCCGGCCCCGGGGCGGCGCGCGAAGGACTATCCGCACCAGCTTTCCGGCGGCATGCGCCAGCGCGTGATGATCGCCATCGCGCTCGCCTGCGAGCCCGACCTGCTGATTGCCGACGAGCCGACCACGGCGCTGGACGTGACGGTGCAGGCGGAGATCGTGGACCTGATGAAGGAGCTGTGCGCGGCGCGCGGCACCGCGATCCTGATGATCAGCCACGACCTGGGCCTGGTGACCGACATCTGCCGGCGGGTGTGCGTGATGTATGCCGGGCGGATCGTGGAGCAGCAGGACAGCGAGCAGATCTTCAACCACCCGCAGCATCCCTACACCCAGGGCCTTGTCGCCTCCCTGCCCCGGCTGGGCATGCGCGCGCAGCACGGGCGGCGCAAGCTGATGGAGATCGCCGGCGTGGTGCCGGGTATCACCGCCTATCCCGGCGGCTGCCGCTTCAACCCGCGCTGCAGCCGGGCGACGGAGATCTGCGTGAAGGTGGTGCCGGAGCTTGAGGCGCTGGGCGATGGCTCGCTGGTGAGGTGCCACCATCATGGTTGACCAGGCGCTGCTTTCGATCGAGGACCTGGCCGTTCACTTCCCGATCGGCGGCGGGCTGTTCAGCAAGCCGCAGATGCTGCGGGCGGTGGACGGGGTGACCCTGTCGATCAAGCCGGGCGAGAGCCTGGGGCTGGTGGGGGAATCCGGCTGCGGCAAGTCCACGCTGGCGCTGTCGGTGCTCGGGCTGGTGGATGCGACGCGCGGGCGTGTGATGCTGGACGGCAAGGCGGTGGGCAGCGAGGCCGACCGGCTGGAAGTGGCCCGCACCGTGCAGATGGTGTTCCAGGACCCCTACGCCTCGCTGAACCCGCGCCAGACGGTGCGGCGCACGCTGGCCGACCCGCTGCGGCTGCACGGCGTGACCAATGGCGGCGAGGTGGCGGACCGGGTGGCGGAGATGCTGCGCCAGGTGGGGCTGCGGCCGGATCAGGCGGATTTGTATCCGCATGAGTTCTCCGGCGGGCAGCGCCAGCGCATCGGCATCGCGCGCGCGCTGATCCTGAAGCCGAAGCTGGTGATCTGCGACGAGCCGGTGAGCGCGCTGGACGTTTCCATCCGCGCGCAGATCATCAACCTGCTGCTGGAGCTGCAGGCGGAGATGGGGCTCTCCTACCTCATGATCTCGCACGACCTCGGCGTGGTGGAGCACATGAGCGACCGGGTGGCGGTGATGTACCTCGGGCGCATCGTGGAGACCGGCGGCTGGCGCGAGATCTTCGAGCAGCCGCGCCACCCGTATACCCGCGCGCTGATCGCGGCGATCCCCGATCCGCTGACGCGCGGGCTGGCGCGGGAGAAGGCGCGCGGGGAGATCCCGAGCCCGCTGAACCCGCCGCCCGGCTGCACCTTCAACCCGCGCTGCCCGCATGCCACGGACCATTGCCGCAGCGCCCCGCCGGTGCTGTCGCCGGTGGAGGAGGGGCACCTGGTGAGCTGCTGGCGGGCGGAGGAGTTCGCGAAGGTGCCGGCGTAGCCTCCGGCGCCCCGGCTATGGCAGGATAGCCGAATCAGACGCGTGAGGAGTGGCGCATGCCGCAGGTCATGCTGGATGCCGAGCTGGCGCAATATATCGAACGGCAGGTCGCCAGCGGCCGCTTCCGGACTGCAAGCGACGTGGTGCGGGCCGGGCTGGAACTGCTGGATGACGACGCCGTGGCAGGGCGGCGCGACGAGCTTCGCGCCGATCTCGCCCGGCGCGCGGCCCATGACGGCCCCTGGCTGAGCGCCGACGAGGCCTTCGCGGGGCTGCGCGAACCCGGGCCACGTGGCGCGTAGCCTCCGCTTCCACCCCGATGCCCGGGCCGACCTTGCGCGGCTTCGCGACTGGATCGCGCGCGAGGCAGGGGATGCGCGCGCAGGAGGGTATCTCGCCCGGATCGAGGAGGCCTGCCGGGGCCTGTGCCAGTTTCCCCTGATGGGCCGGGCCGACGAGGAGCTTGGCCCGGGCCTGCGTGTGCTCGGATTCGAACGGCGAGCGGCGATCGTCTATCGGGTGGGCGAGACCACCGTGGATATCCTCGCGGTGTATCACGGCGGCAGGGATTTGCGGGCACTGGGCGAGAGGTAAGGCAAGGAAGGTTTCTTCTTTTTCTGAAGAAAAAGAAGCAAAAAGACTTTCCACATTGATGCGGAGAGGCTCGGTCCAAACGGGGAAAAGTTTTTTGGTTCTTTTTTTCAAAAAAGAACCGCTTACTTCCTTTTCGCCCGCAGCTCCGTGGACGAAACATCCACCCGGAACTCCGGAATCTCGCGGAACAGGTCCCCGTAGCGACCCGGCACCTGCACGTCGCGCAGGGTGCGCAGGCTGCCTTCGGCGGCGCGGGGGGCGACGAGGAATTCGTGGCCGGCCTGGCCCATTTCCTCCAGCGCGCCGTGCATGCGGGCTTCGCTGTGGCCGTAGTAGCGCGGGGCGACCAGGCGTTCGGCGGTGTCCACGCCGATCACGAAGATGGCGCCGGGGAAAAGGCGGGATTTCTCCAGGAAGGTGGGCGCGCTGGTGAGCTCGACCGGGGCCTTCCAGGCGAACTGGGCGACGCGGCCGCGCACCACTTCGGCGGGCAGCGGGGGCTTGTCGACGTTGGTGACGGAGATCTCGTAGGCCACCGGCAGTTGGCGCAGGTCCTGCACCAGCTGGGCCAGGGTTTCGTGGCCGTGGTGGAGCGGGTTGAAGGAGCCTGGCAGCACCACCGGGGGCGGCGGGGCGGCGAGGGTGAGCTGGCCGTCCGGCTGGGCGGTGACGCGGGGGTGCGCGCCGGCCAGCAGCAGGTCGATCGCGTCGCCCTCGGCCGGGGTGGTGGTGGCGAAGGTGTCGCCGGGGCCGAGCAGGGCGGCGGGCGAGGGGGCCGCCACGCCGCAGGCCTGGGCGAGCCAGAGCAGGATCGTGCGGGTGGTGAGGTCTTCCTCCCCGGCCCGGTCGCGCGTGCCCTTGGCCAGGGTGGCGGTGCAGTGGGCGAGGCCGGTGGAGGAGGCGGTGGCGAGGTGG